>NZ_JACMYO010000223.1 GCF_020889685.1 Bradyrhizobium oropedii
CCCGTTCCGCCGGCGACGTCGGTCGCGGAATCCGTGCTGCTCGATCCGTCCGCGCCAAAGCCCACGGTCGCCTCGCCCGATTTGCAGCCGGGCGGCCAGCCATCGCCGGACACGCCACAGCGCTAGAGCGTTTTCGGAGGGAGCCATGAGCGAAGAAACGCCCCTTCCGATCGCCGATCCGACGACAACGCAATCGATCTTTGACTGGCTCGAACGGTTCGCCGCCTGCGTCAGGGCGGTCGACTATGTTGCCGCCCGTCCGTTCTGGCATTCGGACATCATCTCGTTCGGCACCTATCAGGAACTCATCCACGGCCGCGCCCGCTGGACCGAGATGCAATGGGACAATGTCTGGCCGCGCACCGCCGATTTCGCCTTCGATCTCGCGCACACGGAGGTGCTGATCAGCGCCGACGGCGGCATGGCGACGGTGATCACGCCGTGGACCAGCACCGGCTTCAATCCGGACGGCGGCCGCTTCGATCGGCCGGGGCGTGCGACGATCATCCTCGCGCGCCAGCCCGACGGGCGCTGGCTCGGCATTCACTCCCACATGTCGTTGCGGCGCGGCGTGCCGCAGGACAGCCACGGCAACCGGCCGGTCAAGGCCCACTAATCCTGTCTAGATGATTTGCCGGGTGCGTCGCGCCACGCTGCGGCGTTCGTCGACATGCGGGCCGTAGGCGCTCTGCGCATCGGCCAATGACCCACGCCGCAGGCCGCGCGTCTGCGGTTCATGGGCGGCGGTGGCGATCAGGTGGGCCATAAATGACGGGTCGGCATGGGGCAGCGGGATCTTGGGCGCCCAATGGGTCGCCGCGGCCAGGGGCACCAGGGCCGTGCTGGTCACCCCGGCAGTCTCTGTGAACTCGCCGTCCAGGACCTCTGATTGATCGATATCGAGCATCGCCTGCGACCCGTTGGAGCGTCATAGTTTGGGACGTGGCGTCCCTCTGCAACACCCTCATGGCAAGGGTCATGCCCGCCATCCCCAGTTCGTTCCACGGCACTCGAAAACGTGGTTTCCAGATTATTTATCAACTTCTCCTAGCGTTGGATTCGCCGGAACCACTATCTTGAGAGCGTGTAGAATCACCGGGCGCCGTCCCAAATCGAGACATGTTCGATGCCCTCTGTCCCGCCAGCTGCCAGCGTCCTCGCCTCGCTCGGCCAAGCGACATTCGCCTGGGACCTGGCGAGCGACGCGATTGCCTGGAGCGACAATGCGGCGACGGTATTCCCTGACATCCCGGCCGCTGCGCTGGCGAATGGCGCCGAGCTCGCCAAGCTGATCGAGCCGATGCGCTCGGTTCGATCGGATGCGCTCGGCCAGTCCGCGCCGGTGCGGAGCGGGGAGGGCGTTCCCTACCGGATCGAATATGGCGTACGCGCCGTCACCTCGGCGCCGCTGATCTGGATCGAGGAGACCGGCTGCTGGTTTGCCGGCGCCGACGGCAGGCCGGCGTTGGTGCAGGGCGTCGTCCGCATCAACAATGAGCGGCACGCCCGCGACGAGCAGCTCTTGAAACTGTCGCGGCACGATCCGCTGACCAACGAGCTCAACCGCACCCATCTGGTCGCCTCGCTCGCCGAGACGATGGAGGAATGCGCACGCTTCCGCTCGTCCTGCGCCTTCATGCTGATCGGCATCGACCATCTGGCGCGCGTCAACGATGCCTTCGGCTTCGATGTCGCGGATGCCGTCATCGCTGAGGTCGCGAAGCGGATCCGTGCGCGGCTGCGCAGTGGCGACATGCTCGGCCGCTTCTCCGGCAACAAGTTCGGCCTGATCCTGCGCAACTGCACCGTCGATGACACCAATGTCGCGGCCGAGCGCTTCCTCGCCGCGGTCCGCGACGAGGTGGTGCCGACCAAGTCCGGCCCGGTGTCGGTGACGGTCTCGATCGGCGCCGTCACAATCCCGCGCCATGCGAAGTCGGCGGAGGAGGCGGTCAATCGCGCCCAGGAGACGCTCGATGCGGCCAAGAGCCGCCGCGCCGGATCGTTCGCGCTGTGGAAGCCGAATGTCGAGCGCGATGCCCAGCGCCGCGTCAACATCCGCGTCACCGACGAGATCGTCACCGCGCTGAACGAGCGCCGCATCGTGATCGGCTTCGAGCCGGTGGTCGACGCGCGCTTGCGGCAGCCTGCGTTCTACGAGTGCCTGGTCCGCATGGAGCAGGACGACGGCCGCGCGCTGCTTGCGCCAGATATCGTGCCGGTCGCCGAGCGGCTCGGCCTGATCCGGCTGGTCGATCATCGCGTGCTGGAGCTTGCCATTGCCGAGCTCGCCGCCGCCCCCGGTGTGCAGCTCAGCCTCAACATCTCGCCCGACACCACGATGGATCCGGACTGGTGGGCCACCATCGAATCGCTGATGCGCGCACATCCCGGCGTCGGCGAGCGCTTGATCGTCGAGATCACCGAGACGGTCGCGATCCAGGACATCGACGACGTCCGCGGCTTCGTCACGCGGCTGAAGAATTTCGGCAGCCGGATCGCGATCGACGATTTCGGCGCCGGTTACACCTCGTTCCGCAACCTGCGCAAGCTCGGCGTCGACATCGTGAAGATCGACGGCGCCTTCGTGCAGAACATCGTGCGCTCGGCCGACGACCGCGCCTTCGTGCAAACCCTGATCGATCTCGCGCGCCGGCTTGAAATCAAGACGGTCGCCGAATGGGTGCAGGACGAGGAAGCCGCCGCGATGCTGCGCGAATGGGGCTGCGACTTCATCCAGGGCCGCCTGATCGGTCTCGCCTCGCCGGACCGGCCGTGGAATGCGCCGCCGGAGAAGGTCGTGCCCGCCACGGGCTGACTTGGACCGCGGTTAGAACGACCGTCATCCCCGCGCAAAGGCTTCGCCCTTGTCGCTGGAGGAGCCGCGTAGCGGCGTCTCGAAGGATGCACGGCCCGGCGGGGCCGTCGACCCTTCGAGACGCGCGCAATGCGCGCTCCTGAGGGTGACGGGATTCAGAGGTGGCCAGCCCAGCGACTGAGACGAGAAACCTACTCGTCCTTCTTCGTCGGCTGCGACATGCGTTCGAGGCGTTCCTGCATGTCCTTCATCTGGCGGCGCAGGTCGTCGATGTTGCCATCGTCGGCCGCGGGCTCCGGCACTTTCTCGGGCTCCGTGCCGCCGCGCTGCGGCACGAACGGCTTGAACATCGAGAAGGTCTGCTGGAACAGCTCCATGTTGCGGCGGACCTGTTCTTCCAGGGGAGCAAACGGCGTCCCGCTCAGGGCGCCCGCGATCTGCTTGCGGAATCTCTCCTGTTCCCGGGTCAGCGTATCGATCGACTGCTCGAGATATTTCGGCACCACCATCTGCATGCTGTCGCCGTAGAAGCGGATCAGCTGCCGCAGGAAGGTGGTCGGCAGCAGGTTCTGCCCGGCCTTGTTTTCCTGTTCGAAGATGATTTGCGCGAGCACGGAGCGGGTGATGTCGTCTCCGGTCTTGGCGTCATAGACGAGAAAATCCTCGCCCTCCTTCACCATCGCCGCGAGATCCTCGAGCGTCACATAGGTGCTCGTACCGGTATTATAGAGCCGCCGGTTCGCGTATTTCTTGATCGTGGTCGGTTGTTCAGATTTTGCCATGGGCTCTCACTTCAACGCCGAAGAACCTGGAACCCAACGGCATCGCCGCAGGGCTAAATGCAACGCATCGCAGCAAAGGTAAGCATTTTCAAAGCCGTTCGGCTACCGTTTTGTGCTGTGCGGTTAATTCCAAAGCAAAGGTATTGCTCAGGAAAGTGCCAGGAGCGTCATTTTGAGTGCGTCGCGGCGCAATTTGCGCGACAGTTCGATTGACATGTCTCAACGAGGTTTACAGGATAGTCATCAAGAGACAGGCCCGCCAAACCGGCCGCCCGCCGTCGAGAAACCCAGCTACAACCCATAGGAGATGTCCATGTCAGACGATGTCGTCATCGTCAGCGCCGCCCGCACCCCCGTCGGTAGCTTCAACGGCGCGTTCGCCACCACGCCGGCCCACGACCTCGGCGCGATCGCCATCAAGGCGGCGCTGGAGCGTGCCGGCGTCGAGGCCGGTCAGGTCTCCGAAGTCATCATGGGCCAGATCCTCACCGCCGCGCAGGGCCAGAATCCGGCCCGCCAGGCCTCGATCGCGGCCGGCATCCCGGTGGAAAGCCCGGCCTGGGGCGTCAATCAGCTCTGCGGTTCGGGCCTGCGCACGGTGGCGCTGGGCTACCAGGCGCTGCTCAACGGCGATTCGTCGATCGTTGTCGCGGGCGGTCAGGAATCCATGAGCATGGCCCCGCACGCGCAATACCTGCGTGGCGGCGTCAAGATGGGTGACCTCCAGCTGGTCGACACCATGATCAAGGACGGGCTGTGGGACGCCTTCAACGGCTACCATATGGGCAACACCGCCGAGAACGTCGCCAAGCAGTACCAGATCACCCGTTCGCAGCAGGACGAGTTCGCGGTCGGCTCCCAGAACAAGGCCGAGGCGGCGCAGAAGGCCGGCAGGTTCAAGGACGAGATCGTCCCGGTCACGATCAAATCCCGCAAGGGCGACATCGTGGTCGACACCGACGAGTATCCGCGCCATGGCGCCACGATCGACGCGATGGCCAAGCTCCGTGCCGCCTTCGAGAAGGACGGCACCGTCACCGCCGGCAACGCCTCGGGCATCAATGACGGCGCCGCCGCCGTCGTGCTGATGACCGCCAAGGAAGCCGCCAAGCAGGGCAAGAAGGTGCTCGCCCGCATCGTCTCGTGGGGCCAGGCCGGCGTCGACCCCAAGATCATGGGCACCGGGCCGATCCCGGCCTCCCGCACCGCGCTGAAGAAGGCCGGCTGGAACATCGCCGACCTCGATTTGATCGAGGCCAATGAGGCGTTCGCGGCGCAGGCCTGCGCCGTCAACAAGGACCTCGGCTGGGATCCGGCCAAGGTCAACGTCAATGGCGGCGCGATCGCGATCGGCCATCCGGTCGGCGCATCGGGCGCGCGCGTGCTGGTGACGCTGCTGCACGAGATGCAGAAGCGCGATGCCAAGAAGGGCCTCGCGACGCTGTGCATCGGCGGCGGCATGGGCATTGCTATGTGCGTTGCACGCGACTGAACAAAAGGCAGCGAGGCCGGCTAGGTGATGAAAAGATCATCTGTCAACCGCAGCGCGAGCTGATAGAAAAGATGCCCGGCTTTGCGCCGGGCATTTTTGTTTCGAGAGCATGATCCGGAAAAGTGTGAAGCGGTTTTCCGAAGAGATCATGCTCAAAAAAAGGAGCTAAAGCGCGATGACGATTCAGCCTAATCTCATCGCGCTTTGTTGAGTGAGTGCGCAGACCGGAGAGATCCGGTTATAAAAGACGGCCAAGGAGGAGACGGACATGGCACGTGTTGCATTGGTGACGGGCGGAACGCGGGGCATTGGAGCTGCGATCAGCAAGGCGCTGAAAGCGGCTGGCTACAAGGTGGCGGCAAGCTATGCCGGCAATGACGCTGCGGCGGAGAAGTTCAAGGCGGATAGCGGCATTCCGGTCTACAAGTGGGACGTCTCATCGTTCGACGCCTGCGCGGCCGGCGTGAAGCAGGTCGAGGCCGATCTCGGGCCGGTCGATGTGCTCGTCAACAATGCCGGCATCACCAAGGATACCGCATTCCACAAGATGACGCTCGAGCAGTGGAATGCCGTGATCAACACCAACCTCGGCTCGCTGTTCAACATGACGCGCCAGGTGATCGAGGGCATGCGCGCCCGCAAGTTCGGCCGCGTCATCTCGATCTCCTCGATCAACGGCCAGAAGGGCCAGTTCGGCCAGGTCAACTACTCCGCGGCGAAGGCCGGCGATATCGGCTTCACCAAGGCACTGGCGCTCGAGAACGCCAAGGGCGGCATCACCGTCAACGTGATCTGCCCCGGCTATATCAACACCGAGATGGTGCAGGCGGTGCCGAAGGACGTGCTCGAGAAGAACGTGATCCCGCAGATTCCGGTCAACCGGCTCGGCGAACCCGAGGAGATCGCGCGCGCCGTGGTGTTCCTCGCGGCCGACGATGCGGGCTTCATCACCGGCTCGACGCTGACCGTGAACGGCGGCCAGTATCACGCCTGACGCGAGAAGCGTCGTCGCGCCGCAGGCGCACCCGATCAACTCTCAATGCCCGGCCTTGTGCCGGGCATTTTCGTCGCTACAACCGCGGGGCGCGAAGCAAGGACGTGGCTGGCCGTGACGCCGGCAAGCCATGACGGATTGAATAGAGATGACGACCCGAACTGCCACCCTTGTCGGACTGACCGCCATCCTGATGTGGTCGCTGCTGTCGGTCATGACGGTCGCGACCGGGGCAATCCCGGCGTTCCAGCTCGCCGCCATGACGTTTGCGATCGGGGCCGCGGTCGCGTTCGCAAGCTTCCTGCTGCGTCCGGCCGCGTTCGGCGCGTTGAAGCAGCCGCTGATCGCCTGGGTCGTCGGCGTCGGCGGCCTGTTCGGCTATCACGCGCTGTATTTCCTGGCGTTGCGCTACGCGCCGCCCGCCGAGGCCGGCCTGCTCAACTATCTCTGGCCGCTGTTGATCGTGCTGTTCTCGTCGCTGCTGCCGGGCGAGCGGCTGGCGATCCATCACATTGTCGGTGCGCTGCTCGGCCTTGCCGGCACAGTGCTGCTGTTCGCCGGCAACACCGGCAGCTTCACAAGGGAGCAGATCCCAGGCTTCGCGGCGGCTTTCGTTGCTGCGTTCGTCTGGGCCGCCTATTCGGTGATGTCGCGCCGGCTCAAGGCGGTGCCGACCGATGCGGTGGCGGGCTTCTGTCTTGCGACTGCGGTGCTCGCAGCAGCCGTGCACATGATGGTGGAGACCACGGTGTGGCCTGCGGCGCCGCTGCAATGGCTTGCGGTCGTGGCGCTCGGCATCGGTCCGGTGGGGGCTGCGTTCTTCGCCTGGGACATCGGCATGAAGCGCGGCGACATCCGGGTGCTCGGCGCCGCGTCCTACGCCACGCCGCTGCTCTCGACCGCGTTCCTGATCGCGGCCGGCTTTGCCAAGCCCAGCGCCAACATCGCCATCGCCGCGATCCTGATCGCCGGCGGCGGGTTGATCGCGGCGAAGGACATGGTGCTGAGAAAAAGAACGTAGGATGGGTAGAGCGCAGCGAAACCCATCATCTTGCCGCGCAGATAAAGGTTGATGGGTTTCGCTACGCTCTACCCATCCGACGAAGTGAGTTAGCGACGAGTTTCGTTCTACAAGATAGGCAGATCACCACACTATCTGGGGCTACCGGGAAATGATGTTGGATGCACCGTTCTTGGAGCTGGCTTATTTCGTAGGTGAGGCGAACCTGAAGCAGGCGCTCGACAAAGTAAGAGCTGAAACACCGCTCCAAGGAGCGGGAGGAAAGTTCACGGCCTCGAACGTGATTGGAATCGCGGGGCCCGTTGAGCAATTGGTTGTTCGTGGTGGCGTCGTGGAATTGCGCACCGAAGGCGAAGCCTTTTGCGGACCGTCGGGTCGGCTCGATCCGAGAGCCAGGACATTGGGCAATATTGCGTACCGGAGGTTCGTCCACTTCGCCGATCTTCTGAGCCCGCTGTATGGCGCTATACTCGTCGAGTACTCTCTGGAAGACCCGGACGAGCTTCGTAGATATCCGCTCAGTCTCGCCTTTCGGAATTTCTATTTGGCGAAGCGAGCGTTGGATGTGCGTGCTTGGTCCAAGCTTCATGAAATTCTGGGCGATAGGGCTTATCGACACGCGCTTCCTGATGGCTTGTACGTGTCCATGATGACTGATTTCAACCCGGTGGCAAAAGGCATGACCTCAGGTGAAGCTCAGGAACTGTCGGCAAGGATCGCGGAGCTGTTGACTCGCGCACTCCGTGACTAGCGGGCCATCAGGTGTCTTCGTTGTGCGACGGTTGATGGGTTTCGCTGCGCTCTACCCATCCTACAAGAGCGGTTCCTACGAAGCCGGCTCCCAGCCCTTCGCCGCCAGCTCGAACTTCGCGAAATCGAAGCCGGGCGCGACGGTGCAGCCGACCAGCGTCCAGTCGCCGCTGCTTTCTGCTGCCTGCCAAGCACCAACAGGCACGATCGCCTGCGGTTGCTCGCCGTGTGCGACGTCCGGACCAAGCGTGATCGTGTGCGGTGAATTGTCGTCCCGCGCGATCCACAACGTCAGCGGCGCGCCCGCGTAATAGTGCCACATCTCCACCGCGTCGATGCGGTGCCAGTGCGAGCGCTCGCCGCGCGCGAGCAGGAAATAGATCGCGGTCGAATGGGCGCGGCCGTTGGCGTCGCCGCGCTCATCGCGAAATGTCTCGCGATAGTGCCCGCCTTCCGGGTGCGGCTTCAGGTCGAGGCGCGCGATGATGTCGGCAGCCGAGAGCTCGGCCATCACGACTTGTTCTTGCGCTCGCGCAGCTCGCCGAACACCTGGGCCGGGTCGGCGCCCTTCATGTGCAGCTTGGCTGCGACAACAGGCTCGTCGGCGCGCAGGAACACATTGGCCTTCTTCTCGTCGCCGAGCAGCACCGGAATCGTCGGCTTGTTCTCGGCGCGCAGTTTTGTGACTTCCGCCGCGCGCGCCTGCAAGGCTGCATTGTCGGGCTCGATGGTGAGCGCGAATTTCACGTTCGAAGCGGTGTATTCATGGCCGCAATACAGCCGAAAATCGTCCGGCAGCGAGCGCAGCTTCAAAAGCGAATCCCACATCATCGGATAGGTGCCTTCGAACACCCGGCCGCAGCCGATCGAGAACAGCGTGTCGGCGGCGAACACCGCCTTCTCGCCGTCGAACACGTAGGAGATGTGGTCGAGCGTATGGCCGGGCGTTTCCACCACGCGCGCGAGCAGGCTGCCGACCTTGATGACGTCGGCATTGGCGGCGCGCAGATCGACATTGGCGATCTTCGCCGACTGGTCGTGCGGGGCGACGACACGGCAGCCGTATTTCTGCTTCAGTTCGGCGACGCCGCCGACATGGTCGCCATGGTGATGGGTGATCAGGATGTCGGTCAGCGTCCAGCCTTCGCGTTCCAGTGCCTTGATGATCGGGCCGGCCTCCGGCGCGTCGATCGATGCGGTCGCGCCGGTCGCGGGATCGTGGATCAGGTACCCGAAATTGTCGGTGAGGCAGCTGAAGGTGCGAATTTCGGCGGTCATGATATCTCCACGAACAAACGGGACGGACGGTCAGAAGCGTGATCTCTTCGAAAAACCGGTGCCGACTTTCCCGGATCATGCTCTTAACGCGCCCAATATAGGTGTGAAATATGGCGTTAACGCTCCGGCGGCAACGCAATTTTCGGCGCTCCCCGGCAGCAAGGGGCATGTTAGGCTAACGACCATGGACGTCATCGACCTCCGCGACTTCTATTCGCAGCGCCTCGGCATCGTGGCGCGGCAGCTGATCAACCGTGGCATTCGCGCGCGGTGGCCGAATGCGGAAGGCCAGCGCGTGCTCGGCCTCGGCTATCCGACGCCCTATCTCGGCCTGTTTCGCGATACCTGCGAGCGCTGCATTGCCTTCATGCCGGCGGCCCAGGGCGTGCTGAAATGGCCGACCGGCCGGCCGGCGCTGGCGACGCTGATTGATGAATTCTCGATGCCGTTGCCGGATGCCGCAGTCGACCGCGTGCTGCTGGTTCATGCGCTGGAGATGTCCGACGATCCCGAGCGGCTGCTGCGCGAGGTGTGGCGGGTGCTGTCGCCGTCGGGGCGGCTGATCGCGATCATCCCGAATCGCCGCGGTGTCTGGACGCGCACCGATGCGACGCCGTTCGCCATGGCCGGCCCTATTCACGGGCGCAGATCACCCAGCTGTTGCGGCAGACCTGGTTCACGCCGTCGTCATGGGGCGAGGCGCTGTTCATGCCGCCGGTGCAGGGCAGCTGGTTCTTGCGTTCGGCGATGGCGTGGGAGCGCGTCGGTGCTGCGCTGTCGATGCCGTTCGCCGGCGTGCATATCGTGGAAGCGAGCAAGCAGGTCTATCGCGCGATCCCCGCGCGCCGCGAGCGCACGCAGCTGATCCCGTCGTTGCGTCCGGTGCTGGTGCCGTCCTCGACGGCGACGCGCAAGTCGAGTCATTCGGAGTCGTAGACGACGCCGCCGTGACGCGGATTATTCACCCTCCCCCTTCAGGGGAGGGTGGCCGCATAGTTGTGTTACTCGTTGCCCGGAGTGAAGTCGTCGCTCGGCGCGGGCTGCGCCGCCATGTCGGCGCGCGGGCCGTGCGGACGGCGGCGACGGCGCGGAAAGCGCTCGCTTCGTTCGCCGCGTTCTGCGCCGCCATTGTTGCCTTCATAGGCGCCACCGTTGACCTGCGGCTGCGCGCCGCCGGTGATGAACGAGGGCAGCCGATCGACGCCGCCGGCATCGGCCATCGCGGGCTGCGGCTGGTTCTGCGGCTGCGGCTGGTATTGCGGCTGCGGACGATGCTCGCGTTCGCGATGTTCACGCGGCTGCTGGTCACGCTCGCGATGCTCGCGCGGCGGCTGCGGCTGTTGCTCGCGCTGCTGGTACGGCTGCTGGCCGTTGTCGCGCATGAAGGGTTGCTGCTGCTGCGGCACGAAGCCCGGCTCCTGGCCGAAGCTCGAATAGCCGTCGCTGTCGTCGTCGCTGTCTTCGGCTGGCGTCACCTCGGCGTCGGGACGCGGCGGCTGCTGATTCTGCCGGAACTGCTCCTGCGCGGCTGCGATGATCCGGTAGTAGTGCTCAGCGTGCTGGTAGTAGTTTTCGGCTGCCACCGGATCGCCGGAGGAGCGCGCATCGCGCGCAAGCTGGACGTATTTCTCGGCCACGTGGGAGGCCGTGCCGCGGATCTTGATGTCGGGTCCGTTCGATTCGTACACCCGTGTCAGGGGATTCTGGCCGCGCCGGTTATTGTTGTTGTTATTATTGTTGTTGTTATTCCGGTTGCGCATCCGCTTGTTGTTCTGACCGTTTCTCATCTGTCGCCTTTTATTCCAGCCCTGAAGTGATTGCAGTCCACAGTCCGATTTCTCAAGTCCGATTTCTCAGAAGTTCGATTCCCAGAGTCCGATTCGGCGCGCGCCTAGGCACACGGAATCGCAATACCGTTCGAAGTGGTTTCGATGTCGCCGACCATCTCGTTCAGCAAAGTCGCGTGCAGCAAAGACGCGTTCCCCAACCGCCGGCCAAACGCGCCAGCGACCAAATCATTCCGCCCGTTGAGACAGGCCCAGTTCTCGTGCATAAGTCTTCAAGCGCAATAACAGGCTTTCGTTCGCTTGGCGGTCGAGAGCAGCACAGCTTCGGCTATTGCGCTCAATGAGACCTGCGTTCCTGGAACCTTTCGATCGGCGGGCTCTGCCGAACCCTGGTCATCACCCGTAACGGATTACGGGGCCAGCACCGATGTTGTGCCCGGAACGTAGTCGTTCCCGGGGGATAATCCAAGAGGTTTTTTTGCGTTCCAATAGGACTTTATCGGGGCAGCCGACGGGCAGAAACGGCCCTCGGAATGCCCCCGAGATCGGCCTTGGGCGACCCCGTTGGGGATAACCCGGAAGCCGTCATCAGCGCTTCAACGTCGCGGCTCTGGCCCTGCCCAATTTCCACAACCAGAAATCCATGCGGGGTCAAAAGACCCGCAGATTGCGAAATCAGCGCGCGGTAGGCGTCGAGCCCGTCGGGGCCGCCGTCGAGCGCCGCGCGCGGGTCGTGCGCGCGCACCTCGATGTCGAGACCGGCGATGTCGGCCGAGGGGATGTAGGGCGGGTTGGACACGATCAGGTCGAAGCTGCCGGTCAGGGCGCTGCCATAGTCGCATTCGATCCATGTGGTGCGATCCGCAAGCCCAAGCGCAGCGGCGTTCCGGCTCGCCGTCCGCAGCGCTTCCGGCGCGATGTCGGTGGCGAAGCCATGCGCGTGTGGCAGTTCCGAGAGCAGCGCCAGCAGGATCGCCCCGGAGCCGGTGCCGAGATCGGCGATCCGCAGCGCGCGCTCGGTCGCGCCCTCGGCGCGCAGCAGCTCGAGCGCACGCTCGACCACAGTCTCGGTGTCGGGCCGCGGCACCAGCGTCGCGGCGGAGAGATGCAGCGGCAGGCCCCAAAACTCCTTGATGCCGAGAATGCGCGCGACCGGTTCGCCGGCGAGGCGACGCCGTGCGAGGTCTTCGAGGAGATCCGATTGCTCCGGCGTCAGTATCCGCGCTGCGGCCGTGATGAGGCCGGTCAAATCGAGGCCGAGCGCGGCACCGACCAGCAATCGCGCATCGAGCTCGGCCGACTCGTTGCCGGCGGCCTGCAGCCGGGCGGCGAGTGCACGCCGCGCCGCTTCGACCGTTGCGTTGACCGCGGGCGCCATCAAGCGGCCTCCTTGCGCAACACCAAC
>NZ_JACMYO010000224.1 GCF_020889685.1 Bradyrhizobium oropedii
CGGCGGTGTGCCTCGCCAGCACCGGCCCGACGAAATCGGGCACGGGGTGCTGCGGCTCGCCTACCGACAGCGTAATCAAGGGCTTAGCTGGTTGGTACGGCGCCAGCAGTTCGGTGGTCCGCACGAATGGGGAACGCTCGGCCTGGCCGGCGGATGCGACATCGCCGGCGCCCTGCGCCAAGCCGGATGAGGCGGTCATTGCCATGATTGAAATGCCAGCACTTTCACTGCGGTCGGAGGATAGGGGCGCCGACCGTAAACCGATCAAATCACCATAGATAGGGCGAGGTTAAGACGCGATTAACCATCGGTGGCGCGCGCGATTGGCCGGCCCGTGATATCAGCGCTGGCTCCGGGAAAACCGCGAAAATCGCACCAAATTGCTCCGAGACATGCTTCACCGCCGCGCCGTCAGGGCGCTCATCATTACGGCCGAACGCGAAGTGCTGCTGATGCGGATTCGGCCGCCGCATGGCGGCGACTGCTTCTGGATCGCGCCCGGCGGCGGCATCGAGGGCGACGAGACGGCTGAAGCGACCTTGCAGCGGGAACTGGCCGAGGAATTGGGGCTGGTCGATTTCGCGCCCGGCCCCGCCGTCTGGCGGCGGCATCACACCTTCAACTGGGGCGGCCGTCGGATCTCCCAGAAGGAAGAGTACCGCATCGTTCACGCCGATCGATTCGTGCCTGTCATGGCCGATGAGACCGAAGCGAAGATGCTGGATTGCTTCCGCTGGTGGCCGATCGCCGATCTGTCCAGTGCGGAAGAGCGCCTCACGCCGCTGTCGCTCGCCGGTATCCTCGAAAGCTATTTGCGCGATGGCGCGCCGAGCGAGCTGCCGGACGAGGAAGTCCTGATCGACTGACCGCGCTCAGCCGAACATCGTCGCGCATTCGACCGATCCGCTTTACGCATCATTAAGGCCAGCGCGCGCGTCACGAATCCCCTTCAGCAATTCGCAACACAGCACGACCGAATGATGCCGCGAATTGCGAGGGCGTGCAGACGGAAATGGCAGGGATCGAGACACGCGGCGATGTTCTGCGCCGCACCGGCAAGATCATGGCCATTGCCGCCGGCATGACCGCGGTGATGTCCTTCACCATCGGCATGCTGGTGTTCGGCCGCGATTTGGCCGCGCCGATCACGGTCGGACAGATGCAGGCCTTTGGATTGACCGCCGGCGTCTTCATCGGGGTCACGCTCAGCGGCGCCATGTCATATCGCGCCGGCATGCTGATGCTGGCGCTCGCGCAGACCCGCCGCGAGCTGGCGCAGCTCTCGCAGACCGACCAGCTGACCGGCCTGTTGAACCGCCGCGGCTTCGATGCCGAGGCGGCCGCTACACTCGACAGAGCGCAGGTGGATGGCGCGCCGGTGGCGATGTTGATGTGCGACATCGATCACTTCAAGGCGATCAACGATCGCTACGGACATGAGATCGGCGACAAGGTGCTGGTCGAGATCGCAGACGTGCTGCGCCAGTTCGCAACCCGGCATGGCGCATTGGTCGCGCGCTACGGCGGCGAGGAGTTTGCGGCTGTCGTCACGGGCCTGAGCCACGAACAAGCCGCGCACGGCGCCGAGGAAATCCGTCGCGATTGCGCAGGCCGGACGATCCTCGACGGCGTGACCCAGCTGCCGGTGACCATCAGCATCGGCTTCACCGTGAAGGCAACCGGCTTCGATCTCGGCAGCCTGCTGCGAACCGCCGACCAGGCACTCTACGCCGCCAAGCGCCACGGTCGCGACCGCGTCGAGCACGCGCGCGACGCGGCGTGAGTCCTTGCGCCGCCGCGTTACCGCGCCGGCAGCTTCTCGAATGACGGCTTGCCCTCGGGCAGATGGTGGAAGGTCTGCTTGTCGCAGGTGTAGATCGTCATCTGCGGGGTGAACACACTGGGGTCGTCGAACGTGCCGACCTTCAGGATCGTGGCGGGCAGGCCCGGCACCTTGGTCACCAGATGCGTGCCGCATTCCGGGCAGAATTCGCGGGTCACGGCGCGGTCGAGATCCTTGCGGGTGAACTGCTTGGGCTGGCTTGCGGTGTATTTGAAGCCGGTGGTCGGCATCGCCATGAACATGTTCGGTCCGCCGCCCGTGATGTACTGGCATTCGCGGCACAGGCATTGCGCCGCCATCATCGGTTCGCCTTCGGCCTCATAGCGCACGTTGCCGCAATAGCACCTGCCTTGCACCTTCATGACGTCCTCCCGTTTTCGTTGTTTGTAGCCTGTCATTCCACAATGGCAGGCAATTCCGACAATATTTTCTCAAGCCGGAGAAAAAAGAAAGGGGCTCCAACTTGCGCTGGAGCCCCTCAACGGTCCGGACATTGCCGGGTATGTGCCCGAACCGTAGTTCTGGACCCGGCCCCGGAGGGAGCCGGAGTCCCGGGAGAACTCACATGTTGTAGGCGCGCTCCGTGTGCTCGGTGATGTCGAGGCCTTCACGCTCGGTCTCGACGTTGGCGCGCAGGCCGACGATCACGTCGACGATCTTGTAGAGGATCGCCGAACCGACGCCCGACCACACCAGCGTGGTGCAGACGCCCCAGCACTGCGAGATCATCTGCGCCGCGAAGTCGTAATCGGCGACCTTCGGCGGGATCGCGGTGTAGTCGATGATCCCTGCACCGCCGAGTGCCGGGTTGACCAGGATGCCGGTGCCGAGCGCGCCGATGATGCCGCCGACGCAGTGGACGCCGAACACATCGAGCGAGTCGTCATAGCCGAGCGCGTTCTTCACGACCGTGCAGAAGAACAGGCAGACCACGCCGACCACGAGGCCGAGCACGATGGCGCCCATCGGACCGGCATAGCCGGCCGCCGGGGTCACCGCGACGAGGCCCGCGACCGCACCCGAGAGTGCGCCGAGCAGCGAGGGATGGCCCTTGATGATCCATTCCGCGAACATCCAGGCCAGCGCCGCCGCGGCCGTGGCCACGAAGGAGTTGGTCATGGCGAGCGCAGCGCCACCATTGGCTTCGAGGTTGGAACCGGCGTTGAAGCCGAACCAGCCGACCCAGAGCAGCGAGGCGCCGATCATGGTCATGGTCAGCGAGTGCGGAGCCATCAGCTCCTTGCCGTAGCCGGTCCGCTTGCCGATCAGGAGCGCGCCGACCAGGCCGGCGATACCCGCGTTGATGTGCACGACGGTGCCGCCGGCAAAGTCGATCGCACCCTTCTTGAAGATCCAGCCGGCATCGGCGTTGATCTCGTCGAGCTTGGCCTGCGCCGCGGTCTTCGCCGCACCGTCAGCCGCAGCGGCGAGCGCCTTGGCGGCATCCTGGATCGCGTCCGGGCCCGGCCAGTACCAGACCATGTGCGCGATCGGGAAGTAGATCAGGGTCACCCAGAGCGGGATGAACAGCGCGATCGCCGCGAACTTCATGCGCTCGGCGAAGGCACCGACGATGAGGGCCGGCGTGATCGCCGCGAAGGTCATCTGGAAGCACATATAGATGAGCTCCGAGATGTTGGCGTCGACCGAGAAGGTCGCCGCCTTCGAGTCCGGCGTGACGCCCATCAGGAAGGCCTTGGAGAAGCCGCCGATGAAGTCGGAGCCGCCGGTGAAGGCAAGGCTGTAGCCGTAGAGGGCCCAGAGCACGGTGACCAGGCAGACCGTGTAGAACACCTGCGCCAGCACCGAGAGCATGTTCTTGGAGCGGACGAGGCCGCCATAGAACAGCGCGAGGCCGGGGATGGTCATCAAAAGCACCAGCACCGTCGAGGTCAGCATCCAGGCGTTGTCGCCCTTGTTGACGGTTGGCTCAGCGTAGGCGGCGGTCGCGGCGAAGAGGCCGACTGCGAGGGCCGCCAGTCCCGCGCCATAGGGACGCTTGAACGTCATGTTATTCACTCCTGAGGTCTTAAGGTTTGAGCGCGAAATCAGAGGGCAGCGGCATCGGCCTCGCCGGTGCGGATGCGCACGGCGTGCTCGAGGCTGATGACGAAGATCTTGCCGTCGCCGATCTGGCCGGTCTTGGCGGCAGAGGTGATGGCGTCGATGGTCTTGTCGACCTGATCGGAGTTGACTGCGACTTCGATCTTGATCTTGGGCAGGAAGCTCACGGCATATTCGGCGCCGCGATAGATTTCCGTGTGGCCCTTCTGACGGCCGTACCCTTTGACTTCCGTCACCGTGAGACCGTGAACGCCAATGGCGGTCAGGGCGTCACGGACCTCTTCCAGCTTGAATGGCTTAATGATCGCCATAACAATTTTCATGAGTCCTATCCCCGCTTGGGCCCGGTGCGAGCGAGCACCGGGAGTTTCGACTGAGGTTCACCACGCGGAGGACTTCCACTACGCGGGCACAGCCGGGACCCTTAGAATCAAATGCCGTGCCAACCGGCCGGAGTTCGCTAATGGATTATGAATCCGGATATTTTCCCGCATTGCGGGAGCAAGGCGCCCCTGCGCTATTCCGTCGCGCCTAAAATCTAATCAGGGTGGCTTAATTCGTGAGCAGGTCAGGGTCCGGACACAATTCTGCTCAGCAACGGTGCAGTTGCAGGTATTTAAATAGGGTGGCGTCGGACCCTCAGGCGGCGTCGCGTGCCGCAAAGACCTTGTCGATCAATCCCCATTCGACCGCCTGCTGCGCAGACATGAAGTGATCGCGGTCCAGGGTCCGTTCGACGTCCGCCTCGGAGCGCCCGCAATGCTGCGCGTACAGCCGGATGATGCGCCGCTTGGTCTCCTGCATCTCGGTGGCGTGGATCAGGATGTCGGATGCCTGGCCCTGGAAGCCGCCGAGCGGCTGATGCACGTGGAGGCTTGCATTCGGCAGCGCGGCGCGGTGACCGGGTTCGCCGGCCATCAGCAGGAACGAGCCCATGGAGCGCGCGGTGCCCATGCACAGCGTGTGCACCGGCGCCTTGATGAACTGCATGGTGTCGTACATCGCAAGCCCGCTGGTGACCACGCCGCCATAGGAGTTGATGTAGAGGTTGATCGGCTTGTGCGGATTCTCCGCCTCGAGGAACAGGAGCTGGGCGCAGACCAGTCCGGACATCGCGTCATTGACCTCGCCGTTGAGGAAGATGATGCGTTCGCGCAAGAGCCTTGAGTAGATGTCGAAGGAACGTTCGCCGCGGGCCGATTGCTCGACGACCATGGGGACGAGTTGCATCATGTCGCGCATCGGCGACCTCCATCTCTGCAGGTGATGACGTTTCAGTGGGTGGTTGCGTTTGGGATCAGGCCGCGCGCATCAGGCAGCGGCGGTTGCTGTTGGCCGGTTGCGGCTGTTTTTCCCTGATATCGCAGGCTTCCTGGATGATACGAAACGTTGTGCCGCCGGCCTGGTTCGGCTCGATCCGGAAGGTGACGTGGCTTTCGCGAAACGGCGGCTCGGACTCGCGCAGCCGATAGCGCACCTCTTCGCCAGTGATCGTTGATTCAGGCTCGGCGCCGGCGAGATCGGAATCCGGAAGCCAGCGTTCGCGCAGGGCTGGAATGGTCACGGCGCGCCATACCTTCTCCGGCGGCGCGTCGAGCTCATATTCGATCACCAGGGCGGCGTCCGCATCAGGCTCGACTGTGTCGCTCATTGATCCATGTCCTTCAGCAGGTCGGAGAGCGCTTCGATGCGCTTCGGCCAATAGGCGCGGTAGCGGGCGAGCCAGGTCCCGATGCTGGCGATCCCGTCCGGGTCGACCTCATAATTGACGAAGCGGCCCTGCCGCTGCTCGCGCACCAGGCCTGCCGAGCGCAGCACCGCCAGATGCTGCGACATCGCCGGCTGGCTGATCTCCAATCCATCGCGCAGGGCGCTGGCATTGAGGCTGCCGCCGGCGAGCTTCTCGAAGACCTTGCGGCGGGTCGGATCGGCCAGCGCCTTGAAGATATCCGTATCGACCATGCCAATACATAAGCATACACTTATGTGTTGTGCAAGCACCAACTGTCCTGGCGCCGTGCTGCGTGACGTCGCGGTGCGCGGGTCCTTTGCATGGGGTTGTTTTACGAATTCGCCCTCGCGCCGCCCCGTGAGCCACGCCACGCGGCGGGACGCACCGTTCGTCCCGTCTCGCGGTTGCCGGCGTTCTCGTCCCGGCGCTGTGAGCTCCGCTGCTACTGCAACGCCTCGCCATGCTGCGAGATGTCGAGACCTTCCAGCTCCTGCTGCATCGAGACCCGCAAGGGCACGAAGGCAGAGACCAGCTTGAGCAGCACGAAGGTGACGCCGCCGCACCAGACCAGCGTCACCACGACGCCGTAGAGCTGGATCAAGAGCTGCTGCGGATTGCCTTCGAGCAGGCCGGAGGTGCCGCCGATCGCGGCGGTGGCGAACACGCCTGCGAGCAGCGTGCCGGTCAGGCCGCCGATGCCGTGCACGCCGAACACGTCGAGCGAGTCGTCATACTTGAAGCGATGCTTCAGCCAGGTGCAGGCCCAGAAGCAGACCAGGCCGGCAATGATGCCGATGACGATGCCGTGCCACGGCGCGACGAAGCCCGATGCCGGCGTGATGGTGCCGAGCCCTGCGACCGCACCCGAGATCATGCCGAGCACAGACGGCTTGCGGCGCGTCGCCCATTCGATCGCGCCCCAGGTCAGCGCGCCGGCGCAGGCCGCAAGATGGGTGGCGGTGATCGCCATCACCGCGCGCGAATTGGCCGCCAGCGCCGAGCCGCCGTTGAAGCCGAACCAGCCGACCCAGAGCAGGCCGGTGCCGACCACGGCGAGCGACAGATCGAACGGCGAAAGATTGTCATGGCCGTAGCCGTGCCGGTTGCCCATTACCTTGGCCGCGACCAGGCCGCTGATGCCGGCGGAGAGATGGACGACGAGGCCGCCGGCGAAATCCATCACGCCCATCGAGGCGAGGAAGCCGCCGCCCCACACCCAATGCGCCAGCGGCACGTAGGCGAAGATGAACCAGCCGATCGAGAACAGCACATAGGCGGAGAACCGCATGCGGTCGGCGACCGAGCCTGCGACCAGCGCCACCGTGATGATCGCAAACGTCATCTGGTACAGCATGAACAGCGCTTCGGGGATGGTCTTGGCCGCTGGATTGACGCTGTCCATCGTGATCCCGGCCAGGAACCAGCTGTCGAGCGAGCCGAGCCAGGGACCGTTGCCGACGAAGGTCAGCGAATAGCCGAAGATGACCCAGAGGATCGAAATGATCGCAACGGCCGTGAGGCTCTGCGCCATCGTCGCCAGCACGTTTTTCTTGCGCACCATGCCGGAGTAGAACAGCGCGAGCCCCGGGATCGTCATCATCAGCACCAGCGCGGTGGCGACGATCATCCAGGCGGTGTCGGCCGGGTTGATGCCGGGATTGGCCGCAGAATCTTGCGCCAGGGTCGGCGTGCCCCACGCGAGCAGGATTGCAGCAGTGATCGGCGCAGCTGATATCGCTGCACGAAGAGCTCGTGCCCCCATCATCATTCCCCGGCGGTCGTGGTTTCTTGGCGTGGATTTGGAGTGGATTTGACGTGCGCCGGCGTCGTTGCCGGGCGCGACCTCGATAGAACTCAGAGCGCGTCGTTGTCGGTCTCGCCGGTGCGGATGCGCAATGCGTGGTCGATCGGCGTCACGAAGATCTTGCCGTCGCCGATCTGGCCCGTGCGGGCGTGCTCGGTAATGACGCTGACGGCCTTCTCGGCGAGCTCGGAATCGACGGCAATCTCGATCCTGAGCTTGGGCAGGAAGTTCACGACATATTCGGCGCCGCGATAAATCTCGGTATGGCCCTTCTGGCGGCCATAGCCCTTCACCTCGGTCACCGTCATGCCGTGGACGCCGATCGCGGTCAGAGCCTGGCGCACCTCATCGAGCTTGAACGGTTTGATGATCGCAACGACGAGTTTCATGGTTCAAGCCTTCATTCCGTTGAGGTTTTCCGTATGCGCCCATCCCCGGAGCGGCATTTGCCGTCCCCGGCATTTCGCACGCGCCAAATCTGGCAGCTTTCTGGGCAAATGGCACAAAAAACTTGCAGGTTGAAGGGGAAAACGTGCGCAGCGGGTGAACTCCGTCACTGTACGAGACGACAACCCTCCGCCAGAATATGGCTTTCCCGCCCCGGCCAGCGCCCTGCTGGCTCGTTCTCGCCACAGCGCGTGCACCCGCGCCCCGAGGAATCAAGAAATGTCGAACCGAAACTGGTTTTATGCATCCGAAGGCCAGCAAAAGGGCCCCCTGCCTGAAGCCCAGCTCCGCGACCTGATCACCCGAGGCATGGTGGGGGCCGATACCCTGGTGTGGACCGAGGGCATGGCCGGCTGGCAGAAGGCGGGGGAGATTCCCGGCCTTGTTCCGAGCGCGGGCGCGCCGCCGGCGTTCCCACAGGCCGGCGGACCGCCGCCGGTGGCGGCATCCGGAAGCTATAGTGGGGGCGCACTGTCGGCCGACTTCCCGATCTGGGGCCTGTTCGGACGCAGCCTGCTGATGTTCATCGGCGAGATTTTCGTCATCCCCGCGCCGTGGACCGCGACCGCCCTGTATCGCTTTGCGATTCCCTATATCCGCGTGCCGGGCCGGCCGCATCTTGCCTTCACCGGGCAGCCGCTCGACATCTGGTACGTCTTCATCGTGCTCGGTCTCCTGACCTATGCCGGCGCGGCCAACAGCAACATCGTGACCCTGCTCTCGCTGGTGTTGCAGGGCTTCCTGAGCTGGATGATCGTGCGCTGGATCTTCAGCCATCTCAGCTCGAGCGGCCAGGATCTGCCGATCGAGTTCAAGGGCAGCCCGCTCGCCTATATCGGCTGGTACCTGGCGATGGTGATCTCGGCGATCACCATCATCGGCTGGGCCTGGGTGCTGACCGCGTGGATGCGCTGGATCTGCCGCAACGTCGACGGCACGCGCCGCGAAGTCACGTTCAATGCCTCCGGGCTCGAGGTGCTGTGGCGAACCATCGTGTTCTCGATCGGCTGCGCCTTCCTGATCCCGATTCCATGGGTGCTGCGCTGGTACGGCAACTGGATCGTCTCGCAATTCGCGCTGACCGAGCGCGGCGCGGCGGTGTGATCGATCGGAGCGTTTTCGACAAGAGTCGCGTCCGCGAGCGCGCCATTTCTTCCTAGGCCACTGAGGCCACCAGCGTGTCATCGGGCTTGAAGATCAGGCCGCGTGTCAAGGCGCGGCCGGCTTGTACGCTCGGATTTGCGAAATCGCCCGGGTGGTCTTTGCTGACTGCCTTTTTCCTACCGCGGAAATAAAATGTCGAACCGAACATGGTTTTATGCATCCGAAGGCCAGCAGAAAGGTCCCTTTCCCGAAGCCGAGCTTCGCGATCTCATCGCCCGGGGAACGGTGTACGCGGATACGCTGGTCTGGACCGAGGGATTATCCGGCTGGCAGAGAAGGCGGGCGAGATTCCCGGCCTCGTTCCCGGCGTAAGCGCGCCGCCCGCAGCGTTGATGCCGGGTGATCCGCCGCAGGTGACGGTGTCAGGCAGCGACAGCGGCGGACCGCTGTCGATCGATTTCGGAATTTGGGATTTCACCTGGCGCAGCATCGTGCTCGCGATCGGCATGAGCTTCTTGATCCCAATTCCTTGGGCACTGGTTTGGTATCTCAAATGGCTCGTTCCGTGCGTGAAGGTGCCGCAGCGTCCGAATCTCGGCTTCATGGGCTCGGCGATGCCGGTGGCTCTCGGGGTGTTCGGAGTCATTGTGCTCATGATTGTGACGGTCGCGACCGGCTTCGACTGGCTCAACTTCTCGATCTTTCCGGCCATGATCGTGCTGAACTGGCTTTTCCTCAAATGGCTGGTCGCGGGTATCTCGTCCGACGGACAGCCGCTCGGACTTAGATTCTCTGGTTCGTTCTGGGCCAGTCTCGGATGGGTCTTACTTGCGAACATCGCCAGCATCACAATCATAGGCGTGGCGTGGGTTTATGCTGCCTGGACGCGATGGTTCTGCCGAAACATCGCGGGTGCGCGGCGCGAGGTGATCTTCAATGGCACCGGATTGGAATTTCTCTGGCGCGGGGTCGTGTCGGTGATCGCCGCCTCTTTCGTCATCCCGATTCCGTGGGTGTATCGCTGGATGTCGGGTTGGATGGCGTCGCAGACCGTGCTTGTTGAACGAGGCCCGCAGCCGGGCACTTAAGCTCGCTCTGTGAGCAGGACGTTCGCGATAAGCGCGTTGCGCCTGTTCCGACCGATCACGCCTTGCGTTCGCGCACTGAGCCCTCTTGCGCGACGGATGCCACCAGCGTGCCGTCGGGCTTGAAGATCAGGCCGCGGGTCAGGCCACGGCCCGACTGCGCGCTCGGCGGCATACGGCGGTCGCATCATTGTGCTATGATCGGATCGGCCGTTCGGCGGCCTCAGGCCAAAAGATGACCCATGGCCGATATCGATTTCCGAGATCTCCCGCCGTTCCACTCCACGGAGGAAATCCTCGCCCATCCGCGCTTTCCATTCGCGCGCGAGGAATTCGTGGAGGCGATGCTGGCTCTCTACGAGCACAAGCCCTTCCTCAACCGGCTGTTGCTCGAAGCGAGCCGGACCGTCCTTCTTGCCATCATCATGTGTCTTTATGCGCGTTACGACGAGGCTGATCGCGCGACCTGGCCGACGCTGCGGCTGGTCGCGGATTCCATGGCGGCGCATCAACTCGCAAGCCCGAGCCGTGTGCAGGACCTCGTGATGCGGCTCGTTGAGGTCGGCTATCTCGAACAGCGCGCGGCGCCGCACGATCGCCGCGTTCGCATCCTCACGCCAACGGCGAAGATGATCACGCAGGATCAGGATTTTCTGGTCTCGCACCACGTTCCATTGCAGATTCTATTTCCAGACCCCGGCTACGCGCGAATCATGACGCGCGATGGCGCCTTCCAGTTGATGCAGCGTCTGGTATCGCGGGATCTGTTCGCACTCGGCGCGCAGATCCTGGCGAGCAATCCGGTCATGATGCTGTTCCAGGGCCGCGACGCCGGCATCATGATTCTGATCAAGATGATCGAGATGGCCGGAAGGGCAAACGGGGACGGACCGCTCGAAGTGTCCTACTCCGACCTCGGCGACCGCTTCGGCGTATCGCGCACCCATGTCCGCGAGCTGCTCGAGGAAGCAGAGCAGATGGGCCTTGTTCGCCTGGGCAAAGGCCGCGGCCGGTCGGTCGAAATGACGCCGCAACTGCTGCAGGCCTTCGATCGGCTCGTTGCCGACGCGATGAGCGGATTCGATCTCTGCTATCAGCTGGCCCTCAGAGCGGCCTGACGTTCCTGGGCCGCTCGTCCCGCGTCGTCGATCGTCACGTTGCGGCAAGCGAAGGAATTCAAGCGATCTTGTCTCGCTGCCGATCGTTGGCAAAAGTTCCGTTGTTGCTCCGCCGACGACGGGCTTAAAAATACTCTCCGGGAAACGAGTCAAAGACTGACGCTTGCGGCGCGCTTCGAATTCTTTTGCTACTTGTCATTTCAATCACATAATCGCGCTATCTAAAATGGTAGACAAAGCAGCAACTGTTCAAAACAAAAGGACGGCTCATGCGCACCTCCATCCGTTTCCGCGCGGGCGCGCTTCTCGCCTGCGGTCTGTCGCTTCTGTTGCCGCTATCCCCGACGAATGCCCAGTCAGTGAAGGATCTGCCCCCTGACGCCTTGCTTCGTCAGGCCGGCGCCGGTGTCGTCGAGCATCCGGATCACCCGGAAGATGCCTATGTCACCACCTACCAGGCGATGTTGGGCAAGGGTTACAACACGTTCACGTCGACCAAACGCGGCGATTGCGTGAACTTGCCGTTCGTGGCCCCCGGCTCCGAAGGCTACGAGACGCACGCCCACATCACCGTGATCCAATCCTCCGAAGACCTGAAGCGCGAAACGAGCATTGAAGTTTCCGGATCGGGCGGCTTCGGAATGGTCACCGCCGAGGCATCGGCGAGCTTCAGCTCATCGATGCATTTCTCGGCCAACTCCGATTATCTTCTGATTCGGGTGACTGCGGCCGGACCCTCGGTCGGAGGCGGCGCAGCCGGGCTCGGGAGCGACGCCGTCAAGTACAAAGGCAATCGCCAGGCGTTCTTTACTGCGTGCGGCAATCGCTACATCAGCGAGATTCAACTGGGCGGCGAGTTCACGGCCCTGCTCGAATTCTCAAGCTCGAATGAAGCCGACCGCAAGGAAGTCCAGGCGCATCTCAAAGTCGCCTCCGGTCTGAACTCCCTCAGTACGGATTTGAAGACCGCGGTT
>NZ_JACMYO010000225.1 GCF_020889685.1 Bradyrhizobium oropedii
AACCACCGATGTTTATGGTTGTACTGAGCTGGAGCCCCAACCTTAGTCATTGTGAGAGCTGTGGTTATGGGTCCCGGCTCAAGGCCGGGACGACGATGCGGATCTAGCTCGACTTCGTCTTCCGCCGCGCCTGCTTGCGCCAGTCGGCGACGAACGACACGAAGGCGGCGAGCGCGGGCGGCGGCTGGCGGCGACTCGGGTAGTACAGGAACGGCCCGTCGAACGGTGGGCACCAATCGTCGAGCACGCTGACCAGCGCGCCGGATTTGATGCCGTAGCGGACATAGCCCTCGAACGTCGCCCAGTAGCCGACGCCGTCATGGACCGCTCGCAGCGCAAGGCCGAGATAGGTCGCAGTCAGCTTGGCCGGCGGCGACACCTTCACCAGGCGGCCATTCTTCTCGAATTCCCAATCGAACATCACGCCGTTGCTGAAGCGGCTGCGGATGCAGGCATGCGTCAGCAGATCCTTCGGATGCATCGGCCGGCCATGCTTCGCGACATAGTCGCTCGACGCCACCACCGCGTAGCGCTGTGGCGCACCGAGCGGCACCGCGACCATGTCCTGCGCCAGATGCTCGCCATAGCGCACGCCGGCGTCAAAGCCCTGCGCGACGATGTCGACGAACGCACTCTCGGCCACGACATCGAGGTCGACCTGCGGATATCTGGCGAGGAACGGCGCGATCATCGGCGCCAGCACGAGATCGACCGCGGGCGGCGGCGCGTTGATGCGCAGCCGCCCCGACGGCTCGGCGCGCAGGCCGCGCACCTCTGTGATCGCGTCGGCGACGTTGACCATTGCCGGCGCGACGCGGGCGAGCAGCAGTTCGCCGGCTTCGGTCAGCGCGACGCTGCGTGTGGTGCGGTTCATCAGGCGGACGCCGAGCCGCTCTTCCATGTCGCGCAGGCGCTGGCTGAGGCTCGAAACCGAGACGCGGCTCTCCAGCGCCGCACGCCGGAAGTTGCGCGTGCGTGCCACCGCCACGAAGGCGTCGAGGTCGCGAAGGTCGAAATCCTGCATTGTTCGATATAGTGAACAACCCATTCTCGATTGTCCAGCTTATCCCGAAAGCCGGATCGGCCCATATCAGCCGCGCGATTTTGGCGGCGGATCACCTGCCGCAATGTTTTGGGAACACCACCATGGACACACGCAAACTCGGTTCCACCGGCCCTACGGTTTCGCTGATCGGCCTCGGCTGCATGGGGATGTCCGACTTCTACGGCCCGACCGACCGCAGCGAGAGCATCGCCACCATCCATGCCGCGCTCGAGGCCGGCATCACGCTGCTCGACACCGGCGACTTCTACGGCATGGGCCACAATGAGATGCTGATCGGCGAGGCCTTGAAGAGCCGCAGCCGCGACAATCTGCAGATCAGCGTCAAGTTCGGCGCGCTGCGCGATCGCAACTATGGCTTTCTCGGTTATGACAGCCGCCCGGTCGCCGTGAAGAATTTCGTCGCCTACTCGCTGCAACGGCTCGGCGTCGATCACATCGACATCTACCGCCCGGCGCGGCTCGATCCCAACGTGCCGATCGAGGAGACGGTCGGCACCATGGCCGACATGATCAAGGCAGGCTGGATCAGGCATATCGGTCTGTCCGAGGTCGGCTCCGACACCATCCGCCGCGCCCACAAGGTGCACCCGATCGCCGATCTGCAAATCGAATATTCGTTGATCTCGCGCGGCATCGAGACCGACATTTTGAAGACCTGCCGCGAGTTCGGCATCGGCATATCAGCCTATGGCGTGCTGGCGCGCGGACTGATCAGCGGCCACTGGTCGAAGGACCGCGCCGGCGCAAAGGATTTCCGCCTGCTCAGCCCGCGCTTTCAGGCCGGCAACATCGACACCAACCTTGCACTGGCGGATCGGCTGCGCGTCATCGCCGGCGAGATCGGCGCCTCGCCGGCGCAGGTCGCGATTGCCTGGGTCGCAGCGCAGGGCAAGGACATCGTGCCGCTGGTCGGCGCGCGGCGCCGCGAACGGCTGACCGAGGCACTCGGCGCGCTCGATGTGAAACTGACCGCGGCGCATCTTGCCGCACTCGCCGAGGCATTTCCGCCCGGCGCCGCCGCCGGCGGACGTTATCCGGAAGAGCATCTCCGGCACATGGACAGCGAGAAGTCTGCGACGGCGTCCTGACCTCTAAGGCGCGACGCCTCGCGCCTTAGCTTTTTTTTGAGCATGATCTCAGCGCAAACGCTTCGCGTTTGTCGCGGGAAAACCGCGTCACACTTTTCAGGATCATGCTCTACCGATGCCCGCTCAGATCGGTGATATCAGGGGCATCACCATTGAGCGGGTTCTGCGGATCGCGCGCGTAACGCAAGGTTTCGAACCGCATCGCGCGCGCATCCACCATCAGCAGGCGGCCGACCAGGCCCTCGCCGAAGCCGACGATCTCGCGGATCGCCTCCAGCGCCATCATCGATCCCAGCACACCGGCCAGCGCGCCCATGACGCCGGCCTCGGCGCAGGCCGGCACCGTGCCGGGCGGCGGCGCCTCCGGGAACAGGCAGCGATAGGTCGGGTTGAACACGCCGTCCGTATTCTTCTCGTGCGCGCGGATCGTGGTCAGCGAGCCGTCGAACTGGCCCAGCGCCGCGGTGATCAGCGGCCGCTTCGCGAGGAAGCAGGCATCGGCGACGAGATAGCGGGTCTCGAAATTGTCGGAGCCGTCGAGCACGAGATCGTAATTCGCAATCAGCGCCATCGCATTGCCGGCAGTGAGCCGCATTGGATGCGCCTCGAACCTCACATGCGGATTGAGCGCGTGGATCTGAGCCGCGGCGCTGTCGACCTTGCGCTTGCCGATATCGGAAGTCGTATGGATGATCTGGCGCTGCAAATTGGACAGCGAGACGATGTCGTCATCGATCACGCCGAGCCGGCCGACGCCGGCGGCAGCCAGATACATCAGCACCGGCGCACCGAGGCCGCCGGCGCCGATCACCAGTACGGAGGCCTGCTTCAACGCATTCTGCCCCGGGCCGCCCACCTCGCGCAGCACGATGTGGCGGGCGTAGCGTTCGAGTTCGTCGACACTCAGCATGATGATGTCCTGCGCGCTGTTCCCTGAACCGGAGCGCGGTTGTTGCCGACCAAGCAGATGTGCTTAATTGCGTGGACGTCAATGGTATCAGTCATTTCCCCCGGATTTGTCATGAGATTGGTGCTTTCGGCAACATTGATCGTCGCGGCTGTAGGCGCGGCGCACGCCCAGTTGACGCCGCCGACGACGGCCGGGGCCAAGCCGAAAACGGTGACGACGGTGCCGGTTCGCCCCGCGCTGCAAAAGCCGGAGGATACCGCCGGCGCGATGGCGCAGGCCGAGCGGCTGGCGCTGCAATCCGACCTCGCCTGGGTCGGCGAATATAACGGCGCCATTACCGGCGACGTCAACGAGCGCATGGTCAATGCGATCAAGGAATTCCAGAAGAACCGCGGCGGCAAGCCGACCGGCGTGCTGAACCCGCAGGAGCGCGGCGTGCTCGCCGACACCGCGCGGCGGAAGCAGGAGAGCGTCGGCTGGCGGATCGTCACCGAACCTGCCACCGGAGCGCGGCTCGGCATTCCGACCAAGCTGGTGCCGCAGCTCACCAGCGATGCCGCAGGCGCCAAATGGACTTCACCCACCGGCACCGTTCAGGTGCTGCTGACCCGGCGCAAGGAAGCGAGCCCGACCACCGCAAAGCTCGCCGAGCAGGAAAAGAAGGAGCCGGCCGGCCGCACCATCGACTACACCGTGGTGAAGCCGGATTTCTTCGTGCTGTCCGGCATGCAGGGGCTGAAGAAGTTCTATCTGCGCGGCACCTTGAAGGGCGACGAGGTGCGCATCCTCACCATCCTCTATGACCAGGCGATGCAGACCACCGTCGAGCCGGTGGTGATCGCGATGTCGAGCGCCTTCAACGCATTTCCATCAGGCATTCAGGCCGGCCCGCCGCCGCGCAAGACCGTCGAATATGCCACCGGCGTCGTGGTCAGCGATGATGGCGCGATCATAACTGACCGCGTCGCGACCAGCGACTGCATCGCACTGACGATCCCGGGTTACGGCAATGCCGACCGGGTCGCCGAGGACAAGGAACATGATCTCGCTCTGCTGCGCATCTATGGGGCGCGCGGGCTGAAGCCGCTCAGCATCGCAGGCCAGGCGACGCAGACCGCGCTCGACATCACCGGCATCGCCGATCCGCAGAACCAGGGCGGCGGCGCGGCCGCGAGCAGCGTCAAGGCTTCGGTGGCGCAACTCGGTGGCGGCGACCAGGCGCTGTCACCACCGCCTGCGCTCGGGTTCTCCGGCGCAGCGGCGCTCGACGGTGGCGGCAAGTTTGCCGGCATCGCGCTGCTGAAGCCCGTCATCGTCGCGGGCCCCGCGAACGCGGCACCACCGGCGCAGGCCGCGCTGGTGCCTTCCGATACGGTGCGCACCTTCCTGAAAGCGCATGCCGTCACCGCATCGGGCGAATCGGTGGACGCCAAATCCGCCGTGGTCCGCGTGATCTGCGTCAGGAAATAAGTTCACCTCGCCCCGCTTGCGGGGAGAGGTCGGATTGCATCGCCGGATGCAATCCGGGTGAGGGGTGCAGGTACGTCCGCTTGCATCGCGCGCGGTGAGAGCCCCTCACCCCAACCCTCTCCCCGCAAGAGCGGGGCGAGGGAGCCAACGAGCCCTTGCCGTCTCACCTCAACGCAAACCGCACCCCTGCACGAGCCAAGCCACCGGCAATGCCGACCGGCGTGCCGTCGGCGCGCCAGCAGGCCGCGCCCGACATCGTGCCATCGGCGTGGAACTGGATCGCGTTCATGCCGCCGGCGACCGTCGGCACCACTTGCACCTTGTGGCCTTTCGCCGACAGCGCGGCGCGGACGGTCTCCGGCACCGCCCGCTCGACCTCCAGCGCATTGCCCTCGGTCCAGACCCGCGGCGCTTCGACCGCTTCCTGCAGGCTCATGCCGTGGTCGATCAGATTGATCAGCGCCTGCATCGCGCTCGGAAAGATGCGCTTTCCGCCGGGCAGGCCGAGCGCGTAAGCGAGCTTGCCGTCGCGCAGCGCCATCATCGGCGACATCGAGGTGGTGACGCGCTTGCCCGCGGCCAGCGACAGTGCTTGTCCCGGCCGCGGATCGAACAGGTTCATGTAGTTGTTCGGCACGGTGCCGAGGCCCGGGATCAGGATCTTGGCCCCGAACAGATTGTTGATGGTCTGGGTGGTCGCGACCACATTGCCCATCGCATCCGCCGCGGTCATGTGCGTGGTGTGGGCGCTTTCGAGTTGCGCGACGCCGGCGCTCCAGGCCTGCGCGCGGTCGGGATCGATCGCGCGGCGGCGCTCGTCGGCATAGGCCTTCGAGGTCAGCCGCTCCACCGGGACGTTGATGTAGGCGGGATCGCCGCTCGCGGCTTCACGGTCGGCAAAGGCGATCTTCAGCACCTCGGCAAGGTAATGAATCGTCTCGGTCGTGCCGAAGCCGAGGCGCGCGATGTCGTAGCCTTCGAGGATGTTGAGCATCTGCGTGATGTGCACGCCTGAGGCTGCCGGCGGCGGCGGCCCGAGGATTTCCCAGCCGCGGTAGTCGCAGCGGATCGGCTGCCGCTCGACGGTCTTGTAGGTCGCAAGATCCTCCTGCGCGATGAAGCCGCCGTTCTCCTTCATGTACTCGACCAGGATGTCGCCGAGCGGCCCCTGATAGAACGCGTTGTCGCCGTGATCGGCAATGTATTTCAGCGTTTCGGCATATTCGGCCTGCACCACGCGCTCGCCCGGCTTGAGCGGCGTGCCGTTGGGCAGATAGATCGCCGATATCGGCTTGTCCTTCAGCATCTCCTCGGCGCCGTCGGTGATGCATTCGTGGAGATAGGGCGTCGCCGCATAGCCGCGCGCGGCATGCTTGATCGCGGGCTGCATCACGTCGGCGAGGCTCATGGTGCCGAAACGGCGCAGCGTTTCACACCAGGCCTTCAGCGAGCCCGGCACCGCGACCGCCTTCGGCCCGTTCAAATTCTCGTTGCCGACGGTGTCGAACACGTCATGCGCCGAGCCGGGCTTCGAGGTGTAGGTATCGGGCTTCACAGCCTGCGGCACCGTGCTCTGGCCGTCGATGAAGCGATGGCTGCCGTCGGCGAGGCGGATATGCGCCATGCCGCCGCCGATGATGCCGACCATCATCGGCTCGACCACGGTCAGCGCAAACAAGGTGGCGATCGCCGCATCGATCGCATTGCCGCCGGCAGCGAGCATCTCGGCGCCCGCGCTCGATGCCAACGGATGATTGCTCACCACCATGCCGCGGCTGCTGCTGGCCGGCTGCTTCTCACATTGAAAACTTGCCGCGGTGCGGTCGCGCCAATTGCCGCTCATGAATTCGCACTCCCTTTGTTGTTATTTTTGGCACTTCGGGCACCAGAACGTCGAGCGGCCGTTCTGGGTAAAGCGCCTGACGATACCCTCGCAGCCCGACGTGCGGCACGTCTCGCCTTCGCGGTCGTAGACCTGGAACGAATGCTGGAAGTAGCCGAGATCGCCGTTGGTCAAGCGATGGTCGCTGATCGAGGAACCGCCGGCCTTGATCGCCTGGTTGAGCACCGAATGGATCGCATCGACCACCCGCTTGGCATGGTCGGTCGGCTCGGCCTTTTTGGTCGCAAGCGTCGCGGCCAATCGCCGCGGCGACAGATGCGAACGGAACAGCACCTCGCAGACATAGATATTGCCAAGTCCCGCCACCACGCGCTGATCGAGCAGCGCTGCCTTCAGGCTGGTCTTCTTGTTGTGGCAGGAGCGCGCCAGCATCGTCGCGTCGAACTCGTTGCCGAGCGGCTCGGGACCGAGCCCCTTCAGCAGCGGCTCATCCTCGATCGCGTTGCGGGCGATGATCTTCATGTAACCGAACCGCCTGGGATCGTTGAACACGACCGCCGCGCCCGAGGACATGTGGAACACGACGTGATCATGCGCGCGATCGTCGCTGCGCGGATGGTGGAATTGCCCCGGCGTCGCCGCGCCCTCCTGCTTCAGCACGCGGAACGAGCCCGACATGCCCAGATGCATCAGCAGCACGTCGCCGGAGTTCAGGTCCGCCATCAAATATTTGGCACGGCGGCCGAGCCCGGTGATGGTCTGGCCCTCGAGCCGGGCGATAAAGTCCTTTTGAAACGGAAACCGCAAATCCTTGCGGCGGGCCTCGGCCTTGAGGATTTTGGACCCTTCCATGGCCGGTTGCAGGCCGCGGCGGACGGTCTCGACTTCGGGTAATTCCGGCATGGCAGGCATTCACCTTTTGGAAGTGACGTGATAGCGCCATTGCGGCCGCCGCGCTATGGTTTGGCTGGAGCGTTTTCGAGTGAAGTGGCCCCGGTTCGCGTGAAGAGAACGCGACCAAAAGGTAAGAGTGTGAGTTGATGGATCGGCCGGATCAAACCACCCATTTCGGCTTCAGGGACGTGCCCCTGGGCGAGAAGCAGACGCTGGTGAACGACGTGTTTCACAGCGTGGCACAGCGCTACGACTTGATGAACGATCTGATGTCGGTCGGGCTGCACCGGGCCTGGAAGGACGTCATGATCACGACGCTCGACCCGCCGAAGAGCGACCGGCCGTTCGCGCTGCTCGACGTCGCCGGCGGCACCGGCGACATCTCATTCCGGGCCGCCAAGGCCGCGGGCACCGGTTTCCATGCCACGGTCTGCGACATCAATTCCGATATGCTTGCTGTCGGCCGCGAGCGCGCCACCAGGCAGCACCTCGATGACCGCGTCTCGTTCGTCGAGGGCAATGCCGAGACTCTGGGTTTCGCCGACCGCGCGTTCGACGCCTACACCATCGCGTTCGGCATCCGCAACGTGCCGCAGATCGAGCTTGCGCTGCGCGAGGCCTATCGGGTGCTCAAGCCCGGCAGCCGCTTCCTGTGCCTGGAATTTTCCACCGTCGACGTGCCCGGCCTCGACAAGATCTACGATCTGTTCTCCTTCAAGGTGATCCCGCCGCTCGGCCGCGCCGTCACCGGTGACGCCGAGTCCTATCAATATCTCGTCGAGTCGATCCGCAAATTCCCGCGGCCGAGCGCGTTCGCCGAAATGATCGGCGCCGCCGGCTTTGCGCGCGTGAAGTGGCAGAGCCTCTCCGGCGGCATCGTGGCGCTGCATTCGGGCTGGCGTTTGTGATCTCTGCACTGACCCACATTACGCGCCTCGCCCGCGCCGGTTTCGTGTTTGCGCGCGAAGGCGTGTTCGGCGTCGTCGATCCCGCGCTGGTGCCGCCGCCCGGGCAGCTCGCGCTGAAGCTGGCGCGGCTGATCGAGCGCCGCTCCGCCAAATCGGGTCCGCGGCTGTCGCGCGCGCTGACCCGGCTCGGGCCCGCTTATCTCAAGCTCGGGCAATTCCTCGCCACTCGGCCCGACGTGGTCGGCGTGGCGATGGCGCGCGACCTTGAAGCCCTGCAGGACCGGCTGCCGCCATTCGCGCAGGAAGAGGCCGAAGCTGTCCTCACGCAATCGCTGGAACGGCCGCTGGCGCAGGCCTTTGCGCATCTCGGGCCGGCGGTTGCCGCAGCCTCGATCGCGCAGGTGCACCGCGCCGAGATCGAGCGCGACGGCGTGCGGCAGCAGGTTGCGGTCAAGGTGCTCCGGCCCAACGTCGCCGCGCGCTTCCGCCGCGACCTCAGCGACTTCTTCTTTGTCGCGCACAAGGCCGAGGCGCATTCCGCCGAGGCGCGGCGCTTGCGGCTGATCGAAGTCATCAACACGATGTCGCGCTCGGTCGCGATGGAGATGGACCTTCGGCTCGAGGCGGCGGCGCTGTCCGAGATGGCCGAGAACACGCGCGACGATCCGGACTTCCGCGTGCCCACGGTGGATTGGGATCGCACCGCCCACAGCGTGCTGACGATGGAATGGATCGACGGCATCGCGCTGAACGATCACGCCCGGCTGGCGCAGGCCCAGGTCGACCTGCCGGATCTCGGCCGCAAGGTGATCCAGAGCTTCCTGCGCCACGCGCTGCGCGACGGCTTCTTCCATGCCGACATGCATCCGGGCAATCTGTTCCTCGACGAGACCGGCCGGCTCGTTGCGGTGGATTTCGGCATCATGGGCCGGCTCGGGATGAAGGAGCGGCGTTTCCTGGCCGAGATCCTGCTCGGCTTCATTACCCGTGACTATCGCCGCGTCGCCGAGGTGCATTTCGAGGCCGGCTATGTGCCGGGCCACCATTCGGTGGAGAATTTCGCGCAAGCCATCCGCGCCATCGGCGAGCCGATCCACAACCGCACCGCCGAGGAAATCTCGATGGCGAAGCTCCTGACGCTTCTGCTCGAGGTCACCGGCCTGTTCGACATGCAGACGCGGCCCGAACTGATCCTGTTGCAGAAGACCATGGTGGTGGTCGAGGGCGTGGCGCGCGGCTTCGACCCGAAACTCGACATCTGGAAGATCGCCGACCCCGTGGTGCGCGAATGGATCACGCGCAATCTCGGGCCCGCCGGACGCATCCAGGGCGCGATTTCGGGTGCGGGCGAGCTCGGTCGCGTCCTCGCCAATTTGCCGTCGATTGCCAACCGCGCCGTGACGGTGCTCGAGCAGCTCGAGACCATGACCCGGGAGGGCCACATGCTGTCGTCGGACTCGATCGACGAAATGGCCCGCGCCGAGGCCCGCAAGGCGCGGGTGCAGACCGTCGGCCTCTGGGTCATTGCCGCCGCCCTGATCGCAATCTTCTTCGCCATCCGCGCGCACTGATTGCAATGCATGCACTATGTGATAGCATCGCTGTCACATTTGAGCATGCTGCTGAGGGCACGCCATGGCCAGCCTGACCATCCGCAAACTCGACGACACGCTGAAGGCCTATCTGCGGCTCCGTTCCGCCAAGAACGGACGCTCGGTCGAAGAGGAGGTCCGGGTGATCCTCCGGGAGCTTGCAGGGGGCGGTACGGAGCCCACGGAGACGCCCGGCGCGGGTTCCCCCACAGTTACAGCCCCTGCTCCACGGGCCGCCAGCGCGACCGGCGAGCCCCGTGTCACCCTGATCATCGGCGGCGGGATCGCGGCCTACAAGGCGTTGGATCTGATCCGGCGGCTCAAGGAACGGCACATCCAGGTCCGTTGCGTGCTGACCAAGGCGGCGCAGCAATTCGTGACCCCGCTGGCCGCCAGCGCGCTGTCGCATGAGCGCGTCTACACCGATTTGTTCGACGCCGAGAGCGAGTTCGATGCCGGCCATATAAGGCTGGCGCGAGACTGCGACCTGATCGTGGTGGCGCCGGCCACCGCCGACCTGATGGCCAAGATGGCGCAGGGCCATGCCGACGATCTCGCCAGCGCCACCTTGCTTGCGGCCAACCGGCCGATCCTGCTGGCGCCGGCGATGAACCCGCTGATGTGGAACAACCCGGCCACCCGCCGCAACGTGCTGCAGCTCCGCCGCGACGGCGTCCACACCGTCGGCCCCAATGCGGGCGAGATGGCGGAAGCCGGCGAGGCCGGCGTCGGGCGGATGGCCGAACCTGTCGAGATCGCCGCCGCCGCCGACCGCATGCTGCGGCCACCGCAGCCGCGTCCGCTCGCCGGCAAGCGGGTGCTGATCACCGCCGGCCCGACCCATGAGGCGATCGATCCGGTCCGCTACATCGCCAACCGCTCGTCCGGCAAGCAGGGCTTTGCCATTGCCGCCGCCGCGCGCGCCGCCGGCGCCGAGGTCGTGCTGGTGACCGGCCCGGTCGATCTCGACGATCCCCAGGGTATCTCCGTCATGCGCGTGGAGTCCGCGCGCGACATGCTGCACCGGGTCGAGGCCGCGCTGCCGGTCGACGTTGCGATCTTTGCCGCCGCGGTCGCCGACTGGCGGGTCGCGACCGAAGGCAGCCAGAAGCTGAAGAAGACCGCGGCCGGCATGCCGCCGCTGCAACTGGTCGAGAACCCCGACATCCTCGCGACGATCTCCAAGCTCAAGGAGAAGCGGCCGCCGCTGGTGATCGGCTTTGCCGCCGAGACCGAGCATCTGATCGAGAACGCCAAGGCGAAGTTCGCGCGCAAGGGCTGCGACTGGATCGTCGCCAACGACGTCTCGCCGGCGACCGGCGTGATGGGTGGCGACCGCAACACCGTTCATTTGCTCTCGCGCGAGGGCAAGGACGTCACCGTCGACTCCTGGCCGGTCATGACCAAGGAAGAAGTCGCGACCGCGCTGGTCTCGCGCATCGCAAGAGAAGTAGGAACCGCATCGTGAGCGCCATTATCAAGGTTGAAGTCCACCAATTGCCGCATGGCGCAGATCTGCTGCTGCCGATCTATCAGACCGCCGACGCGGCCGGCCTCGACCTGCTGGCCGCGGTGCCGCGGTCGGCGCCGCTGCTGCTGCTGCCGGGCCGCTACGAGATGGTTCCGACCGGGCTGACCATCGCGCTGCCGCCCGGCTACGAGGCGCAGGTGCGGCCGCGTTCCGGGCTAGCCGCCAAATACGGCATCACCGTGCTGAACTCGCCCGGCACGATCGATGCCGACTATCGCGGCGAGATCAACGTGCTGCTGATCAATCACGGCCAGGAGGCGTTTTCGATCCGGCGCGGCGAGCGGATCGCGCAGATGGTGATCGCGCCAGTCACAAGGGCCGAGCTGGTTCCGGTCGACGTGCTGTCGTCCACCGATCGCGGCAGCGGCGGCTTCGGCTCGACCGGGCGCTAGAGTAATGGGCTCCACTTCACCTCGCCCCGCGTGCGGGGAGAGGTCGGAACGCATCGTTAGATGCGTTCCGGGTGAGGGGGA
>NZ_JACMYO010000226.1 GCF_020889685.1 Bradyrhizobium oropedii
GCGCCCGTGAGCACCTGCTCGGCCTCGCGCGAACGCCACGGTTTTGCGGCGACGCCGCCGAGCGCGAGCCGCGCCTCGCGGATCCTGCCGTCCTCGATGCGCAAGGCCGCCGCGGCCGACACCACGGCGAAGGCATAGGAGGTGCGCTCGCGCACCTTGATGTAGCGGGCATGCCCGGCGAAGCCTTGCGCATCAGTCGGCAGCCGCAACGCGACGATCAGGTCGCCGCGCTCCAGTGCGGTCTCGCGATCCGGCGTCTCTTCAGGCAGACGATGCAGTGCCTCGAGCGGCAACTCGCGCCGGCCGCCCTTGCCCTCGATCTCGACGACGGCATCGAGCGCGACCAGCGGCACGCAGAAATCCGACGGGTGGGTTGCGATGCAGCCCTCACTCCAGCCGAGCACCGCGTGCAGGCGGTTCTCACCCTTCAGTGCGTCGCAGCCGGCGCCCGGCCAGCGCCGGTTGCAGGCGCTGCCGGCGTCGTAGAAATAGGCGCATCGCGTCCGCTGCATCAGATTGCCGCCGACGGTCGCTGCATTGCGCAGCTGCGCGGAAGCACCCGAGAGCAGCGCTTCGGCGACCGCGGGATAGTTGCGGGCGAACTCCGGATCATGCGCGAGATCGGCATTGCGGACCAGCGCGCCGATCCGCAAGCTACCGTCGGAGAGGCGCTCGATGCGATCGAGCCCGGGCAGCCGCGTGACGTCGACGAGACGGCTCGGCCGGCTGACGCCGCCCTTCATCAGATCGAGCAAATTGGTGCCGGAAGCGAGATAGGTCGCGCCCTTCTCGCTGGCCGCCGCGATCGCATCCGCGACGCTGGCCGGTCTAACGTAATCGAAGTTCATCATGCGGAGCGCCTCTGCTTGCCAGCGTTGATGTCGGCCTGTGCCTCGAGCACGGCCTCGGTGATCCCCTGATAGGCGCCGCAGCGGCAGAGATTGCCGCTCATGCATTCGCGCACCCGCTCCGGATCGTCGCCGGCCTGGCCTTCCCCAATCAGGCCGATCCCGCTCATGATCTGGCCCGGGGTGCAGAAGCCGCACTGGAAGCCGTCATGGGCGATGAAGGCGGCCTGCACCGGATGCAGCTCGCCGCCGTGCCCGACGCCTTCGATGGTGACGATCTCGGCGCCGTCATGGCTGGCGGCGAGCGCGAGGCAGGCATTGATGCGGCGGCCGTCGACCAGGATGGTGCACGCGCCGCACTGGCCGCGGTCGCACCCCTTCTTGGTTCCGGTGAGGTCGAGCCGCTCGCGCAGCAGATCGAGCAGGGTGACGCGGGGGTCGTCGAGGGTGATTTCCCGGCGGACCCCGTTGATGGTGAGACTGAGTGGGAGATTCATGCAGGGCTCCGATCCGTGTATGGTCGGGTTGAATCGAGGCAACAGAAACCCGTGGCCGCCGATGCATGATCGGCGCGCCTTGTCAGGCCCGGTGCTGGTCGCCATATACGGAGGCATCCTCCGTTTACAAGGGAGGGTGAAAAGAAAAAGGAATGGCCAGTTCATCACCAGAAATTGTCCGGAAGCCGCGCGCCGATGCCGTGCGCAATCGCGAGCGTGTGCTGGAAGCGGCCAAGGCCGTGTTCTCGGCCGGCGGCAGCGAGGCGAGCCTTGAGGCCGTGGCCCGCCACGCCGGCGTCGGCATCGGTACGCTGTATCGGCACTTCCCGACCCGGGAGGCGCTGTATGAGGCGGTCTACCGCCGCGAGGTCGAGCAGCTCGGCGACCTTGCCGAGCAATTGCAATGCGCGCCGGAGCCGGTCGCTGCGCTGCGCCGTTGGCTGCGCGCCAATGTGGAATTCGTCGCCACCAAGAAGGGCATGGTCGCAGCCCTTGCGCTGGTCGCGCATGGCTCGACCGAGCTGCACGCCTATTCGTTCGATCGCCTGACCAAGGCGATCGGCACCCTGCTCGCGCGCGCGGTTGCGGCCGGCGCCATCCGCGACGACATCAGCGCCGAGGACGTGCTGCGCGCGCTGATCGGCATGTGCTACATGCACGATCAGCCGGGCTGGCAGACCACTGCGCTCAGGCTATTGGACGTGTTCGTGGACGGCTTGCGCGTGCAGCCTGCGGACAAGGCGGGGCCAGTGGCAATGCCTGCGAAGAAGGCGGCCCCAAAAACGCAGCGCAAGTCATAACTACCGGAGCCTGCCGAAAGAAACGTTCGGCAAATGTGCGAAAGTGCACAGACGCTCCGACTGGCCTTCGGCAAGATCGCAGCATTGCCAAGTCCGAACTCATATTTTCTCTAGTTCATATTTGCGATCCAGCCCGGCCAGTGTGCCGGGCTTTTCGTCGAGATCGCGCCCGCCGGAAAAGCCCCGCGCTGAGGCAGGCATTTCGGAGTTATCGCGGATTGGTCCGCGTTCCGCTGTTGTTGCCGGGCAGGTTCGATGTCCCGGTCGCGGAATCGTTGGTCGGATCGGCGGAGCCGTTCGGCTTCGAGGCACCCGGGTCATTCAGGTTGCCGGTGGTGCTGCCGGGCGGATTGCTCAGTCCCGGGTCCTGCCCCATTCCGGTGGTGCCGCCGGCGCCCTGGGTCCCGGTACCGGTTCCTGTACCCGAACTTCCGGTCCCCGTGCCTGCGCTCGCACCGCCGGCCGATCCGCTGCCGGCACCGCCTGCTCCTTGAGCGAAGGCAAGCGGTGTGAACAGCATCATCGCCGCAGCCAGACCGATCGTTGCCAGTTTCTTCATGTGAATTCCTTTCCTAGTTCGAACCAAGGCAACGAGTTCCGCAATGCAGGCGTTCCTAAGCAGCGGGAAAGCTCTTCTCGTCACATGAGCAGCGTCCTGTGCACGCGGTGAATAGATATTGGGGAAGATGCACCCACCAGCCGTAAGAGCGTATTGCGCAGACTAGCGAGCATATTGCACAACTAGCGATTATGTCGAAAACACGAAACAATCACTACGTTCCGCAGTGGTATCAGCAAGGGTTCTTCGAGAAGGGCCGCAAAGGGACTTGATTGGCTCAAGTCTCAGTATCCGAGGCTCACGCAGAACGAATTGATGTTCGAGATGCAGGGCATAAGAATGATGCACTGCACGATCTGGACCGAAGGCGTGCGCGAGATTATCTCGGCCGAAGATTCCAGCATTAAGTTCATCGTCAGCGACCATCCGATAACCATCTACAATTACGCGTCTCCACCTGAAGCGCGAATTTGTAGGTACCCAAACGATCCTACGATCGCACTGAAGGCTTCACAGACAATCTTTCCGCTGAACTGCAATTTCTGCCTCATTCTCACAAATCTCGAATACGCAAAGGACGCCTCGACTAGCATCTTTCGGTGGAATGAGATTACGGCCCACCGCCAACGGCAGGCAGCACGATCGAGCGCCCCCCTTTATGCGCTCGCACAAAGGATCGAGAGTGAGACATTTGCCTTTCCCAAAGGCATTCCGGACATAGAGACCTTCGCTTCGGAGGCGACTTTCGCCGCTTATCACAAACTGATGGCCGACATTTTCAGATACCTCTGCAGGCTCGGCGACCACAGGCCAAAGCCCAATCTGGAGGCACATCTGGCCGCCCATTTCGCAAAGGTGCATTCAACCACACAGACCGCCATGAGAAAGTCCGGCGCAGACACCCGACCAGCACAGATTTCCTGCATGTTTCCGCTCGGAGGCATTCAGGACAATAACGTCAATCGTCTCCTCTTGATGTCTAGCTCGGAGAGACATTTGCCAAATGTCCCGATGGCGTTCTTCATCAACGGATAAACGTTATGCGGGACGAATAGCGACTAGATCATTGCGAACGGGACTCTCGCCGCTTAACGGAAATAGACCATGCCATCGCCGTGGAAGACAAACTACCCAAAGCGGAGATCGTAGTGATTGATCGACAAGTGGCTTGATATCGATCCCTGCCGTCTTCTCGAGAGCGGGCCCACCACCGGTCCCGAGCCGCACGCCATGGTCCATGCCGAGTGTGTCGCGGTAGTGTTGCAAGTGCCCGCCAACATATCGTAATAAGATATACAACGCGTCAGGCACACGTTTGACGTCTGCCAAACAACGGCAATTGAACGAAGGTCGAATGGGCCATCCGACATTTCCATTCGCGCCGTCCCCGGGAATGATTATGCTGGCAAAAAACAGGTAGACGCGAAGGCCACCTCCGCGATCTGTCGATTGGCCATGGCGAGGAAAACGCGCGTTCGCGCTCGAGCTTTCGAGGACGACTCCCGACATCCGGGAAAAGATGCGCCTGCCGTTCATTTGGATTGCAGAAATGAACGAGAGCATCTCGTCTCCGTTTATCCGCTACCCCATTGGCACCTCGCTGCTGATGGCCGGCATCCTGTTCGTCGGCATGGTCGCCTATCCGCTGCTGCCGGTCGCACCGCTGCCGCAGGTCGACTTTCCGACCATCCAGATCTCCGCAAGCCTGCCCGGCGCCAGCCCCGAGACCATGGCGTCCTCCGTCGCGCAGCCGCTGGAGCGCCAATTCGCGCAGATTCCCGGCATTGCCCAGATGACCTCGACGAGCTCACTGGGGTCGACCGCGGTCACCATTCAGTTCGATCTGAACCGCAACATCGACGGCGCCGCCAACGACATCCAGGCGGCGATAAATGCCGCCGGCGGCCAGCTGCCGAAGAACCTGCCGACGCCGCCGACCTACCGCAAGGTCAACCCGGCGGACTCGCCCATCCTGCTGCTGTCGGCAACATCGGACACGTTACCGCTGATCAGGGTGAGCGATGCCGTCGACGCCCAGCTCGGGCAACAGATCAGCCAGATTTCGGGCGTCGCGCAGGTGTTCATCGGCGGGCAGCAGAAGCCCGCGATCCGCGTGCAGATCGATCCCGCCAAGCTGGTCGCCAAGGGGCTGTCGCTGGAAGATATCCGCGGCCAGATCGCCATCACGACGGTCGACAGCCCGAAGGGCAACATCGACGGCGCGAGGCGCGCCTACACGATCTACGCCAACGATCAACTGCCGGATGCCAAGGACTGGAATGACGTCATCGTCGCCTATCGCAACGGCGGCCCGTTGCGGATTCGCGACATCGGCCAGGCCGTCGCCGGGCCGGAAGACATGAAGCAGGCCGCCTGGGCGGATGGCAAGCGCGGCGTGTTCCTCGTCATCTTCAAGCAGCCCGGCGCCAATGTCATCGGCACGGTCGACAGGATCAAGGCGCAGCTTCCGAGGCTGATTGCCGCCATTCCGCCCGCCATCAAGATCAAGATCATCAGCGATCGCACCTTGACCATCCGCGCCGCGGTCGAGGACGTCCAGATCACGCTGCTGATCACCATCGTTCTGGTGGTCATGGTGATCTTCCTGTTCCTGCGCAGCTTCTGGGCCACGATGATTCCCGCCGTGACCGTGCCGCTCGCGCTGCTCGGCGCCTGTGCGCTGATGTGGGTGTTCGGCTATACGCTCGACAACCTTTCGCTGATGGCGCTGACGATTGCGGTCGGCTTCGTGGTCGACGACGCCATCGTCATGCTGGAAAACATCACGCGATATGTCGAGCAGGGTATGCGGCCGCTCGCCGCGGCATTCCAGGGGGCCGGCGAGATCGGGTTTACGATCCTGTCGATCAGCATTTCATTGGTCGCGGTGCTGATCCCGCTGCTGCTGATGGGGGGCGTCATCGGCCGGCTGTTCCGCGAGTTCGCGGTGACGCTCGCGATGGCGATCTTCGTCTCGCTGGTGGTGTCGCTGACGCTGACGCCGATGATGGCATCGCGCTTCCTGCGCGCGCATGGCGAAACCAGGCACGGCAGGCTCTACCAATGGAGCGAAGCGGCATTCGAGCGGATGCTGCATGGCTACGAACGCGGGCTCGATCTGGCGCTGCGCTGGAGCCGAACCACACTCTGCATCTTCTTCGCGACGCTGGCGCTGTCGGTCTATCTGTTCGTGATCATTCCCAAAGGATTTTTCCCGCAGCAGGACAACGGCTTCCTGAACGCGGTGTCGGAGATGGCCCAGGACATCTCGTTTGCCGACATGAAGCAGCATCAGGAAGAGCTCAGCAGGATCGTCCGGGCCGATCCCGCGGTCGACAGCATGGCCGAGTTCATCGGCGGTGGCGGCACCGCGCTGAATTCTGGCCGCATGTACATCACGCTGAAGCCGCACGAGGAGCGCGACGCGGACGCCCAGCAGATCATTGCGCGGCTGCGGCCGAAGCTCGAGGCGGTCGAGGGAGCGCGCCTCTACATGCAGGCGTCCCAGGACGTCCGGCTCGGCGGCCGCGCCACGCGGACGCAGTTCGAGTACACGCTGCAGGACGCCAACCTCGCCGAGCTGAACGAATGGGCGCCGAAGATCCTGGCCAAGATGAAGACCCTGCCGCAATTGCGCGATGTCGCGACCGACCAGCAGACCGAGGGAACGACGCTGACGATGACCATCGATCGCGACACCGCGTCGCGCTTTGGTATTCAGGCGCAATTGATCGACGACACGCTGTACGACGCGTTCGGCCAGCGCCAGGTGACCCAGTATTTCACCCAGCTCAACAGCTATCACGTCATCATTGAGATCCTTCCCGAATTGCAGGGCAGGCTCGACACGCTCCACAAGCTCTACATCAGATCACCGACGACGGGTGACGAGGTGCCGCTCTCCGTGTTCTGCAAGTGGACGACCGTTCCGGTGCGCCCGCTCGCGATCGCTCACCAGGGGCAGTTTCCCGCGACCACGATCAGCTTCAACCTCGGAGAAGGGGTAGCGCTCGGCCAGGCCACCGACGCCATCCAGAACGCCGTCGCTGATATCGGCGCTCCAGCGACGCTCAGTTCGAGCTTCCAGGGCACCGCGCAGGCGTTCCAGCAATCACTGAGCTCGGTGCCGCTCCTGATCCTGGCCGCGCTCGTCGTCGTCTACCTGATCCTCGGCATCCTCTATGAAAGCTACATCCATCCGCTCACGATCCTTTCAACGCTGCCATCGGCCGGCGTCGGCGCGCTGGCGATCCTGATGGCGTTCGGGTTCGATTTCAGCCTGATCGCGCTGATCGGCATCATCCTCCTGATCGGGATCGTGAAGAAGAACGGGATCATGATGGTCGACTTCGCGATCACCGCCGAACGCGAGGAGCATCTGTCGCCGCAAGAATCGATCCGGAAAGCCGCGCTGCTGCGTTTCCGCCCGATCATGATGACGACGATGGCCGCACTGCTCGGCGGCGTTCCGCTGATGCTCGGCACCGGAACGGGATCGGAAATTCGCCAGCCGCTCGGCTATGCGATGGTCGGCGGCCTGATCGTGAGCCAAGCGCTCACGCTGTTCACCACGCCGGTCGTGTATCTCTATCTCGACCGATTCTCGAACGCGCTTTCCAGGTGGACGGCAACGAGGAGGCACGACGATGATGTCGAACCGCCCGTCAAGAACGCTGCCGAATAGCCATTCGCTCGCGACGAGGAGGCCTTAACCGAACCTGACATCGTAGCGATTGATCGACAGCTCCTTGGTGTCGATCTCGGGCTTCTTCCCGGAGAGCATGTCCGCCAGCACCCGGCCCGAGCCGCAGGCCATGGTCCAGCCGAGCGTGCCGTGACCGGTGTTGAGATGCAAATTGGCGAAGCGCGTCGCGCCGATCACCGGCGGACCGTCAGGCGTCATCGGGCGCAGCCCGCACCAGAAGCTAGCCTTGGGCAGGTCGCCGCCGCGCGGAAACAGATCGGCCAGCGAATGATCCAGCGTCGCGCGCCGCGCGTCGTAGAGCTTGGTCGAATAGCCTGAGATCTCGGCGGTGCCGCCGACGCGGATGCGATCGCCGAGCCGGGTGATCGCGACCTTGTAGCTCTCGTCCATCACGGTCGATTCCGGCGCGCCGGACGCGTCCTTGATCGGCACCGTGATCGAATAGCCCTTCACCGGATAGACCGGCAGCGAGATGCCGAGCGGCCGCACCAGATGCGGCGAGTAGCTGCCGAGCGCGAGGACATAGGCGTCGGCGGTCATCACGCCGGCGCTGGTCGCAACGCCGGTGATGCGGGTCGTATCGGCGTTCAGCCCGTCGATGCCGACGTTGAAATTGAAGCGCACGCCGATCTTCTCGGCTTCCAGCGCCAAGGCCTGCGTGAACATGTGGCAGTCGCCGGTCTCGTCATGCGGCAGCCGCAGCCCGCCGGCGAACTTCTGCTTCACGCCGGCGAGCGCCGGCTCGGCTTTGATGCAGCCCTCGCGGTCGAGCACCTCGAACGGCACGCCGTATTGCTTGAGCACGGCGATGTCGTCGCCGGTGTGGTCGAGCTGGGCCTGCTCGCGAAACAGTTGCAGCGTGCCCTGCGCACGCTCGTCATAGCGGATGCCGATCTCGCTGCGCAGCGCCTGCAGGCAGTCGCGGCTGTATTCCGCGATCGGGATCATCCGGCTCTTGTTCACCGCGTAACGCTGCGTGGTGCAGTTGCGCAGCATCTTCAGCAGCCAGAGCCACATCACGGGATCGAGCTTGGGACGGATCACCAGCGGGCCGTGCTTCATCAACAACCACTTCACCGCCTTGACCGGCACGCCGGGGCCGGCCCAGGGCGACGAATAGCCCGGCGACACTTCGCCGGCATTGGCGAAGGAGGTTTCGAGCGCGGGCTTCGGTTGACGGTCGATCACCGTCACCTCATGGCCGGCACGCGCGAGGTAATAGGCCGAAGTGACGCCGATCACGCCACTGCCGAGAACAAGGACCTTCACTTTTCCTCACATCCTGCAGCGAAAACGCAATCGCCGCTGCGAAACCACTCTGCTTCGCAACGGCGACAGCAATTTGTAAAGCTAGCTAAAATCCAGCCAGCAATTATCAGGCCACGCGCTTGATCGCATCGCCGAGGATCGAGACGATGTCGTCGATATGCGACTTCTCCACGATCAGGGGCGGCGACAGCGCCAGCGAGTCGCCGCTCATGCGGAAGTAGAGGCCGCGATTGAAGCAATCGACCATGACGTCGTAGCCGCGCGCGCCGACAGCGCCGTCACGCGGCGCGAGCTCGACCGCACCCATCAGGCCCTGATTGCGGATGTCGACGACATTCGGCAGGCCCTTCAGCGAGTGCAGGCCATCGCGCCAGTAGTCGGAGAGCGAGGCGCCACGGGTCAGGAGACCCTCGTCCTTGTAGATGTCGAGCGTGGCGAGACCCGCCGCGCACGCCACCGGATGCGCCGAATAGGTGTAGCCGTGGAACAGCTCCATGGCGTTGTCCGGGCCGACCATCAGCCCGTCATGGACCTGACGGCTGGCGAACACCGCGCCGCACGGCACGGTGCCGTTGGTGATGCCCTTGGCGGTGGTCATCATGTCCGGCGTCACGCCGTAGAAATTGGCGGCGAACGGGGTGCCGAGGCGGCCGAAGCCGGTGATGACCTCGTCGAAGATCAAGAGGATGCCGTGCTTGGTGCAGAGCTCGCGCAGCCGCTGCAGATAGCCCTTCGGCGCCGGCAGCACCGCGGTCGAGCCCGGCACCGGCTCGACGATCACGGCCGCGATGGTGTCGGCGCCATGCAGCGCGACCATCCGCTCGACATCGTCGGCGAGCTCGGCGCCGTGGTCCGGCTGGTCCTTGGCGAAGGCGTTGCGGGCGAGATCATGGGTATGACGGATGTGGTCGACACCCGGCAGATGGGTCGCGAACTGGCGGCGGTTGGCGACCATGCCGCCGACCGACATGCCGCCGAAGCCGACGCCGTGATAGCCGCGCTCGCGGCCGATCAGGCGGGTGCGGGTCGGCTGGCCGGCGGCGCGATGATAGGCCAGCGCGATCTTCAGCGCGGTATCGACCGACTCAGAGCCCGAATTGGTGAAGAAGATGCGATCGAGCCCCTTCGGAGCGATCTCGGCGAGGCGCTCGGCGAAATCGAACGCCAGCGGGTGACCCATGTTGAAGGAGGGCGCGAAGTCCAGCGTCGACAGCTGTCGCTCGACGGCGGCCGCGATCTGCGGGCGGCCATGGCCGGCGTTGACGCACCAGAGACCGGCGGAGCCGTCGATCACCTGCCGACCGTCGACCGAGGTGTAGTACATGCCCTTGGCGGAGGAGAACAGCCGCGGCGCTTTCTTGAACTGCCGGTTGGCCGTGAAGGGCATCCAGAACGAATCGGTCTTGATGGTGTTCGGAATCTGATGAACGGTCACGGCGGGGCTCCATTATGGGTTTCCACTAGTCGGACCACTCTTCCCAGCACTCAACAAGTCCTTTTCTGTCGCACCGCAAGCCATTGATCTTGTTGAAGCGGTCTGCGAAGATTTGTTCGATCCGCAACACCTGCAACAGGGATCTCGTCATGAGCGTCGACATCGGCGGTCGGCTCCGATTCATCCGCGCGCGGCACAAGCTGTCGCAGCGCGAGCTCGCCAAGCGCTCCGGAGTGACCAATTCGACGATTTCGCTGATCGAATCCAACCAGATGAACCCGTCGGTCGGTGCGCTGAAGCGTATCCTCGACGGGATTCCGATGGGGCTCGCCGAATTCTTCGCGATCGAGCCGGAGCGGCCGCGCAAGGCGTTCTACCGCGCCGACGAGCTGACCGAGATCGGCAAGAAGCCGATCTCCTACCTCCAGATCGGCGACAGCCTGTTCGGACGGGCGTTGCAGATCCTGAAAGAGCGCTACGAACCCGGCAGCGACACCGGCCGGGTGCCGCTGGTGCACGAGGGCGAGGAAGGCGGCATCGTGGTTTCGGGCCGGCTCGAGGTCACGGTCGACGACGAGCGGCGGGTGCTCAATGCCGGCGACGCCTATTACTTCGAAAGCCGCCGCCCGCACCGCTTCCGCTGCATCGGCGCCAAGCCGTGCGAGGTGATTTCGGCCTGCACACCGCCGACGTTTTGAACCGGGCGCGTGCGGCGGGCGACCCAAGCCGCAGGGGCCATTTGTCGCGGCCTCACGGGTGATGTCCATGCCTCGCTCCCCTCGGCTTGCGGCCGCTGTCGTGGCCATCTCGGTTCTTGCCTCCGCCCCATCGTTTGCGATGGACGATTTCTTGCGCGCGTCGAGCAGCGCGCCGACCGCGATCACACTCTGCGGCAACGGCAGCGATGACCGGATCAAGCCCGCCGACTGCAAGAAGGCCGGCATCGACAAGCTCGTCGCGCAGATCGACAAGGCCTTCGATGCGGCGCTCGGCAAGATGCCGCCAAACGTCAAGCCGCTGCTGAAGCGCGACCAGGCCTGGTTCAACGAGATGATTACCGATGCCGCCGAAGTGCTGGCCGATACCGGCGAGGACGAGCTGAAAGCGAGTGTTACCGAAGCCCTGCGGCGCCGCGCGACAGCCCTCGACGGCATCACGTCCGGCCGGCCCGGCCTATCCGGCACATGGGTCAATGCGTTCGGCAGTGTCACGCTGACGCCAGCCGAAGGCGGCGCCTTTCGCCTCGCCGCCGACCTGCGCGGCGACTATGGCGGCGACCGCAGGCGAAGCTGCAAGCTCACCGCCGATCTGAAGCCCTCGGGCGCCGGCTGGCTCTCCGGCCCCGTGGTGGTCGAAGCGGACGCACCGGCCGACAAGGCGAAGACGGACGCAACGGCCGCTCCCGCCAAGCCGCCGTCATTGAAACTCCGCCGCCAGGGCGAGACCTTGCGGATCGTCGGGACCGTCGACGATGAGGATTGGGACGGGTTCAACGACTGCTCGTCGATGTGGCAAACCACCGGCAACTATTTCGCCGCCGGAAAGGACGCAGCATCCGACAAGGCCGACACCGCCTTCATCGCGCCGACCTTCGACTGCACCAGGCCT
>NZ_JACMYO010000227.1 GCF_020889685.1 Bradyrhizobium oropedii
CAAGCCCACAACGCACGAGCTGGAATCACTGATCGCGGCGAGCGCGGCCGAGATCGCTGCGCTGAGGGCCGAGAACGAGAAACTCGCGCACCGCGTCCTGCATCTTGAGGAGCAGTTGCGTCTGGAGCGCCTGCACCGCTATGCGCCGAAGAGCGAAAAGCTCACGGAGCGCATCTTCAACGAAGCCGAGCAGGCCGCCGCTGAAAGCCGGGACGACGCCGATGTCGAGGCGGTCGCCGTGCCGGACACGGGATTGCCGGAGGCTTTAATGCCGGCGCCGAAGAAACGCGGCCGCAAGCCGCTGCCTGAAGATCTGCCGCGCCAGCGCGTCGAACATGATCTGGGTGAGGATCAGAAGGACTGTCCGTGCTGCGGCCAGGGAATGCATCGGATGGGCGAGACCGTCACCGAGCAGTTGCACATCGAGGTGAAGGCGTCGGTGCTGCAACATGTGCGGTTCAAATATGCCTGCCGTCACTGCGAGCGCACCGCGCTGAACACCCCGATTGTGACCGCGCCGATGCCGGCGCAGCCGTTGCCGGGCAGCGTCGCCACACCATCGACGCTGGCGCTCGTGCTCGCCAGCAAATACGTCGACGGCACGCCGCTGTATCGTCTGGCGGACGCACTGGGGCGCGCCAACGTCAGCATCAGCCGCGGGACGCTGGGCAACTGGGTGATCCGGTCGAGCGAGTTGCAGCTGCAGCGGGTCTATGACGCGCTACAGCAAAAGCTCAGGGCGCAGCCCCTGGTCCACGGTGACGAAACCTGGGTCCAGGTTCTTAAAGAGGACGGCCGGGACGCACAGGCCAAATCCTTCATGTGGGCCTATCGCAGCGGCCAGGACTGCGCGCAGCCGGTCGTGCTGTTCGATTACCAGCCCGGTCGCGGCCAGGAACATCCGCAGGCCTTCTTGGCCGGCTATAGCGGCTTGTTGATGAGCGACGGCTATGACGCCTGGCGCACGCTGACAGGCGCGACGCATCTCGGCTGTATGGCGCATGGGCGCAGGAAATTTACCGACGCGCTCAAGGCCAGGAAAAAGCCTGGCGGTCCGCCATTGCAGGCGCTCAAGTTCTTCGAGGCGTTGTATGAGGTCGAGAGGGTGGCGCGCCAGACCCCGCCCGAGGGCGAAACGCGCGCCGAATATCGCTTGCGGCTGCGCCAGCAGCATAGCCTGCCGGTATTGGCCGCCTTCCGGACGTGGCTCGACGACCAGGCGCCGAAGGTCCTACCCGAAAGCTTTACCGGCAAGGCGATCGCCTATGCGCGCAACCAATGGGACTATCTGACCCGCTACACCAGTGACGGTCTCGCCCCGATCGATAACAATGTTCTCGAGCGCGACATCAGGCCGTTTGTCACCGGAAGAAAAAGTTGGCTGTTCAGCGACACCGTTGCCGGCGCCAGGGCAAGCGCCGTGATCTACAGTTTGGTGCTGACATGCCGGGCCTGCGGCGTCGATCCCTATGCATGGCTACGTCACGCGCTCACTGAATTGCCCCAGCGTGCGCCCGACGCCGATATCGAAGATCTGTTGCCGTTCAACTGCACCGCTCAAAAAAAACTGCCAGCTGAGAGCAGCGGCTGACGGTCGAACGCTCAGGGTCAATCAAGCCGTTCCGATGATCCGCTGGGGCCCGGCGTCACACGACGCCGCGGCCACCCGCGCTCGCAGTGCAGAAAAATAAGCGCTTACAGTTCTGTAACTTCGATCTGCATGGAGCCTCCCTATCTGCTGGTCGCCATCAACGCCAGTTCCGAGACGCATGACGTGATATTCGCCAACAACAATTTTGGAGTGAGTTCTCTGCGCAGTGATCAGGAAGACCTTGCGCTGCGGTTTGGGGGGCGGGATGGCGCGAAAGGAGTTCACCGCTTCGTTTCGGCGCGGTGGAATCAGGGCATTCTCGACGACCGCTTTTGCAAAGCGCAATGTTTACGCTCGAGAGCACCTTGCATGACCATAAGGTGATTGGCACGCATACCATCTTTGTCGGACGAATTGTCGCGACCCGGCCAGGCCAAGGCGATCCGTTAATCGTTGATCAACTTCCGAGGTACGCTTCGAACCATACCGGAAGATTGAATGCATTTTGCACGCAAGGTCCGAACGAACAGCCGGCTCAATCGCTTCGAAGACCGCAATGAGGGCAGGAGCAAATGGTCATAGAATACTCGCCCGAAGGCGGCATACGGTTGGTGGACCCTTTGGATTTTGACGGATTCAAACTCGTTCTGAAAGGGCCCACTTGCTCCCAACACTCAAGCCTTGAGGGGGATTACCCTCGTTGACCAAGGCAATGCGCTGGTTCTGTCGACTTGGTGCCTACGCTGCCCGGTTGCCCCAAGGAAAGCAAAGCCTGGCAAATGGCCTATGGCAAGATGGTGGCGAGCGCTCGCGAGCACGGCTGGATTGACGTCGACGCAGATGCGATTCATCGATTCACGCACACATCGAAAGAAGGTCCTAAGGTCGGAGACGCTATAGCTCATTTCGAAGAGCGACGCAGATCTGTCCTGCATGATTTGCGTCGACACCTACTAACATTGATAGCTCCGGTACTGCCGGCAAGCGAGTAACATCAGTTTCCGCCGAACAGGGCCACTCTCGACCGGTAACAGGTTGTGAGCCAAAAGTATCGTCGCGGAACATCATGGTTGGGACCAGGTGGATCGCATAGCGGCTTTATGTCTCCTCGCTCGAGCCGCGCGGGCCTGCCGCATCGCCTCTACCAGACGCTGCGATGATCGCTGCCCCGCGTGACGTGCCCCCGGGACGACCGGACAACGCGGACGCTAATGCGGAAACACCAGAAGGCGACGTGCCTTTTTTGCTCGTCGCGACTAGCCTGATTTACGACCGCCCTACACTCGTTTGGAACGTCGCGGCTCACGCACCAAATCCTGCACCGTTGTGTCCTGGTCCTGGTATTCGCTACCGCCGTCCCAGTTCACACGAGCGGCGAACGGACTGCTTCAGGCTCGCGCCAAATGGTTGAGATCGTCCAGCTTTCTTGTCGCGTTTTCCACGTCCGGTTGTAGACATTCCATACGACCAGGCCCGAGGGACTTGAATCGCACGTAACGTTAAATTGTACGTTCTTGAGGTGGCGAGTCTCTGACTGTATCGAGGTAAGGATTCCGAATGTCTCAAATTGAAAGACTGACGCCACAAGATCTCATCTTGATACTGAATCCCGACATCTGGCTTGCCGATATGATTATGCATCGATCGTCAACTGCGGCGCTGTTTTTGGCGAACGATAGTGAAGGACCGGGCAATCCAGAACCGAGACCATATGCCCGCAGCGATCGGCAGCGCCTGAGAGAGTCTGCGCGGGTCCACCGTTTCACACATCCGAACGCAAGCCCCTTTGTCAGCCGGCGTGCGCCTCCGAAACCGGTTTGGCGAACATGCTGCTCACGGCGGCCGATGAGCAATGGTATGGTGCCGTTATCGCGCAAATCCGTGACGATCGGTCTGACTGTTGAGAGTTTCAACCGGGGTAGGTTGAAAGAGCCGCGCATCATAAGCGGTGCTTCGATCGCTTGGCAGATCGGAGCAGCAAAGTGAAAGAAAACGATGGCGCCAGGAAGGTTCTCTTGATCGATCATACTGAGGGGCAATGCCGGGCCATTGTCGGTTTCAAAGATGAGGATGAGAGAGAGGCCTATATGTGCGGCGAGCCTGTACTTAGAAAGCCAGGCAAGAAGAGTTCTTCGTGGTGCGCTTATCATTACGGACAGATGCACTCAACATCCGTTGAGCAACCCTCAGCGCGGAATGAAGCGTCCGGATCTGCAGCTCTCAAGGGCCCTTCACCGAAACAATCGTAACATCGTCTGACTGGCGTTTTCCGGCTGAGATAGTCTTACGATCGTCCGCATCTGAAATGCGTATCGACACAATAGCTTCACTATCAGCAGAACTTCTGAAGAATTTCAGGAGCTCAGGAGCCTGATCGCGCATGGCCGATCCAGGGGAACGGAAATGAATCTGGCCACACTGATTGAGCGTAATGCGGCGTTCGCTCCCAACAGGCCGGGGATCCATTTCGAGCCGCTGCGGATGCCGATCCGCTACCCACGCTGATCACTGCGGACGTGGAGCTCATACCGGGTTACACTGAACCGATGCTAGCTCCTAAGAATTGCGCGGAGAGAGTGATGCCGCCGCAGTCCCTTGGGAGCGCAATTTCGGTCGTTCGATATCAATAGAGCTTTTTCTTGTGAGCCTTCATATCACGCTCTAAGCGTACAGCTCGCGCAACTGCATGCAGAAAGCACCATGACTACAATTGGTCCCAATCTATCCAACCGACTGTCTAGGTCCATCCAGGGGGCGATCGACTGGCTCTGGAAAGCCCAAGATCCGTCAGGATTTTGGGTTGGCATGGTTGAATCGAATTCGACGATTGAGGCCGAGTGGCTTTTGGCCAGCTATATGCTGGGCTTCGAGCTGCCTTCAGAGAAAAATATCATCAGGGCCGTATTGCAGCGGCAGCGGCCTGACGGGTCTTGGGCAACCTACCCTGGCGCACCCGATGGCGACATCAACTCGACTGTGGAGGTTTACGCGGCGCTTCGAGCAAAGGGTTTCGATCCCAATTGCAGCGAATTGGTTCGCGCTCGCGCATGGATCTTAGACCACAACGCTATGAGAGACCTCCGAGTATTCACGCGGTACTGGCTGGCTATGGTTGGCGTTTGGCCATGGGAATGTACACCCAATCTACCCCCGGAAATTATTCGCTTGCCGCTCTGGTTTCCGTTCAATATCTACAATTTCGCTCAATGGGCGCGCGCGACCATGGTTCCTCTAACAATCGTCGCGGCACGCAAGCCTGTTTGCCCGCTCCCTGGCGGCAGCAAGCTTGAAGAGGTCTTTCCATGCTCCTATGAGAATTTCGATTTCTCGATTCCTGCCAAGCGTGCGCGCACCTTCTCACTCGAATGGCTCTTTTTGAAAATTGATCGCTGCCTTCACAAGGCGCAGAGATTGAAGCTGATCCCCTTCCGTGAGAATTCCATCAAGCTGTGCCTTGAATGGATTATTCGGCATCAAGACGCGGATGGCGCGTGGGGAGGTCTCCAACCCCCCTGGATATATGGATTGATCGCGCTGATTAACGAGGGGTACACGATGGACCACCCAGTGGTGTCCAAGGCGATCGCAGCGCTGGGCACACACTGGAGCTATGATCGAAATGGGGGCACTCACATTCAGGCAAGTGAATCTCCGGTATGGGACACGCTACTGGCGATCCTTGCGCTCCACGAGGCAGGCGCATCCGCGGATAGCACAGAAGTTCGCAAGGCGCTGGAGTGGACTCTTAATCAGCAAGTTCTTGTTCCCGGAGACTGGGCTGTGAAGAGTAAGAACGCTCGCCCCGGTGGATGGGCCTTCCAACGCGCCAATAATTACTATCCCGATGTGGACGATACCGCGGTTGCTCTGCTTGTGCTCGGAAAATTGCGAACTGGTACCGGCGAGCTAAGGCAGAGAGTTGAATGCGCGATCGAGCTGGGACTCGAGTGGACGCTGGCCATGCAGTGCGGCAACGGCGGTTGGGCTGCCTTCGACAGAGACAACGACAAGGAAATTGTTTCAAAGATACCATTCTGCAATTTCGGCGAGGCAATTGATCCGCCGAGCGTCGACGTCACGGGCCATGTCATAGAAGCCTTCGCTGCGCTCGGATACGACAAGAGCCATCCCGCTATTCGTCGCGCTCTAAACTACATCCGAAGCGAACAAGAAGAAGCTGGAAGCTGGTTCGGTCGCTGGGGCGTCAATCATATCTACGGCACCGCAGCCGTTCTGCCGGCGCTAAGGGCGATAGGCGAGGACATGACGCAGCCCTATGTACAACGCGCCATTGTCTGGATCCTATCGAGGCAGAATGACGACGGAGGATGGGGTGAAACATGCGCATCTTACATGGATCCTGAGCTTCGAGGACGGGGACCGAGCACGCCGTCGCAAACAGCGTGGGGTCTCATGTGCCTCCTATCTGTGAATTCAACCCCTGAAGTCGACGCGGCGGTTCGGAAAGGTGTCGAGCATCTCTGCGCAACCCAGAAGAGCGATGGAAGCTGGGACGAGGATCACTATACGGCGACCGGCTTTCCGGGCTACGGGATCGGCGCTCGAACAAACTCGACCGCCGAGGAGATTGCAAAGCGCTTACAGCAAGGTACGGAGCTATCACGCGGATTCATGTTGAGCTTCAACATGTACCGACACTATTTCCCTCTGCTGGCCCTGGCGCGAATCTCTACAGGTCCCCCTAGTTATGGAACAAGAGTGTCGGACTTCTGAGAATGGAGGGCGGCGACAGCATGAAAGAGTTCGACGTCGAAAGATGGCGAGAGCTTTTCCCGGGCGGACTGGGACTATCTCTACTGTGGATTCTCGAGTCGTTCATCCGCTTGTCGAGAACGCCGGCGATATCCTGCTTGAGCATCAGCTTCGAATGGACGGTGAGAGGCCGTTGCTCAATTTGCGTCCGGCTAATCCAGAAGCAAGAGCCCGTGCGGCAAAGATGGGGTTCGTCGAGGTTGATGCCGACAACATGGTTCTCGACCCAGAGAAGTCAGGCAATTGGGTAAGGAACGATGATGGTGATTGGCAGAGAAGAGGCACCGCTGCGCGGTATCTTTCAAAAGCTGACGACAGCGAAGGCAGTGATACCGAGATCGCAGAAAGCTCTTCAACTTACGATTACGAGGACGATTTCAATGTGACAATGGGATCTGCTGGAAAATAAGCATAGATCTGGTCCTGTTCCTCGCGCGATCTCCACTACGCTCGGCGGTCTTTTGCGGCTTACAATCAGCGGCAAGATTGTTCTGGCCAGCCTGACCGCCTGGCGGGCAGGTCACGGACCAACAACGCAATTAGAGATTGCCCGCTGCCGATGCCGCCTGATTTCGGAGAGTTTGTTCCAGAAGATCGTAGCGGTGTGATAGATCTCGACATTCAGCGCTTAAATTTGGCTTGGGCGAGCTCAGGGTGGCAAGCCGAGAAGGGGGCCAAATGGACCTATTAAAGAGCCCCAACCCGACCTCAGCGGAGTCTAACGACAGCGCAGCGGCGGCCGGCTGATCGTTTCAGATGTCTCCGTCGCCGCCATTCTCCTCCAGTGCAGCATCAAGGCACTCGATCAGGGCATGTCCGGTGAAGGGCTTGGCCAAGAATCCAATCGCTCCCGCGCTCAGGGCTGAGGTGCGCACGCGATCGTTGGGGAACGCAGTAATGAAAATGAACGGCACGCTGTAACCTCTGGTCCGCATTTCTGCCAGCAGGTCCAAGCCGCTCATAACGGGCATCTGCACATCCGTAACTACGCAGGAGGTTTCGCTCAACCGCGGTGACCTCAAGAACTCCTCAGCCGACGCAAATGTTTGGACGATATAGCCACGCGATTTCAAAAGGTTATCTGTCGCCGCACGGACCGACGAGTCGTCGTCAACGACAGAAATCAAAAGCGTGGACAAGACAAGCCCTCCTGACGCGGGGATAGCGACTGCCGAAGGATTAGCCGCCATGGGCGAAAAAGTGAGCTTGAGTGGTTCGATTGTAAAATCATACTTAGGTTTGTTCAGGGCGGTTAGTGCGGATTCCCAGCGTCTCAGTCATTCTGATCAAATCCGCCAGCGACCGGGCACGCATCTTTTTCATCACGTGTCCCCGGTAGATTTTGACCGTAATCTCGGCGAGCCCCAGCTCGGCGGCTATCTGCTTGTTCATCAGGCCGGTAGCTACCAGTTTCATCACCGCCTGCTCGCGCGGGCTCAAGGTCTCAAATAGGGAATTCAGCTTCGCGATGGTCTGCTCGTCCTCCCGCCTTTTGCGATCGCGTTCGGTCGCTGCGACTGCGGCGTCCAGTAGTTCCTGATCGCGAAACGGTTTGGTGAGAAAATCGACCGCTCCACCCTTCATAGCCCTGACACTCATGAGAATGTCGCCATGGCCGGTAATGAAGATGATGGGAATATGAATGTTCAGCCTGGCCAGCTCGGTCTGGAACTCAAGGCCGCTCAAGCCTGGCAACCGGACGTCAAGAACCAAGCAGCTAACAACGTCCGGAAGTGTGCTTTGCAGCATTTCGCGGGCCGATCCGAATGCAACGACGTCCAGGCCCACGGATTGAAAAAGGTTCGTGAGCGACCGACGCATCGAGAGGTCATCTTCGACAACGAAGACAATCGCATTTGCCGAGGCCTCGACCTTGCTGCCTTCGCGCTGGGAGTTAGAGCGTTCGCTCACGACACGACCTCCTTGTGCAACGGCAGGTCAAACCGAAAGCTCGCCCCCGGCCCCTGCTTGCGGACTATTGAAAGGCGCCCTCCATGAGCTTCCACAATCGAGCGGCAGATCGAAAGACCCATGCCAAGGCCACTCGATTTTGTCGTGAAAAAGGGATCTAAAACTCGGTCGGCGTCATTCTCGGCGATGCCGACGCCACTATCGGTCACGGCAACCCGCACGTGCCCCATATCGTCCTCAGAAGACTGAATCACCAGTTCGCGCGTCCGGTCCGTAACTGCGTCCATAGCTTCGATCCCGTTCATCACCAGATTGATAATCACCTGTTGCAGCTGAATCCGGTCTCCGAGGATTGCGGGCAGCGCTGCCGTCAGCTCGGTTTTCAGTGTCACTTGGTGGCTAATCAGCTCACGTGTCACGAGCGCAATGACGTCCTTAACGACGTCATTGATATCGAGCGGCAGCATCTCGATCTCGCCTTTCTTCGCAAGTGCGCGAACGCGACGGATCACCTCGCTTGCTCGGATTGCGTCTTCGATTATCCAGTCAACCGATGAGCGCGCGGCGGAAAGATCAGGGGTTTCGCGGTTCATCCAACCGAGGCACGCGTCGGCGTTGTTGATAATAGCCGCGAGTGGCTGGTTGATTTCGTGGGCGATGGAGGTCGTCAGCTCTCCCAGGGTCGTTACACGCGTCACATGCGCAAGCTCTGCCTGTGCCTTTCGCAGCTCTTGTTCGGCTTGATCTGCGCGAATGATAGCCGTGATGTCAGTGCTGACGCCGCGGTAGCCGAGAAAATGACCGTTGATATCAAAAAAAGGCTTGCCACTCGTTCGGACGTAGATCGGAGATCCCATCCGATTGACGGTGCGGTAGACCAGATCCCGAAACGGCAGATGTGCCTCCAGCCTCGCCCGATGCTGCCGCCACTTCTCGGGTTCTTCTTCGACGTCGCACGCAATGTCCCAGCGAAGCATACCCATCAACCCTGTCGCCAAGATTCCCGCAGCGCTGGTGTGCTCGGACAAGTGGGTGACCTGATGATCTGGCCCGGTCTCCCAGAGCCAGTCGGAAGCTGTTTCGGCGTAGTCGCGAAAGCGCTGCTCGCTTTCGCGCAGCGCGGCAAGTGTGCATTCTAAACGTTCCCTGGCTGCGTATTGCTCAGTGACATCCATATGTGTTCCGATGAGTTCGCTGACATTGCCGTCGCTCCCAACCACGACATGGGCCACGGAATGTATGTGCCTCATTGAGCCATCTGGCATAAGGATTCGGAAATCGTACGCGAAGCGCCCGTCCTTGCCTTCTCTGGCCAGTTGCTGCATCTCCTTAAGTCGCGGCAGGTCGTCCGGATGGATACGCGACCGAATGGTCTCTATCGATACCGTCTCTTGCGGATCAAAGCCAAACAGACGATCGACCTCGGCGGAGCGATAGATAAAATCGAGACCGTGGACGTCCCAGGACCAACTACCCGTGTGACTGAGATGCTGGGCTTCGGCCAGATAGGCCTCGCTGCGGCGCAACTGCTGTTCTGCTTGTCTTGCAGCCGTGATATCCGTCGCTGCCCCGACAAACTCGATGTCACCAGTCGCGTTTCTCGTGGCGCGTGCCCGCGCATGGATATGCTTCACCGACCCGTCCGGCAGCAGTAGCCGGTATTCATGCTCGAAATCCCTTGGATACCGCATTGCTTGATCGATAGTCTCCTGGACCGACGCCCTATCGTCCGGATGCGTACGCGCGACGACCAGTTCCGGCGCCGGAACCGTTTGCGGGTCCAACTGGAGAATTCGAAAAATCTCCTTTGACCAAAAGGCCTCGCCGGTGGCGACGTTCCAACCGAAGCTGCCTGTATTGCTCAACTCCTGCGCCTGGGCCAAATGTGCTTCGCTTCGCTGCAGGGCAAGTTCGGTCCGCTTTCGCTCCGTGATATCTTCGCAGGCTATGAGGACAACGGGCCGATCATCGGCCCAAAGCATCGCTTTGGCGTTTTCACGTACCCACAATACCGAGCCGTCTTTCCTAGCTTTCTGGGCCTCCCAGGTTTGCGATTGAGTGATATCTTCAAGGCACGTCCGAATGCGTTTGCGAGCGAGCGCGCGATCCTCCTCCAGAAAGACTCCCAGGACGGATTGACCGATCAGTTCGGAACGCGCATAGCCGAGTTGTGTCGCGCCGAACGTATTGACGTTGAGGACGGTACCGGCTTCATCGACCATGACGTACATGGACGGATTGTGCTCAAAGATTGCGCGCCACCAATTTTCACGGTCTTTCAAATCGGCAGCGCTGCGCCGGAGCTCGGCTGCAGTCTCACGCGCGGCCTGTCTTTCCTGGCGGACCTTTCCATTCAGGTGCGTTCCGACAATCGAGACAGTAAAGAATGCGACAGCCACCAGAAGAGCTTGAGGGTCTTCGATCCGCAGACTGAACGCCGGCGGCGCAAAATAGTACGCCAAAGCAGCGATAGCTAAGATGGAAAGCGCGGACGATGCAATAAAGCTGCCGATCAACGAAAACAGCAATATCACCAGCAAATAGCCGAACGCCGTCTCAGCGAAATGCGTTTGAAGGTACAAGGAAGCTAACGTCACTACCGCCAGCGTTATGCTGCCGAAAGTAAACTGCGTGGCTGAGCGTTTGAAATTATTGATTTGGTTATACATTCTTGGATCGTCCGGCCTTTCTCCGGCGGAAGAGCTATAAATGGGGCAAGCCTTTCGGCCCCAACAGACGCGCGCCAACGGTTCCGGGTCAATTGCTTGCAGCTGAACTCAGCACATGCCGACGAAAGGCGCATTATAAACGTAGGTATAGTTGTTCTAAACCCATCAATATAGCGCGCTGACATGCGTACAACCGAGTCTGAGATGTCCGTGTTCCTTCCCTGCCGATAATCGCTTGGCGGGCGCTCGAGGCTGTGGAGGTCGCAGCCGAGCACAGCTGCGTGGCCCTAAGGCACGTTCCAACGACGCGGACGACGGCTACATCGTATCCGTCCGACGGCGACTTTATCGAGGGCCTCCCATACGGGTACGGCCCCGCGCTGAGGTGGTGGGTCGAGAAAGCTTAGCTGCTGCATAGCTGTCCTCCGATTCCGGTGGTAGGACATTATGCGCGGCATCCAATTGCCGCAGCAAAGCGTCGACGATTCGTGCAGCAGCTCGGCGTAGGAAGCCAGGAATGCCGCTCGAGCGCATTGCGGGCTTGCACGCGGCAAATGTTGTGCGATAGGCAGATCTGTCCACGCGGCCGGTACAAGGGCACGGGTACCATCGGGCAGCACAAGCGTCAGATGAAGTTCGCCGCGTCGATGACACCAGCCAAGCACATTAAGCGCAGATCCCTCAAAGGGATGGCGCGACCGAACGATGGTTACCTGAT
>NZ_JACMYO010000228.1 GCF_020889685.1 Bradyrhizobium oropedii
CGAATTCGGCCGCTATCCCATGGCCAAGGGCATCGAGCCGTTCCGCCGCGCGGCCGCGACCTGGCTCTCGAGCCGGTTCCAATTGCCGCGCCCGGTCGATCCGGAGAGCGAGGTGATGGTGCTGAACGGCAGCCGCGAGGGGCTGTTCTTTGCCGCGATCACGGCGGCACGCTACGTCTCGCCGCGCAAGGGCCGGCCGGCAGTCCTGATGCCGAATCCGTTCTATCCGGCCTATGGCGCCGGCGCCCGCGCGGCCGGCTGCGAGCAGATCCATCTGCCGACCACGCTCGCCAACGGCTTCCTGCCCGACCTCGATTCGATCGACGAGGCGACATTGGCGCGCACCGTCGCGTTCTTCATCGCCTCGCCTGCCAATCCGCAAGGCTCGGTCGCCTCGCGCGCCTATTTCACGCGGCTGAAGCAGCTCGCCGATCGCCATGGCTTCATGATCCTGAGCGACGAGTGCTACTCGGAGATCTACACCCGCGAAGCGCCGGGCAGCATGCTCGAATGCGCCGGACCCGACTTCACCAATGTGGTCGCGTTCCAGTCGCTGTCGAAGCGCTCGAACCTGCCGGGCATGCGCGTCGGCTTTGCCGCCGGCGATCGAAAGTTCATGGCCGCGTTCCTCGAGCTGCGCAATGTCGCTGCACCTCAGGTGCCGGTGCCGCTCCAACATGTTGCGGTCGCCGCCTATGGCGACGAGGCGCATGTCGAGGAGAACCGCAGGCTCTATCGCATCAAGTTCGATTTCGCCGACCAGATCCTCGGCAACCGCTACGGCTACAAGCGTCCTGCCGGCGGCTTCTGCGTCTGGCTCGACGTCTCCGACCGCGGCGGCGACGAGGAGACGACGGTCAGGCTGTATCGCGACGCCGGCGTTCGCGTGATTCCCGGCAGCTATCTGGCGCGCGAGCAGAACGACGGTTCCAATCCGGGCGCGGGCTATATCCGCCTTGCGCTGGTCTCCGACAGTGAATCGACGGCCGAGGCGATGCATCGCCTGGTCGAAACCCTGGGTTAATCGCGAAGCGCGAAGATTGAGTATGCCAGCGATCGAACGTGTCATCCCCCTGGTCGGCCATCTGCCGCTCTCGTTGCGCGAGGCGCTGGCGCGACGGCTGCGTGAGCTCACCGGGCTCGGCCTGATCGCGCTGTCGGGCGCCATCACGGCCGCGCTGATGACCTGGTCGGTGCAGGATCCGTCGCTCAGTCACGCCACCTCGCGCGCGATCCGCAACGTGCTCGGCTATCCCGGCGCGATCGGCGCCGACCTGTTGATGCAGATCCTCGGGCTCGGCGCGATCATGCTGCTGCTGCCGGTCGCGGTCTGGGGCTGGCGGATGCTGACGCACCGTCCGTTCGACCGCGAGGCGCTGCGGCTCGGTTGCTGGGTCCTTTGCACGGTGATCGCGGCGGGCTTCGCCAGCTGCTGGCCGCACAACACCGCATGGCCGCTGCCGACCGGGCTCGGCGGCGTGGTCGGCGATGCGCTGCTGCGCGCACCGGCCGTGGTGTTCGGCCCGCCCGGTTTCATCTACCGCGTCGTGCTCGGCCTGATCCTGTTCGTCGCGATGGCGGCATGCTTCCTGTTCGCCTGCGGCTGGGGCGCCAAGGAGCAGGACGAGGAACTGACGCCGATCTCCGACGACGACGAGCCGTTCGTCGAGGAGGATGAGGACCGCAGCTCGGTCTCGCTCGGCTGGCTGTTCCACGCGCTGATGAGCGCCAAGGCCCGGCTCGGCTGGCTGTTCACCACCGCCTACAAATCGCTGGTGTCGAGCGGAGCGCAGGGCCGCAGCGCCGCGTTCGAGCGTCAGGAGCCCAATATCAGCGGCGGCCGCGCGGCGCCCTCGATCGCGCCCGCGCATAACGATCACGACGAGGATGAAGACGAAGCCGAGGACCTCGGCGACGACGAAGAGGAAGAAGAGGACGAGGAGGAAGCTCCCGTCGCGCGCGCACCGCGCAAGAAGGCCGAGCCGAAGCCGAAGAAGAAGAATTCCGACAAGTTCGAGCTGCCGTCGGTCTCCGTGCTCAGTGCGCCGAAGGCGAGCGATCGCCAACCGCTGAGCAAGGCCGAGCTGGAGGCCAATTCGCGCTCGCTCGAAGGCGTGCTGCAGGACTTCGGCGTGCGCGGCGAGATCGTCAAGGCCAATCCGGGCCCGGTGGTCACGCTGTACGAACTCGAGCCCGCGCCCGGCATCAAATCGTCGCGCGTGATCGGACTGTCCGACGACATCGCGCGTTCGATGAGCGCGCTGTCGGCCCGCGTCGCTGTCGTCGCCGGCCGCAACGCGATCGGCATCGAGCTGCCGAACGCGCATCGCGAGAAGGTCTACCTGCGCGAGCTGTTGGTCGCCAAGGAAAGCGTCGATTCGGTCGCCAAGCTGCCGCTGTGCCTCGGCAAGACGATCGGCGGCGATCCCGTGATCATCGATCTGGCGCGCACGCCGCATATGCTGATCGCCGGCACCACCGGCTCCGGCAAATCGGTCGCGATCAACACCATGATCCTGAGCCTGGTCTACCGGCTGCGCCCGGATCAGTGCCGCCTGATCATGGTCGACCCGAAGATGCTCGAACTCTCCGTCTATGACGGCATCCCGCATCTGCTGACCCCCGTCGTCACCGACCCGAAGAAGGCGGTGGTGGCGCTGAAATGGGCCGTGCGCGAGATGGAAGAGCGCTACAAGCGGATGGCCAAGCTCGGCGTGCGCAACATCGACGGCTACAATGCGCGCCTCGTCGAAGCCAAGGCCAAGGGCGAAGAGCTGACGCGCACCGTGCACACCGGCTTCGACAAGGAGAGCGGCAAGGCGATCTACGAGGAAGAGAAGCTCGACCTCGAGCCGCTGCCCTACATCGTCATCATCGTCGACGAAATGGCCGACCTGATGATGGTCGCCGGCAAGGACATCGAAGGCGCGGTGCAGCGCCTCGCGCAGATGGCGCGCGCCGCCGGCCTGCATGTGATCCTCGCCACGCAGCGTCCGTCGGTCGACGTCATCACCGGCACGATCAAGGCGAACTTCCCGACCCGCATCGCCTTCCAGGTGACGTCGAAGATCGACAGCCGCACCATCCTGGGCGAGATGGGCGCCGAGCAGCTGCTCGGCCAGGGCGACATGCTCTACATGGCGGGCGGCGGCCGCATCAGCCGCGTCCACGGCCCATTTGCTTCCGACGAGGAAGTCGAGAAGGTGGTGCGTCACCTCAAGACGCAGGGCCAGCCGGAATATCTCGAAGCCGTCACCGCGGAAGAGCCGACCGAAGAGGACGGCGCCGTGTTCGATGCCACCGGCATGGGTGGCGATGGCGGCGGCGATCTGTTCACGCAGGCGGTTGCGATCGTCAAGCGCGACCGCAAGGCATCGACCTCCTACATCCAGCGCCGGCTGCAGATCGGCTACAACCGCGCCGCCTCGCTGATGGAGCGGATGGAACTGGAGGGCATCGTCGGCCCGGCGAATCATGCCGGAAAGCGCGAAATCCTGGTCGGGGAGGAAGAAGGCCAGTTCTGATCGGGGGCGATCATCACGGAAAAACCATATCTCCCTCGGAAGAGGCGGGATAAAATCCGGCCAAGCGGGACGAGCGTCGAACAGAGACCTGACATATCTGATGGCAAAACAACTTATTGACCGCGGCACGCGCACTGCGCTGGCTCTTCTCGTCACCGCCGCGATCGCCGGCGGCGCGACTGCGCAGAATGCCCCGCCGCCGAAGCCCGCCGCACCCAAGGCTGCGCCGAAGGCCAAGGACGCTGCGAAGGACGCCGGCGCTCAGAGCAATGCCGACAAGGGCCCGACCACCACAGGCGCCACCCAGGCACCGCCGAACCCGGTGATTCCCGATCCGCGCCGTAACGTCCCCGCCAACATCTTCCAGACCTTCGACGCCAACCAGAAGGCGCAGGCCGCCAAGGTCTCGGCCTATCTGTCGTCGCTGCAGACCCTGGTCGGGAATTTCGTCCAGGTCGGCCCCGACGGCACCAAGACCAAGGGCGATTTCTACATCCAGAAGCCGGGCAAGCTGCGCTTCGAATATGACGATCCGAGCACGATCGAAGTGATCGCGGACGGCTCGTCGGTCGCGGTGCGCGACCGCAGGCTCGCGACGCAAGACGTCTATCCGCTGTCGCAGACCCCGCTGCGCTATCTGCTGTCGGACCGCATCGACCTGATGAAGGACACCAACGTCATCAGCGTCACAGCCGACGACGTGTTCGTCAGCATCACGATCGAGGAGAAGCAGGCGCTGGTCGGCACCAGCCGCTTCCTGCTGATGATCGGCGCCAAGGACGGCAAGCTCAAGCAGTGGACCGTCACCGATCCGCAGGGCTACGACACGACGGTAGCCGTCTACAATCTCGACGCGACGCAGAAGCCCGACCCGGGGCTGTTCAAGATCGACTTCACGACCTATCCCGGCACCTCGCCGGGCTAGCCGGATCGACGATCCGCCCTGTGGACAATTGAAATCCGCCGCAAGAACCGTGCTAAGAGGCGGTTCTCATGCGGTTCTCCGTCACCACCTGGAACATCAACTCGGTGCGCCTGCGCATCGACATCGTCGCCAAGTTCCTGAAGAGCGCGCGGCCGGATGTGCTGTGCCTGCAGGAAACCAAATGCATCGACGACGCGTTTCCGCTGAAGCGCTTCAAGCGGCTCGGCTATGAGCACGTCGCGCTGAACGGACAGAAGGGCTATCACGGCGTCGCCATCGTCTCGCGGCTGCCGTTCGACTCCACCGACGTCAGGACGTTCTGCGACAAGATCGACTCGCGGCACATCTCGGTTTCCTTCGGCGAAAAGGCGCAGCTTTCAAAACCGCTGGTGCTGCATAATTTCTACGTGCCGGCCGGCGGCGACATTCCCGATCCCGCGCTCAACCCGAAGTTCGAGCACAAGCTGCAATTCCTCGACGAGATGAAGGCTTGCGAGCCGCTGCATCCGCGCGGCGACGACCGCCACATCCTGGTCGGCGACCTCAACGTCGCGCCGCATGAAAACGACGTGTGGTCGCACAAGCAGCTGTTGAAGGTCGTCTCGCACACGCCGGTCGAGACCGAGAAGCTGCTCGCAGCGCAAGCGCATGGCGAATGGTTCGATATCGCGCGCGAGCGGATCCCGATGTCGGAAAAAGTCTACACCTGGTGGAGCTACCGCGCCGCGGACTGGACCGTCGGCGACCGCGGCCGCAGGCTCGATCACATCTGGGTCTCGCGCGCGCTGAAGGATCACGTCAGCGACTTCAGGATCACCCGCGACGCCCGCAGCTGGGAGCGCCCGTCGGATCACGTGCCGGTCACGGCGGTGATGGAGGTTTGACGGCGCCAACTCTTGACCCGTCATCCTGAGGAGCGCGGACCGCGCGTCTCGAAGGATGAATCGGCCCGGCTGGCGGCCGTCGACCCTTCGAGGCTCGCTGCGCTCGCACCTCAGGGTGACGGGTCAATGACTTCGCTGAACGACGCGCGGAACGATCACGTACTCAGCTTGCCGCCCGCCATCAAGATATCGCTCGCGAGCTGGCTGGTGCGCAGCGCGAGCTCGTCGCGCAGGCGGCGGGCTGCGGCCGGGTCGCTTTCCAGCACGCGCTGGAACAGGCTGCGCGCGACGCGGATCACCGAGCCGCGCTCCAGTGCGGTCGCGGTCGAGGGCCGCTTCATCGCGACGATCAATGCGAGTTCGCCGATCAGCGCGCCAGGACCCGCGATGACCTCGGCGCCGCCTTCCTCGACGCGGAAGGTGCCGCGCTGCACGACATAGCCGGCATCGGCGGTGTCGCCGGTCTTGAACAGCACCTCGCCTGCGTTGAAATCGCGTTGCTCGGAGCCGATCGCCAGCATGCGCAAGGAGCTGTCGCCCAACAGACGCATCGTCGGGACCCGCTCGAGCAGGGCTACGTCATCATCGATCGACATTCAGGGCCGGTAACCGCGGTGCGCCTCGATTTCACGAATCGTTGAGCGCGAAGCGTATCACGGCACCAGCTTGTAGCCACCGGCTTCCGTGACCAGGATTTCCGGGTTGGCGGCGTCCTTCTCGATCTTCTGGCGGAGGCGGTAGATGTGGGTTTCCAGCGTGTGGGTGGTGACGCCGGAATTGTAGCCCCAGACTTCCTGGAGCAGGGTCTCGCGCGACACCGGCATCTGGCCGGCGCGGTAGAGGAAGCGCAGGATCGCGGTTTCCTTTTCGGTCAGCCGCACCTTGCGGGCGTTGGCGCCGGTGAGCATCTTCGAGCCGGGCCGGAACGAGTAGGGGCCGACCGAGAACACCGCGTCCTCGCTGGCCTCGTGCTGGCGCAGCTGCGCCCGGATCCGGGCCAGCAGCACCGCGAAGCGGAACGGCTTGGCGACATAATCGTTGGCGCCACTTTCCAGGCCGAGGATGGTATCGGAATCGGTGTCGTGGCCGGTCAGCATGATGATCGGGGCCTTGAAGCCGCCCTTGCGAAGCGAGCGGACCACTTCGCGGCCGTCGGTGTCGGGCAGGCCGACGTCCATCAAGACCAGATCGGGGGAATTGGCTTTGGCGGCAGTGGCGCCCTTGGCACCGGTATCGACTGCCGAGGCTTCGAACTCCTCGTGCAGGGACAGCTGCTCGACCAGCGTATCGCGCAGATCGGTATCGTCATCCACGATCAAGATCTTGCGGGCATTGGCCATAGGTACAATCCTTCGGGGGGCGGGGCGGTCAGAAGCGGAGGGCGCTTATGGCCGTAGCATCGGCTAGATACGTCCTCAGGTAGGCCGTCGTTACCGATTCACAAGGCAGCGCAGTCTACCTCAAATCCGGTGGGGCAGGACGTGAATGTCCTGTAATGCCGGGAGATAGAATGATCTGTTCATCCAAGGCAAGTTCAGTTTTGAACGATTCTTAAGGGAAGATCAGCTATTTCAATCACTTATATGACAGTCAAACGTGATCACCCGCTTTCCTCGATCGAGGTCCGCAGCGCCGCCGGTGACCCGCGCCGGGGCTGGCTGACGGCCGACGGCTGGACGGTTCCCGTCGCACTCGGACGCGGCGGAATCCTCGCCAACAAGCGCGAGGGCGACGGCGGCACGCCGCGCGGCATCTTCCATCCGCGGCAACTCTGGTGGCGTGCCGACAGGCACCGGCGCCCGCCGACCTTGCTGCCGACCCGGCCGATCCGCCGCGAGGATGCCTGGTGCGAGGATCCCGCCGACCGCCATTACAACCAGCCGATCCGGCTCGACCGGGAGCAAGGCGGCGACCGCCTGACGCGCGAGGATCATCTCTACGACTTCATCGTCGAGATCGACCACAACGCCGCACCGCGCGTCGCCGGCCGCGGCAGCGCCGTATTCCTGCATCTGGCGCGGCCGAATTTCGCGCCGACCGCAGGCTGCGTCTCGATGACCAAGGCATCGATGCTGCGGCTGCTGCGGCGGATGTCGCCGCAGACAAAGATCATCATTGAGTAGATAGCTGAGCATCGGTTTTCCCACGCGACAAGCGCGACGCGTTTGTGCTGAGATCGCGCGCAAGACAAAACATTCCCGCGGGAGCGAACCAACATGCTCGACAACAACCAGATCGCGGCCGCCGCAAAAGTTCTGCACGGGCATTGGCATGCCGGAACAAAGCTCGGCGCACTCGACAGCACAATGCGGCCACGCGATCGCGCCGAGGGCTATGCGGTGCAGGCTCGGCTGGAACAGACATCGCGCGAAAAGCTGTTCGGCTGGAAGATCGCGGCAACCAGCGCGGCCGGCCAGAAGCACATCAATGTCGCCGGACCGCTCGCCGGGCGCATCCTTGCGGAGACGTTGATACCGGATGGCGGCACTGCGTCGATGACGGGCAACGAGATGCGCGTCGGCGAGCCCGAATACGCATTCCGCATGGCGCGTGATCTCACACCGCGCACCGCGCCCTACAGCGTGCAGGAGGTGCTGGAGGCGGTCGACACACTGCATCCGGCGATCGAGATTCCGGATTCGCGCTTCACCGACTTCGTCGCCGCCGGCGAAGCGCAGCTGATCGCCGACAATGCCTGCGCGCATCTGTTCGTGCTCGGACCCGCAACGTCGACAGACTGGCGCGCGATCGACATGGTCGAGGAACGCCCGATCATCACGCTGCGCGGCGAGCGTTACATCGGCCACGGCAAGAACGTGCTCGGCGATCCCCGCGCAGCGCTCGCCTGGTGCGCCAACGAGCTGCGCGCGCTCGGACTGACGTTGCGGGCGGGCGAGGTCGTCACCACAGGCACCTGCCACCCCCCGCTGCCGATCGCCGCCGGCGATGCGTTCGCGGCCGATTTCGGCGCGATCGGCAAGGTGTCGGTGAAGTTTGCGTAGGCGATATGCTCGCCACACACGCTGCTGTCGTCCCTGCGAAAGCAGGGACCCATAACCACCGAAGTTAGTTGTTGCCCGCCGATCTGGCCGCGTGCCCCTTACGATGGCCGCGGCGTCTGGGTCCCTGCTTTCGCAGGGACGACACTAGTTATGCGGCTTCAGTTATGCGGCTTCGTCCTCGTGCCGAAAATCGCCGACCCCACCCGCACATGGGTGGCGCCCATCGCGATCGCCACGGCGAAATCGGCGCTCATCCCCATCGACAGATTTTTGAGCCCATTGCGCGCAGCGATCTTGGCGCAGAGCGCGAAGTGCGGCGCCGGCGCCTGGTCGACCGGCGGGATGCACATCAGGCCTGCGATCTGCAGGCCGTATTTGTCGCGGCACGCCGCAATGAAGGTATCGGCGTCCTGCGGTGCGACGCCGGCCTTCTGCGGCTCCTCGCCGGTGTTGATCTGGACGAACAGTTCCGGGTGCTTTTGCTGAGTTTTGATTTCCTTGGCTAACGCTTCGCAAATGCTCGCGCGGTCGACCGAATGGATCGCATCGAACAGCGCGACCGCCTCCTTGGCCTTGTTGGACTGCAACGGCCCGATCAGATGCAGCTTCAAGCCCGGGTTGGCCTGGGTTAACTCCGGCCACTTGCCTTTGGCCTCCTGCACGCGATTTTCGCCAAATACGCGTTGTCCGGCGCCGATAATCGGCAAAATTGCGTCGGCTGCGAAGGTCTTCGACACCGCGATCAGCGTCACCGACGCGCGGTCGCGTCGCGCTTCCTTGCAGGCATGAGCGATCTCCTGCTCCACGACGGAGAGGCCAGAGGCAGGGTCATGTGGTGAATCGGCCGATAACGGCGTGGTCGGGCTTTGCGTCATGCTTGTGCCGTTCTCTAACAGGTGCGGGGGTTGGCTCGAATTTTACCAAATTCGGGAAAGGCTTTTTGAAGCCCTGCATTTTACCCTGCGCCCGGGCAAGGGAATAGAATGTCGGGCGTCACTTTCAACCGCAACCGGGTCAGACTCAAGAAGGTTCTGGGCATTCGTGCCCGGCTCGCCTTGCTTGCGCTGATGCTGGTCGCGCCCCTGATGCTCGATCGCGTCCGCACGCTGGAAGATTCCCGCAGCAAGCAGATCGCACAAGCCTCGGCAGGGTATGCCAGCCTCACCGCGCAGGCCGCCGAAACCCAGCGCGAGGTGGTCTCCTCGGTCGAGACCATGCTGAAGTCCGCCGCCTATATCCGCGCCTCCGGCGGTATTGCGCAGAGCTGCGAGGTGCTGCGCGCCAGCCTGCCGACGGTGCTGCCCTGGATCCGCAGCATCATGTTCGTCTCCAGGGACGGGCTGGTGCAGTGCTCCACGCTCAACAGCCAGGTCGGGCTCAATGTCGGCGACCGTGAATATTTCAAGAAGGCGCAGGACAACCGCGGCTTCGTGTTCAGCGACTACCTGCGCGGCAGGACCAACGGCCGGCCGATGATGATGGCCGCCTATCCGGTGGCCGCGATCAATCCGGAGCTGGATTCCGTCGTCGTCTCCGGCATCAACATCGACTGGCTGTCGCAGATCATGGCCAATCTCGGCGGCCAGCCCGGCATGTCGGCCGTGCTGGTCGACTCGACCGGCGTCGTGGTCGCGGCGCCCGCCGACCATGCGAGCCTGATCGGCCGCTCGCTCGACACCATCCCGTTGATGTCGGCGATTGCGGAGAAGGCGCTCAGCTACGACGAGCCGTCCGGCTCGGTGTCGTTCACCGCGTCCGACGGCGCGCAGCGCACGCTGAGCTTCGCCCGCATCGCCGGGACCCAGTCCCGGCTGATCGTCAGCATGGACGAGGCCAAGGTGACGGCGGCGATCAACCGCGAGATCCGCACCGCCTATTTGCAGCTCGGCTTCGTCTGCCTTTTCGTTTTGTTGGGTGCGCTCGTCGGCGCGGAGCGGCTCGTGATCCATCCGATCGAGCTGATGACCGGCATGGCGCGGCGGTTCGGCGAAGGCGACTGGTCGGCACGCGTCGACAAGCACAAGCTGCCTTCGGAATTCGTGCCGCTGGCACGCGCCTTCAACGCGATGGCGGCCCAGCTCAGCCAGCGCGAGCGCGAGCTGGTCGCCTCCAACGATCGCCTCACGGTGATGGCGTCGATCGACGCGCTGTCCGGCCTCGCCAACCGCCGTGGCTTCCAGAGCCGGCTCGACTTCGAATGGATGCGGGCGCAGCAGTATGAATGCGAGCTGTCGCTGATGATGATCGATGTCGATCACTTCAAGCTCTACAACGACACCTACGGCCATCCCGAAGGCGATGCCTGCCTGACCAGGATCGGCGAGGTGCTGTCCGGAATCGCCGCCGACACGATGGGCTTTGCCGGCCGCTATGGCGGCGAGGAGTTCTGCCTCTTGCTGCCGAACACCGATGCCGCGCATGCGCTCGCGATCGGCGAGACGGTGCGATCAGCGGTGCTCGGCCTCGCCGTGCCGCATGCGCCCTCGAGCTATTGCGTCGTGACCGTCAGCGTCGGCGTCGCCACGACCAAGCCGAACGACACCCAGCGCCCCGGCGACCTGATCGAAGCCGCCGATGCCGCCCTCTACGCCGCCAAGCGCCGCGGCAGGAATGCCGTGATCGAGCACGGGTTCCTGCAGACGCTGGACGAAGCCGGGATGGCCCTGGCGAGCTGAGGCGCTGCCGCCTGTATCAGTGCGTTTTTCGAGCAAAGTGGACACCGGTTCGCGTGTCCGCATTTTTTATTGCGCGGGACCCATGGGTGCGATCGGCGCCCGGCGTTCCCTGCGCCCTCTGTTCAAGGAGAGGGCGAGACAACGGTAAGACTCCATAATCACCGGCCGCGCCACACACCCGGCGTCGTCCCTGCGAAAGCAGGGACCCATAACCACGAACGGTTATTGGTGAACGACGGTGGAACGACGAGTCCCGATCACGACATCTGCTGCGGCGTATGGGTCCCTGCTTTCGCAGGGACGACGCCTATTGTGCGGCAGCGCTTGCGACCACCGCACGCACCAGGGCGAAGCCGGCCACGCTCCAACCGTCACCTCCCCTGATCAATTCATCGGCCCGGCGGAGCGCGGCGCTTGTGTTTGGCGGCGGGCGCGGCCGGCTCCGGCGTTGCCTCCTTCACGCC
>NZ_JACMYO010000229.1 GCF_020889685.1 Bradyrhizobium oropedii
GGCTATGAGGCCGCGCTGCGCGAAGCCAAGGTCGAGAGCGACCGCCGCGCGGCGCAGGCACTCGAAGAGATCGGCACCGCGATCAAGGGCATCGCCGCCCGCTTTGCCGGCATCGAGATGCGGATGGAGACCGAGGCGGTGGATGTCGCGGTCGCGGTTGCCCGCAAGCTCTGCTCCGAACTGGTCGCGCGCGAGCCGCTCGGCGAGATCACCGCGCTGGTCTCCGACTGCTTCTCGCATCTGGTGGCGACCCCGCATCTGGTGGTCCGCATCAACGACGCGCTCTACGAGGCGGCGCATCACAATATCGAGCAGATGGCGGCGCATTCCGGCTTCCAGGGCCGACTGGTGATCCTGGCCGAGCCGACCATTGCAACTGGCGACTGCCGGATCGAATGGGCCGATGGCGGCGTAGTGCTGGAGCGCGCCGCGATCGAAGGCAAGATCAACGAACTCGTCGGGCGCTATCTGGCGTCCCGCGGCCAGGCCGGCTGAAGGGGCATTGAGGGCTGAACCATGAGCGACACCGACACCCAAGTCCCGCTTCCCGATCTCAACGCCGCCGACGCGCCCGGGATCGACGACATCGGCTACAACGAGGACGAAAATGCCGCGCGCATTGCGGCCGACCTCGAGGCCGTGTTCGACGTGCCGGTGCAGGTCTCGGCGGTGCTCGGCCGCTCCAAGATGGACGTCGGCGACCTCCTGAAGCTCGGACCGGGCACCGTGCTTGAACTCGACCGCCGCGTCGGCGAGGCGATCGACATCTACGTCAACAACCGCCTGGTGGCGCGTGGTGAAGTGGTGCTGGTGGAAGACAAGCTCGGCGTGACCATGACCGAAATCATCAAGGCAGAACGCTCTTAAACGGACTTAGGCGGTAGCGCGCGGAACCTGCGCGACCAGACGAACAGGAGATCATCATGCGGCTTCTCATCGTTGGCACCCTGAAGGGCCAGCTCACGACCGCGACCAAGATCGCGATGGACAACGGCGCCTCCGTGACCCACGCCGAGGCTGCCGAACAGGCGATGAACGTGCTGCGCGGCGGCAAGGGCGCCGACCTGCTGCTGGTCGACGTCGGCCTCGACATCCGCGACCTCGTGATGCGGCTCGAGGCCGAACACATCCACGTTCCGATCGTCGCCTGCGGCATCTCCAACGACGCCCGCGCCGCGGTCGCCGCGATCCATGCCGGCGCCAAGGAATACATCCCGCTGCCGCCCGACCCCGAGCTGATCGCAGCGGTGCTCGCCGCGGTCGCCAACGACGCGCGCGACCTGATCTGGCGCGACGAGGCGATGGGCCGGGTGATCAAGCTGGCGCAGCAGATCGCGGGCTCCGACGCCTCGGTCATGATCACCGGCGAGTCCGGCACCGGCAAGGAAGTGCTGGCGCGCTACGTCCATTCCCGCTCGGCCCGCGCCAAGCGGCCGTTCATCTCGATCAACTGCGCCGCGATCCCGGAGCACCTGCTGGAATCCGAGCTGTTCGGCCATGAGAAGGGCGCCTTCACAGGCGCGGTGGCGCGCCGCATCGGCAAGTTCGAGGAAGCGACCGGCGGTACGCTGCTGCTCGACGAAATCTCCGAGATGGAGGTGCGGCTTCAATCGAAGCTATTGCGCGCGATCCAGGAGCGCGTGATCGACCGCGTCGGCGGCACCAAGCCGGTCCCGGTCGACATCCGCATCATCGCGACCTCGAACCGCAATCTGTCGGAGGCGGTGCGCGAGGGCACCTTCCGCGAGGACCTGCTGTTCCGCCTCAACGTCGTCAATTTGAAGATCCCGCCGCTGCGCGATCGTCCGGCCGACATCCTCGAGCTGGCGCAGCATTTCGCCAAGAAATATGCCGAGGCCAACGGCGTTGCGGTCCGCCCGGTCTCCGCCGAGGCGCGCCGCGTCCTGACCGCGAACCGCTGGCAGGGCAACGTCCGCGAGCTCGAGAACACCATCCATCGCTCGGTGCTGATGGCGCAGGGCGACGAGATCGGTGCCGACGCGATCCTCACCCCCGATGGCGACCGTCTCGACCTCGCCAAGACCGCCCCCGCGGTGGCGCACGCCACGCTGGCCGCCGAGCAGGTCACCCGCGCGCTGGTCGGCCGCACCGTTGCCGACGTCGAACGCGACCTGATCCTGGAAACGCTGAAGCACTGCCTCGGCAACCGCACCCATGCCGCCAACATCCTCGGCATCTCGATCCGCACGCTGCGCAACAAGCTGAACGAATATGCCGACGGCGGCATCCCGATCACCCCGGCCGGCAATGGCGCGCCGGATTATCAGCGCATGGCGAGCGCTGGCTGAGAAAAGGAAAGCGGCGGGCGATCCCGCCGCGACCGCCTCGCCTCACGAATAGTTGGGCGCATCGGGCTTGCGAAAGATCCGGATCGGATCGCCGGGTGTGATGTCGCGGCCGGTGAAGGTCACATACGCATAGAGCGCAAGATACGCGACGGCGATTGCGCCGACGAGATAGAACAGCCAGGCTCCCACGCGCTTCATCGAACCGTCACGTCTCCGAAATCTCGGGCGCTTTTAATGGGCTCGCCGGGAAAGCGCCACCGCCAGCATGCCGCGCCGGCAGCCTGTCATCCCTTGAAACCTTTCATCCCTTGAATCTTGCAGCCGGCTGCCGTAATCAATCCTCCATTGTTCTTACTTTTTATACAACTGGAGAGCGATATGGCCCTTTACGCGCAGACGACCGGCTCCCATTCCACGAATGCCCCCACCTGGACCCCGATTCCGGGTCTCAGCCTGACGATCCCCGAAGGCGTCGGCACCACTGCGATCATCACCCTCAACGTTCCGATGCCCTACGCCACGGGCGACGCCAATCCGGGCGGCACCTTCGGTGTCAGCGTCAACGGCGCGGTCTCGCCGGTCGTGGCGGGCTTCACCTATAACGAGCCGGTGCCGCCCAGCTTTGGCCGCGTCCCGACGACGCTGGTCGTCGGCATCCCGCTCGGCAATGCGGCTCAGGCCGTCCAGGCGGTCTGGTACGGCGTCCGCGGCAGCACCGTGAACATCGACAGCCCAGCGAGCCTGAGCGCGACCTTCTAAAGCCTGACCCGGACAGACACCGCGTTAGCCTGTTGCCGGAGCATGATCTCCGGCACATGCGCTAGCGCGCGCCCCGGGCATGGGCGTGACGCGACGGGAGGCTGACCTCGGCCAGCCGCGCGGCGTCTTCGTCATGGTCGATCGCGACATATTCGCCGTGCCAGTAGGCGAGCGCGGCGGTGCGTTGCGATGCGATCACGTCGAGCACGCGGCCGATGACGATCGCGTGCGAATGCCGTTCGATGACCTCTTCGACCTCGCAATCGATGGCGGCGAGCGCGCCGACCAGCAGCGGGACACCCGACGCGCGCGTCGTCCATTCGGCGCCGGTGAACCGGTCAGCGCCCTTCAAGCCACCCTTGCCGGTAAAGCGCTCGGCGATGTCGAGCTGATCCGCAGTCAGGATGTTGACGCCGAATGTGCCATGGCGCGCGATCAGCGGCCATGAGGAGGCGGCGCGGTTGACGCTGACGATCAGCGACGGCGGCTCGACCGACAGCGACGACACCGAGGTCACCGTCATGCCCGAGATGTCCTTTCCACGCCCGGCCGTGATGACGCTGACGCCGCCGGTGAGGTGACGCATCGCGCCACGAAACTCAGCAGCCGCAACCGCTGATGCGATCGAAACATTGCGGACGAGGGAATTCATGGCGACCTCACTGGGTGTCTTCGCTGCCTTCGAGCAGATGCTTCAGAATCTCGCCTTCGAGCGCGGCAAGCTCGGCCGAGCCGCGCCGGCGCGGCCGCGGCAGATCGATCGTGACATCCTGCGCGATGCGGCCGTCCTCGATGACCAGCACGCGGTCGGCGAGTGCGACCGCCTCGGCGACGTCATGCGTCACCAGGATCGCGGTGAAGCCCTGGTCGCGCCAGACCCGCTCCAGCAATTGCTGCATCGAGATTCGCGTTAGCGCGTCGAGCGCGCCGAGCGGCTCGTCGAACGCCAGCACGCGCGGCTGGCTGACCAGCGCCCGCGCCAAAGCCACGCGCTGCTTCTGGCCGCCCGAGAGCACGGACGGCCACTGCCCGCGCTTGTCGCCGAGACCAACCTCGACCAGCGCACGCTCGGCGCGCGCCTGCGCGTCCGCGGACGAGCGCTCGCGCCCCAACCCGACCTCGACATTGGACAGCACCCGCGCCCAGGGCAGCAGGCGCGGCTCCTGCAACATGACGCGGACATCCTGCGCCCGCGGCTGTTCGCCGAAGGCAAAGCTGCCCGCGGTCGGCGCGTCGAGGCCGGCGATCAGACGCAGCAGCGTGCTCTTGCCGCAGCCGCTGCGGCCGACGATCGCGACGAACTGGCCCGGGGGAATGTGCAGGTCGATGCCGCGCAGCACCTCATTGTCGCCGAACGCCTTGCGCAAGCCGCGAATGGTCAGCGACAGCCCGCGGGTCGCGCCTTCCGATCCCCGCCGCAACTGCCGCGCCTGCACGACGATGTCGGCGCGGTCAACCGGCTCGGCGTCAGCGGACTGGAAACGAAGCGCTTCTTGCATGCTCATTCTCACTTCTTCTGGAAAGCTGGGTGCCACGACAGGGTCAATCGCTCCAGCGCCCGCGAGGCGCTGTCGGCGAGCTTGCCGAGCAAGGCGTAGATCAGGATCGAGAGCACGACGACGTCGATCAGCATGAACTCGCGCGCCTGCATCGCCATGTAGCCGAGGCCCGACGACGCAGCGATGGTCTCGGCGACAATCAGCGTCAGCCACATGATGCCGAGCGCAAAGCGCAGGCCGACGAAGATCGAGGGCAGCGCGCCCGGGAAGATCACCCGGCGGAACAGCTCGCCGTCGGTCATCCCGTAGATGCGGCCCATCTCGATCAGCTGCGGATCGACGGTGCGGATGCCGTGCAGCGTGTTGAGATAGATCGGAAAGAACACGCCGAGCGCCACGAGAAAGAGCTTTGCCGACTCGTCGATGCCGAACCACAGGATGACCAGCGGGATCAGCGCCAGATGCGGGATGTTGCGCACCATCTGCAGCGTGGTGTCGGTGAGCTTGGCCGACAGTTGCGACAGCCCGTTGGCAAGGCCGAACGCAAAGCCGATGCCGCCGCCGATCACAAAGCCGATCGAGGCACGCCAAAAGCTGACCCAGATGTTGCGGACCAGCTCGCCTGACAACAGCAGCTTCCATCCGGCCTGCGCGACGTCGGTCGGCGCCGGCAGGACGCGAGACGGTACGTAGCCGGTGACGCAGGCAAGCTGCCAGATCAGCACGATTGCCAGCGGCACGATCCAGGGGATCAGCCCATCGACCTTCGGAAGTTTCGGCGCGCTGGAGCTGCTTCCGTTCCGATCGGATCGGAACGGAGCTCCAGATTTTTGTTTTGACGCGTTTTCTTCACGCGAACCGGCATCCACTTCGCTCGAGAACGCTTTGCGGCGCGGTAGACTGTCGATGAGACTCATGATTGCGATGCCTGCTTCTGCGGACGGTAGTCGTTGCCGATGGTTTCGCCGAACGGGCCGGTGTTGACGCGGATCGGCGTCACGTTGCCGGGCTGCGCCAGCGACAGCAGCGGGAACACCAGTTCGGCGAAGCGATAGGCCTCCTCGAGATGCGGGTAACCCGACATGATGAAGGTATCGACGCCGACGTCCTGATACTCCTTGATCCGCGCCGCAACGGTCTGGGGATCGCCGACCAGCGCGGTGCCAGCGCCGCCGCGCACCAGGCCGACGCCGGCCCAGAGGTTGGGGCTGATCTCGAGCTGGTCGCGGCGGCCGCCATGCAGCTGCGCCATGCGTTGCTGGCCCACCGAATCCATCCGCGAAAAGATCTTCTGCGCGGCAGCGATGGTGTCGTCGGTGACGTACTGGATCAGCTCATCGGCGGCGCGCCACGCCTCGGCGTTGGTCTCGCGCACGATCACATGCAGGCGGATGCCGAAGGAGAGCTTGCGGCCGCGTTGCGCGGCGACAGCCTTCACCTTGGCGATCTTCTCGGCGACCTGCGACGGCGGCTCGCCCCAGGTCAGATATTTGTCGACGGTGTCGACCGCGACGTCGATGCCGGCGTCCGACGAGCCGCCGAAATACAGCGGCGGCCGCGGCGATTGCACCGGATTGAACAGCAGGCGGCCGTCCTCGATCTGGATGTGCTTGCCTTCGACATTGACCGTCTTGCCGGCCAAGAGATCGCTGTAGACGTTGAGGAACTCGCGGGTCACCGCATAGCGCTCGTCATGGTCGAGGAAGATGCCGTCGCCCTTGTTCTCGACCGGATCGCCGCCGGTGACGACGTTGATCAGAAGACGGCCGTTCGACAGCCGGTCCAGCGTCGCGGTCATGCGCGCGGCGACGCTCGGCGATTGCAGGCCGGGCCTGACCGCCACGAGATACCGCAGGCGCTCGGTCCACGGTGCGACGGCCGATGCCACCACCCAGGAGTCCTCGCAGCTCCGTCCCGTCGGCAGCAGCACGCCGTAATAGCCGAGCTGGTCGGCAGCCTGCGCGATCTGGCGCAGATAGTTGAAGTTCACCTCACGGCCGCCGATCGACGTGCCGAGATAGCGGCTGTCGCCGTGGGTCGGCAGGAACCAGAGGATGTTGGCGTTGGTTGGGGTGCTCACGTGCCCGGCCTCCATGCGACGTCGGAAATCTTGATGTGTTTGGGGATCAGGCCGAGCGCGAAGAACGTGTCGGCGACCTGTTGCTGATCTGCGATCACGGCGTCGGTGACCGGCTTGATGCCGTAGGCCTGCCGCTTCAGCGCGACCTCCACCACCGGCACCGACAGGCCGATGCTCGGCGCCAGCTGTTCGGCGACGGCGTGGATGTCGCCCTTGGCCCAGTCGTCGACCTCGCTGAGCTGCGCCAGCACGAGCTCGACGATCTTCGGATCGGCCTGCAAGAACTTCTTCGAGGAGAAATAGAACTGATAGTTGGCGACGACGCCGGTGCCGTCGGCGATGGTGCGTGCGCCGGTCGCAGCCTCCGCCGCGGCCTGGAACGGATCCCAGATCACCCAGGCATCGACCACGCCACGCTCGAACGCCGCGCGCGCATCGGCCGGCGCCAGGAACACCGGCTCGATCTCGGAATATTTGACGCCGGCTTTCTCCAGCGCTTTGACCAGGAGATAATGGACGTTGGAGCCCTTGTTCAGCGCGACCTTCTTGCCCTTGAGATCAGTGACCGATTTGATCGGGCTGTCCTTCGGCACCAGGATCGCCTCGCCCTTCGGCGCCGGCGGCTCGTAGGCGACATACTGGATCGGCGCGCCGGCGGCCTGCGCGAAGATCGGCGGCGCCTCGCCGGTGTTGCCGAAATCGATCGCGCCGACATTGAGCGCTTCGAGCAGCGGCGGCCCGGACGGAAACTCAGTCCAGACGACGGAGTAACCGACCGACTTCAGCTTCTGCTCGAGCGAGCCCTTGCTCTTGAGCAGCACCAGCTTGCCGTATTTCTGGAAGCCGATGCGAACGACCTTGTCCTGACCATAGGAGGCGCCGACGCTCGCAGCGACGATGCTGACCGACAGCACCGCGCGGGCGACCCAGCGTCGAAACAAACGCGTCATGGGAATATCCTTTGCATTGAATTGACCAAACGCGCGCCGATCAGGTCTGGGTGTTGCGCCAGACGATGTCGCGGATCGCGATCTGCCTTGGAATCAGGCCCAGCTTGAAGAAGCGGTCGGCGACGCCCTGCTGGGTTGCAATCACGTCATCGGTCACGGGACCGACCGAGAAGCCGGCCCGCCGCGCCGCAATGGTCTGGATGTCGAGCGGCACGCCGGTGACGGCGGCCAACGATTTCGCGACGTCATCGGGATGCGCCTCGGCCCATTTTGCCGTCGACGTCGTAACATCGACGATCTGCTGCAGAAGCGCGCTGTGCTTGTTCGCGAAGTCGCGATTGGCGATGTAAAATGCGTTGGTCTTGGTGACGTCGCGGGTCTTGATCAGGATGCGGCCGTTCTGTTTGGTCTCGGCGATCGCGAAGTACGGATCCCAGATCGCCCAGGCGTCGATACCGCCATTGGCAAACGCAGGACCGGCGTCCGGCGGCGTCAGATAGACGGGCGTGATGTCGTCATAGGTCAGCCCGGCCTTCTCCAGCGTCTGGATCACGACGTTATGTGCGCTGGATCCCTTGGTGAAGCCGACACGCTTGCCCTTGAGACCGGCGATATCAGTGATTGCCGAATTCTGCGGCACCAGGATGCCCGACCCGTTGATGATCGGCTGAGCGGCGGCGTAGACGATGGCGGCACCTGCGGCCTGCGCGAAGATCGGCGGGGAATCGCCGACGGCGCCGTAGTCGACGCTCCCGACATTCATCGCTTCCATCATCGGCGGACCCGAGGAGAACTCGACCCATTTCACGCTGATACCCTGCGGCCTGAAATGATTTTCCAAGGCTTCGCGCTGGCGCGTGATAACGAGCACGCCGTTCTTCTGGTAGCCGATACGAATTTCCTTCGTGTCCGCCTGCGCCTGCGCACCCGGCGACAGCGCAGCAGCGGCGGCTGTGGCGAGCGACAGCTGGAGGAACTCACGACGCTTCATTCCAAGATTCTCCTGACGATCAAGCGCGCACTCGCGCTGCACGATCATGCGATGTCAGGATGATGGGGCGCGCGAATGAAGCTGTCGAGCACCGCACAAAAATAGCGATGCCTGCACTTCGGTGCAGGCATCGCGCATGCCGTTTCTTTTAAGGCGCTGACAGCGTGTAGCGAATTATTTTCCTCACGAGATCGCGAGGTCGCTGCGCATTAATTGATCAGCCTGCGGCGGCGGTCTTCGGGCCAACATTGACCGCGAGTTTACCATAGCGGTCCGAGAACGCCTGGGTGTCGATCTCCTCGAGCTGGATCGAGCCGTCGAGCACACCCTTCTTCCAGGCATCGTGCTCGGGATCGTGCTGGAACTCCGGCATCACTTCCTTGCCGAACAGCTCGAGCGACTCGCAGATGTGCTCATGCGTGTTCTTGCCGGCCTGGTTGAGCAGGATCACCTGGTCGATATGCGAAGCGCGGAAGCGGCGCAGCTTCTTGCGCAAGGTCTCCGGCGAGCCGATCAGGCCGCCGCGCAGCGCGGCCTCCTGCGCCTCGGGATTTTCGCGCTTCCACTTGTTGTACTCGTCCCACATGTTGACGGTGCCGGGCGCCGGGCGTTGCCGGTTCTGCGCCTGGCCGTAATAGCGCAGCGCGAACTGGAAGAAGGTCGCGCCGTCGGCGCGCCGGCGCGCCTCTTCATCGGTCTCGGCGCACATGAAGAACGAGACCAGCGCCATGTTCGGATTGATTTCGTAGTCGGCGAGCTTGTTCAGCCGCTTGGTGATCGCGTTGTAATAGGCATGCACCCAGGCATGCGCCGCCTCGGCGCTGACGAACTGGAAGCCGAGCGCGCCAAATCCGTTCTGCCCGGCGCGTTCGATCGTCGGCAACTGCGAGCACGCCATCCAGAGCGGCGGATGCGGCTTCTGCACCGGCTTCGGCACGACGTTGCGCAGCGGGATATCGAAATACTTGCCGTGATGCTCGGTGCCGACCTTGCTGAACATCGGGAAGATCGCGCTGACCGCCTCCTCGAACACCTCCCGCTTGGTCTCCATGTCGCGGCCGAATGGCGTCAGCTCGGTGATCGAGGCGCTCTCGCCCATGCCGAACTCGCAGCGTCCGTTGGAGAGCAGATCGAGCACCGCGATCCGCTCGGCGACGCGCGCGGGATGATTGGTGGTGAGCTGGAAGATGCCGTGGCCGAGCCGGATGTTCCTGGTGCGCTGGCTCGCGGCGGCGAGGAAGGATTCCGGCGCCGGCGAGTGCGAATATTCCTCGAGGAAGTGATGCTCGACGACCCAGGCGTAGTCGTAAGCGAGCCGGTCGGCAGTCTCCAATTGGGTCAGCGCGTTCTGGTAGAGCCTGAGCTCGTCGCCGTCGTTCCAGGGGCGCGGCAGTTGCAGCTCGTAAAAGATGCCGAATTTCATGGCGTCATCACTCCCAAGGTCCGTCCCCGACCGCTTGTTGTTTTCGGTCAGTCTAGTGGGGGAGAAGGCCAAGTCCAGCCTCGGGGGCGAAACTCCAATTCCGCGCAGCGGGAGGCGGCTTGCCTGGAACGCATGAATGTTTAGCTTGTGCTGGTATGAGTCGCGGCGCTATCGGTCGCGCGCTCCTTACCTCCGAAAGCCTCATGACCACCTTTACGCCGCATCAGGATTCCGCGCTGAAAGCCGTCGCCGATTGGCTGCAAGCCAAGCCGGGCAAGAACGGCACGCCGCCGGTGTTCCGCCTGTTCGGCTATGCCGGAACCGGCAAGACCACGCTCGCCCAGCACATTGCCGAGGGTGTCGACGGCGAGGTGAAGTTCGCAGCCTTCACCGGCAAGGCGGCGCTGGTGATGCGCAACAAGGGCTGCGACAGCGCCTCGACGATTCACTCGCTGATCTACCGCGCCCGCGAGTCCGGCGTCGAGCAGCCGAGCTTTGAACTCTGGGACGACGCGCCGGCCTCGAAGGCCAAGCTGATCGTGATCGACGAATGCTCGATGGTCGATGCCGAACTCGGCCGCGACCTGATGTCGTTCGACTGCCCGCTGCTGGTGCTCGGCGATCCCGCGCAATTGCCGCCGATCCAGGGCGGCGGCTTCTTCACCGACGCCGAGCCGGACGCGATGCTGACCGAGGTGCATCGCCAGGCGCAGGACGATCCGATCGTGCGGATGTCGATGGATATCCGCGAAGGCCGCGAGCTCGAGATCGGCCGCCATGGCGAGAGCGAGGTGGTCTCGCGCAAGGAGCTCGATCCGGACCGCGTGATGAGCGCCGACCAGGTGCTGGTCGGCCGCAACAACACCCGCCGCGCCTACAACATGCGGGTACGGCAGCGGCTGAACATCGAGGATCCCTTGCCGGTCGCCGGCGACAAGCTGGTCTGCCTGCGCAACAACCGCAAGAAGGGCCTGTTCAACGGTGGGCTGTGGCGGGTCAAGGCGCGGGCGCAGTCGAAATCCAAGATCATCACCATGCGCGTGATGCCGGACGAGGATTTCGGCTACAAGGTCACCAAGGTTTCGGTGCGCGGCGAATGCTTCGACGGCGGCGTCGAGGGCGTGCCGTGGGAGCAGCGCAAGCCCTATGACGAGTTCGACTACGGCTATGTGCTGACCGTGCACAAGTCGCAAGGCTCGCAATGGGACGACGTCGTGCTGTTCGACGAGAGCTTTGCGTTCCAGGACTCGCGGGCACGATGGCTCTACACCGGCATCACGCGGGCGGCGAAGCGGCTCAGCATCGTGGTGTGAAAGTGCTAG
>NZ_JACMYO010000230.1 GCF_020889685.1 Bradyrhizobium oropedii
CGGCCTTCGCCGGGACGACGATGTGGTTACACTCCCCGCTCCAGCAACACCTTGAAATCCGCCCGCGCGCGCTCCGCCTCGGCGCGTGCGGCCTCCGACGCCTCGCCGAGACCGAAGTAGCCGTGAATGAGCCCCTCGCCCGTGTGATACGTCACCGGCACCCCCGCCGCCTGCAACGCCTTGGCATAGGCGTGGCCCTCGTCGCGCAGCGGGTCGAACCAGGCGGTGGTGACCACAGCCGGCGCCACCCCCGCAAGGCTCTTCGCGCGCAGCGGCGAGACGCGCCAGTCGGCGCCTTGCGCCTTGTCGGCGAGATAATGCCCCGCGAACCACTGCATCGTCTCACGCGTCAGGAAGTAGCCCTCCGCATTCTCGGCGCGCGACGGGAATTTCGCGTTCTCGGCGGCATCGGCAAAACTACCGACCACGTCGGTAACGGGATAGACCAGCAATTGCGCGGCGAGCTTGACGCCGGCGTCGCGGCAGGCGAGCGCCGTGGCGGCGGCGAGATTGCCGCCGGCGGAATCCCCGGCGACGCCGACGCGGGCGAGATCGCCGCCGAAGTCGGCGATGCGCGCCACGACGTCGCGGATCGCGGCGAAGGCATCCTCGAACGCGCCGGGGAAGCGCGTCTCCGGCGGTTGGCGGTAGTCGACCGAGATCACGACAGCACCGGTCTCGATCACGAGGTTGCGGGCCTGGCGGTCATGGGTCTCGAGATCGCCGGCAACCCAGCCGCCGCCGTGGAAGAAGATCACGGTCGGCGCCTTGCCGGTACCGTTCCGATAGAGCCGCGCGCCGAGCTTGCCGGCAGCGCCCTGCACTTCAACGTCGCTGACCACATCGACCGGCGGCGGCGGTACCGCCTTGCGTGCCTCGGCCAGCGCGCGGAGCGATTCGCGACAGCTCTGCGGCGTCATGGTTGCGGGCTCGCGCAACGGCAGCAGCGGGATGATGTTGGCAATGACGGGATCGAGCGGAAGAACCATGATCGTGCTTTCTCGGGAGCAGTTGCCGTCTATCTGACAACATGCTCCCGGAAAGCACAACCATCATGCCAAGACTCATGCCAGGACTCATGCCAACACTCATGCAACGTGTTGCTGACGCGCCTCCGGCTCGGCCTCGGCCGCATCGGTATTCTCATCCGTCTGCGGCGCGGGCGCCGGCGCAACAGCGGCGAGTTCCTTGGCTAGCGCAGTGGCGCCGACATAGTCGGTCTTGCCGGTGCCGAGCAGCGGCACCTTGTCGACGACACGGATGTCGGCGGGCACCGCAAGCTCGGAGGCGCCGCTGCTCTTGGCCTGGCGCTGCATCGCGGCGCGGTCAGCATCCTTCTGCGTGGTGAGCAGCACGATGCGTTCGCCCTTGCGCTGATCGGGCAGCGTGACCGCAACCGACATCGCCTGCGGCCACAGCGTGGTCGCCATCGTCTCCACCGCCGACAGCGACACCATTTCGCCGGCGATCTTGGCAAAGCGCTTGGCACGGCCCTTGATCGCGATGAAGCCCTGCGCGTCGACCGTGACGATGTCGCCGGTGTCGTGCCAGCCCTCGGGCAGCGGCTCCAGCACGCCGGGGTTTTCGGCGCGGAGGTAGCCGAGCATCACGTTCGGGCCCTTCACCGACAGGCGGCCGCCCTCCTCGATGCCGGGGACCGGATCGAGGCGGTACTGCATCAGCGGCGAGATCCGGCCGACGGTGCCCTGGCGGTTGGCCATCGGCGTGTTCATCGCCAGCACCGGCGCGGTCTCGGTGACGCCGTAGCCCTCGAGGATGCGGATGCCGTAGCGCTCCATGTAGATCTGCCGCGTGCGCTCCTTCACCGCTTCCGCACCGGCGATGACGAGCCGCAGCGTGCGGAAGTCGTAGGCATGCGCCGAGCGGGCGTAGCCGGTGAGGAAGGTGTCGGTGCCGAACAGGATCGTGGCGCCGGTCTGGTAGATCAGCTCGGGCACGATGCGGTAATGCAGCGGCGACGGATACATGAAGATCGGAATGCCGCCGAGGATCGGCATCATCATGCCGCCGGTCAGACCAAACGAGTGGAACACCGGCAGGACGTTGAACACCTTGTCGTTGGCATTGGCATCGACCCGCGCCAGCGCCTGCGCCGCGTTGGCGAGGATGTTGCGGTGGGACAGCACGACGCCCTTCGGCGTGCCTTCCGAACCCGAAGTGAACAGGATGACCGCGGGATCGTTGGCGTTGCGGGCGACGCGCGGCGCGATGCCCGCGCGGAAACCTGCGATCTTGTCGGCGAGGCTGATGTCGGCCCTGACATCCTCGAGATAGACGACACGGGCCTGGCCTGCCATTGCCGCGATCAGCTTGTCGAGCTTGCCCTTCTCGATGAAGGCCTGCGAGGTCAGTACGGTCGTCACCTGCGCCGCCTTCATCGCGGCCAGCACGTTGACCGGACCGGCCGAGAAGTTGAGCATCGCCGGCACGCGGCCGATGGTCTGCAGCGCCATGAACACGACGGCGACGCCGGCCGAGTTCGGCAGCAGCACGCCGACATTCTCGCCCACCGAAGTCCCCTGCTCGAGCTTGCGGCTCAACACCTGCGCGCCGAGGATCAGCTTGCGATAGGTCAGCTTGGTGCCGAGCGCGTCCTCTATGATCGGCTTGCCGGTGTCACGGTCGCGATAGGCATGGCCGAGACCCTCGAACAAAGTCTGGTCGAGCATCGCGTTCTGGACCATGGCGTCGATCATGACGTCCTGCAGCGCGGCGCCGGCGGCGTTGCGGCGCGCCTTGCCCCGCAGCGACTGGTCGATCGGCAGCTTCACCGGCGGCAGGATCGAGATCGTCACCTTGGGGAACCAGGAGCGCTTGATCTCGCCGTTCTTGAGATAGCTGAGATGCGAACGCTGCGCGCCCTCGATGCGGACCGGAACGACGACCGCATCGGCCTTGTCGGCGATCATCGCGGTGCCGTCATAGACCTTCATCAGCGAACCCGAGACCGTGATGCGGCCTTCCGGGAAAATCACGACCGGCTCGCCGGCGGCAACCAGCTTGATCAGGTCACGCGCGGCCAGCGGCTTCGACGGATCCATCGTGTAGTGCTTGATCATCTTCAGGAACGGCTTGGCCCACCACGCCTTGGCGATGCCGGTGTCGACCGCGAAGCTCGCATCGATCGGCAGCATGGCATGCAGCAGCGGGCCGTCGACCAGGCTGACATGGTTGGGCGCGATCAGCATGCGGGTGCCTGACGGAGGCAGGTTCTCCATGCCGCGCACCTCGAGCCGGAACAGCGCGCGGAACAGCAGCGCGCCGAAATCGCGGACGCCTTCCTTGCCCCACTTGTTCAGCACGAACCAGACGCTGCCGAAGCTCGCGATGGCGAGGCCGAAGAATATCCAGGCGATCGGCAGGCCGATCGATTGCAGGGCGCCGACGAATACCGCGCCGACGACCATGAAGCCGGCCTGCAGGATGTTGCCGGCGGCGATGATGCGGGCGCGCTCGGACGGCGCGGTCCAGGCCTGCACGGCAGCAAATGCCGGCACCACGAACAGGCCGCCGCCGAAGGCGAACAGGAAGAAGTCGGCCAGCATGCGGAAACCGCCGAACGAGCTCGCGAATGCAGCCGCGGTGACGTCCTTGCCGAGCGAGGTGGTGGCGATCGCCCAGGCGAGGTCGAGGCCAATCACGCCCATCACGATGGCGCCGATCGGCACCAACGCGATATTCGGGCGGACATGGCTCAGCTGCGCGGCGAACAGCGAGCCCGCGGCGATGCCGATCGCGAACACGGCGAGGCACAGCGTGACGACGCCCTCGGTGCCGCCGACACCTTCCTTGATCAGCGCAGGCAGCAGCGACAGCACGATCGCGCCGACCATCCAGAACCAGGACACGATCACCATGCCGTCCCACAGCCGCTGCTCGGCATAGAGCGACTTCAACAGGCGCACGGTCGAGGTCCAGGGATTCCTGGTGATCGGCAGGTCGGGAGCCGAGGGCTGTGTCATCGGGATGCGCGAGGCAAATCCCCAGGACAGCACCGACAGGCCGACCACGGCGGCGCAGATCCAGCCCATGTGGCTGGCGCCTGCGACGAACAGGCCGCCCGCGATGGTGCCGATCAGGATCGCCATGAAGGTCGCGCCCTCGACCAACGCGTTGCCGGTCGCGAGCTCGGAAACCGAGAGCTGGTCGGGCAGCACAGCATATTTCACCGGGCCAAACAGCGCGGCGACGATGCCGAACAGCGCCAGCGCGATGAACAGCAGGGGGATCGAATGAGTGAAGAAGCCGGCCGCCGCAAAGGCCGCAGCGAAGATCTCGAAGAACTTCAGTCGGCGGGCGACGATGGATTTGACGTAGCGGTCGGCAAGCTCGCCGCCGAGCGCCGACAGCACGAAGAACGGGAAGATGAAGACCGCGCCCGCGAGCTGGACCAGCGCCGGCCCCTGCTCGTTGGCGATGCCATACAGCAGCATGATGACCAGCGCATTCTTCAGCACGTTGTCGTTCAACGCCGAGCAGAACTGCGACCAGAACAGCGGCGCGAAGCGGCGGGACGTCATCAATTCCTTGATCATGACCGGTTCCTTGGGTTAGCGCGCTCGGCGCCGGCAGGTCTGCGAGTTTGTTTGGCAGAGAATCGTGAGCGTGATGAGATGACGGAGATCCCGCAGCCTTTAGTCTTTTCCGCAACGTATCGGTTCGAACCGGCGCCTATCGAGAACGCCGGGCGGCCGGGACATTGCCCGCCAGAGATGTACGAGACCTTATCCAGACCTTGGGTTGATCGATCTCGCGATCGGCTCGCGCGGGACATGGTGAGCGGTTTGTTGAGGTTTCGGCGACAATTGCCGGGTGGCCGCTTCAGGTCAGTTCACTCAACCCGCGGAATGGCGACCATCGGCAGTTGCGTGACTTGCAACGGCCGCCGCTTGCGGCCGCCGGGTGCGGCGCGCGCCGATCCGCGCGCCGCTGCTCCAGGACGCCTGCGACGTCGCAGGCACGGGCGATCCGCTCGATCGGCGCCATCGCCAGTGAGAGGATGGCGCGGCCAAGGCCCTTCACGAGCGCGATCGCGTCATCGACAAGGGTGGTGGTCAATTGAAGTGCTAGGGTCTGCATGTGAGTGGCCTCCTATGCCAACTTGAGCAACGCTCAAATTAGTACCTCGTAAATGAACATTGTTCAAGAAGAATCGCGACGGGACCGGAAGAAACTTCAGCGGCGCACTTTGCTGATCGAGATCGCACGCCGGTTTATCGCCACTAAGGGCTTGAGATCATTGAAGGTTAGAGACGTCGCCGACGCCGCCAAATGCTCCATCGGCAGCGTCTATAACGAGTTCGGCGACTTCGACGGCCTGATCCTGACCGTGAACCGGGAGACCGTTGAGGCCCTGACCACGCGGCTCAAGGCAGTCCCGGCCGACGATCCGCTGCGCCAGTTGCACGGGCTCGCGGACGCCTATCTCGGCTTCGCCAGCGAGCACGCCAATCTGCTGCGCTCGCTGTTCGAGCACCGGATGGAGGACGACCGGCCGTTTCCGGAAGACATCCTCGCGATGGTGATGGATGCGTTCGCGCTGATGCATGCGCCGCTGGTGCGGCTGTTGCCCGATCGCGATCCCAATGACGTCGCGCTGCTGTCGCGGATGATGTTCTCTGCGGTCCACGGCATTATTTCGCTTGGCCTCGAGGAGCGCATGGTCGCGGTGCCGCCGGAGATGCTGCGCGAACGGCTCGCGCAGTTCGTCGACACCCATCTCGCGGGATTGGGCGTCACGCGCAGCGCATAGTCAGGCGCGTGCCCGGGCGATCGTGCCGGCGACGATTTGCATCGCGACGCCGAGCACCCAGCCCGCCATGATGGCCGCGGTCCAGCCGATATCCGGCTCGCTCCGCAGCACGACGACGCCCACCGAGAAGAACGCGACCATCGTCGCGAGGAAGGTGCCGACCGCGCTGAGCAGCTCCGCCGCGTCGATCTTGCGCAACGAGGCGGCGTCCTTCGGATGGAAGAGCTTCGGCGGCGTGTCGATGCCGAGGTAGAAGCCGATCGCGCCGCCCAGCATCATGATGAGCAGGAACGCCTGCGAGGTCAGCGCCGATACGCTCGAGCCGACATGGATGGCGACGAACAGACCGCTTGCAGCCCCCGCCAGGGCAAGGCCGAAGCGCTCCAGCACATGGGCAAATTTTCTGACGCGGCTGCGCATTGCTACGCCTCATCAATGAATTGCACCGGCAGTCAGGCTAGGCCTTTTCGCAGCATCGCGAAAGCCGCCATCTCTCACATGGCCGCGACCACGTGACGCCTTTGTGCGCCAGTTCACACCTATCGCGGCATGGAATGATTAAAGATCGATCCAAGGTAGCATTCGATCTGCCCCCTGTTAGGCTGCGCAATCCGCTTCATCCATTTCAGCGAGCGTCTTTCAATGCCGAGCCCCAAGATCATCATTCTGTCCGACGGCACCGGCAACGCAGCTTCCAGCGTCTGGCGCACCAATGTCTGGCGGATATTCCAGTCGCTGGATTTGCAGGGCAACAGCCAGGCCGCCAAATATGATGACGGTGTCGGCACCTCGTCTTTCGTCCCGCTTGCCCTGCTCGGCGGCGCGTTCGGTTACGGCCTCAAGCGCAACATCCTCGACGCCTACAAGTTCATCTGCCGAAACTACGACCACGAGAACGAGTCGAAGATCTACTTGTTCGGATTCAGCCGCGGCGCATTCACGGTGCGCACGCTCGCCGCACTCATCGTCGATCAGGGCCTGATCGTTGCGGACACCGAAGCCGAACTGCACGACGGCGCCGTGAAGGCCTATCGCGCCTACCGGGCCGCGGGCTACCACTCGATCTGGCGCATCGAGGTGATCTTCCGCGCGCTGCGCGACTACATCCTCGTGCCGGTGCTGGACCGCCTGAAGGGCAACAAGCCCTATGCCGAGATTACCCGGAAGCAGGTGCCATCGATCGAATTCATCGGCATCTGGGACACCGTCGCGGCCTATGGCCTGCCGATCGACGAGATGACGCGCGGCATCTCCAACTGGGTGTGGCCGCTCGAACTGCCGAACCGGATTCTCAGTCCGAAGGTCAAGTGCGCACGGCACGCGCTGGCGCTCGACGACGAGCGCACGACCTTCCATCCGGTGCTTTGGACCGAGCACGAGCCGGGACAGCCCGCACCGGCGGTGCCGACAACAATCGACGGCGAGCGCCTCGTCCAGGTGTGGTTCGTCGGCATGCATGCCAATGTCGGGGGCGGCTATCCGGACGATGCCGTCGCGTTCGTGCCGCTGGCCTGGCTGGTCGACGAAGCCGTCAAGCACGGCCTCGTGTTCAAGAGCGCTCCGATTGCCGATCCCGATGCGATCAAGGCGATCAGATCGTCGGAAGACAAGGACGGCCGCCTCTATGATTCGCGGGCGGGCCTGGGCTCGTACTATCGATACGGTCCCCGCAAGGTCGCCGACCTCTGCAACGATCGCCACGCCGGCGTCAGCGTGCCGATGCCCAAGATCCACGAAAGCGTGTTCGAGCGGATCGACAGCGGCGCCAATGCCTACGCCCCGATCGGGCTGCCGCCGAACTATGTGGTCGTCTCCCGCAACGGCCAGATCACGCCGCTAGGCCCCAATACATTCGAGACGCCGGCCGGCGCGCCGGCACGTTATGCCGCGCAGGAGAAGCTGTGGAATTTCGTCTGGATGCGGCGGATCGCCTATTTCGCCACGCTGGCGGCGTCGCTGCATCTGGCGGCGTTCTGGCTGTTCCACAACCAGCACCAGCAGCACGAGTTCAGCTCCCGGTTCAGGATGATTTCGGAACTGGTGCGCTTCATCGAATCGTTCCTGCCGGCTTCCTTTCATTGGTGGACTGACTGGTACGCCGGCAATCCGGAATGGTTCGCCGGCGGCATCATCGCCGTTGCCGCGCTGATGGCTGTCGGCAGTTCGCTCAGCGCAATGATCAGCGACAGGATGCGGATCATCTGGCGTGACCGTGCGAAGCCTGTGCCGCTCTCCGGGATCGTGCACGATGCGATCTATCGATTCCGCACCAGCGCGATCTATCAATGGGTCCTCAATGTCGGGAAACAGCACGTCGTTCCGTTCCTGCTGACGGCCGTGATGGTCTGGTACGGCGCGACGCTGCTCAGCCATTTCCTGTTCAATGCCGAGGATTCGATGGGCGCCTTCTGCACGGGGACCGTGGCCGACAAGCTCGTCGCCGTCGACAAGGGCATCCCGCAGGATGCGGCGGCCGATTTCGATACCAGCGCGATCTGCGCGCCGACCGGCCTCAAGGTCCGCACCGGATTCAAGTACGAGATCGCGATCACGATGTCGGAGCCCTGGGAGGACGCCGGGCGCGCTGTCACGCCGATCGGATACCGGACTTCGACCATCGAGGGTGACAAGCGCTGGCGCGGATACGCAACGATCTTCCTGCGACGGATCCTGTTCCGGCCGTGGTTCCGGCTGATCGCACGGGTCGGAGAGACCGGCGTCGACGAGTATTTCCTTGACCCGCTGCCGGCGCCGAACACCGACCCGCAGGTCTACAAGGCGCGATTCACCGCCGATCGCAGCGGCGAGATCTTCCTCTACGTCAACCAGGCTGTGATCGGCCTCCCTTGGGTCTACAAATCGTTCTACGGCGATCACAAGGGCAAGGCGAAGATCACAGTGCGGTTGATGTAGGCACCGCTCCCACGGCCTCCCAGGACCGCGGCCGCACCGAGCTGTGCTGCGGCATCGATCTGTGATCCAGCCGATAGTCCTGGTTGTATATTTTCTGACATGCTTCCCTTGCTAGAGTGACGGCCGGCCGCCCGAGTCGATCCGATGCGACGCGTCGGATCGACTCGGGCGCTGACGCGCCAGGTTCATATCGACGGGATATTTCTCACCAGCGATTTGGAGGCATCACCGTGATTTCCAGGATTCAAGCGTTCCCAACCACCGACGGCATCTTCGTGGTCTGGGAAGTATCGGCAATGATCCCGAACTGTCTCGGCTTTGCGCTCTATCGTCAGCAGCAGGGCAAGAGCGCGACCGTGGTCGACACCTGGGTCGGATTCGAGGATCAGGTGCAGGCCCACAAGGCGGGAGATCATCGGCCGAGCACCGAATGGCCGGTGCAGAAGACCAACTGGACCGACTTCCTGGCACCGGCCGATGCGCCGGTCCGCTATGGCGTGGTGCCCGTTCTGATGGACGGCGCCACCAAGGTGAAGCCCGCGGCGAGTGCGCCGTCGACATGGACCGACTACGTCTCCGCCACGCCATCGGGCCCGCTGAAGCCGTGGTTCAACCGCGGCACGATCTCGGCCCAATGGCTGTCGCGCGCGATCGGCACCACGCCCAAGGCCTCCCAGACGCTGGACGAGGCGATCTCGACCAAGGGCAACAAGATCCGCGACTTCCTCAAGGGAGAGCTTGGCGCCCGCCTGCTCGCCCTGCTGGCCGATGCCAGGAAGAACAAGGTCGACGTCTATGTCGCGCTTTACGAGCTCAACGATCCCGAATTGATCGCGGCGCTGACCGCGATGAAGGGCAAGGCCCATGCCGTGCTCGGAAACAGCACCGGCAAGTCCGACGCCACCGCAAAGGACACCGAGAAGAACGCCGGCGTGCTGAAGAAGGCCGGCGTCGACATCGTCCGCCGCAAGATCGCGCCGAGCCGTTACGCCCATAACAAGTTCGCGGTGTTCTGCGACGGCGCCGAGAGGCCGAAGGTGGTCTGGACCGGCAGCACCAACTGGACCCGGACCGGGCTGTGCACCCAGAACAACAACGGTCTCGAGATCACCGACGACAAGGTCGCGGCGGCCTATCACGACCATTGGAAGGCGATCTATGCCGACGGCAGCAAGTCGCCGAAGGCGCTGGCGGTAGCCGGCGATCACGAATGGCCGTTCACGATCGGCAAGTCGAACGCCAGCGTCTGGTTCACGCCGACCACCAAAAGCGGCGACCTCAAGGAAGCCACCAAGATGATCGAGGACGCCGAGCACGGCGCGGTGTGTCTGATGCTCAATCCCGGCAACAAGGGCCTGCTCGGCCCGATCCTGGACAAGGCGCAGGACAAGAACCTCTATGTGCGCGGGGTGCTCAACAATTTCCCGGCGCAAGGCAAGGACAGTCCGAAGGATCAGCTGCAGCTGCTCGCCGGCAACGGCCAGCAGCAGGTCTTCAAGGGCAAGCAGATCGCCGACGTGATCCGCCCCGCCGGCATCGACAAGACCGCCGACTGGTGGCAGCGCGAGATCAAGAACACCGGCAAGTTCATGATCGCCGTGCACAGCAAGGTGATCGTGCTCGATCCCGCCGGCAAGAACCCGGTGGTCATGACCGGCTCGCACAATTTCTCCGACCGCGCCAGCACCAAGAACGACGACAACCTCGTCATCATCAGGGGCGATTCGCAGCTGGCGCTGACCTACGCCGCGCGCATCGTCAGCATCTACGGCCAGTATCGCTGGCAGGCCTGGCGCAACACGCCGGAAGGCCAGCAGGACAAGGGCTTGAAGCGCAGCGACACCTGGCTGAGCAGCCGCATCGGCAAGGGCTGGGCGGAAATCGAAACGCGATTCTGGCTAGGTGCGACCTGACGCCTGCTATCCGTCATGACAAACGGGGCAGCGTTGCCGCTGCCCCGCACGAACTTCACGCTCAGGCCTATGCCGCGCGCCCGACCGAAGCGTCGAGGTGCTTCAGCCGCGGCAACACCTCCTGCTTCAGCAGCCGCAACGAATTGTGCCAGGCTTCGGGCTTGTGCTTGTAGTCGAAACCGAACACCAGCAGCACGCCGAAACCGCCGACCTCCTGGTAGATCTTCTCGATCTTCTCGGTAACGGTCGCGGGCGACCCAACGATCCAGTTGTTGCGGGCGCAATATTCGACGGTGACGTCGCTATCGGGCACGTCCGGCGAAGCTTTCAGATAATCCTTGAAACCAAAGTGACCGAGCAGCGGCAGGAAGTATTCGCCCATCATCCTGCCCATCATGTCGCCTGTCGACAGCTTCCACGCCTCGTCGTCGGTGTCGGCGACGAACACCTCGCGCACCATCCGCCAGTCCTTGCGGCTCGGCTTGCGGCCGGTCTTGGCAGCACCTGCTTCGACCGAGTCCCAATGGCTGCCGACATAGGCGGGATTGAGGTTGAGGCTCATCGGAATGAAGCCGCGCTCGCCGGCGAGCTTGAGCGTGTCCGAGTTCTTCGACAGGCCGGCAACGCCGATCGGCGGGTGCGGGCCCTGCAACGGCTTGATGTGCGGCTTGAGGAAGTCGAACATCGTGTCCGGCTTCGACACCGTCCAGAACTTGCCCTT
>NZ_JACMYO010000231.1 GCF_020889685.1 Bradyrhizobium oropedii
CTAGGGCCAGAACTGGACTTGTCTCAAACCGCTGAACGATTCTGGCAAACGCCGCGGCCGGGGACAAGCCACGATCATGGCTGGCAGCCAGGATCGCGGGAGCGTTCTCTTTTGGCCGCCGCCGGTGTTTGGTCGAGACCGGCGGGAGGACGGGCGATGCAGGGATCCCTCGGCGAGAAGATCAACCAGGGCGGCACGGCGGACATCCACGCCTGGGCGCCAGGTCAGATCGTAAAACTGTTCAAGGAAGGTTTCCCGCCGCGGCTCGGCCGGCAAGAGGCGCGGATGACCCGGGCGGTCTTCGCCGGCGGGCTGCCTGCGCCGGAGGTGTTCGGCGAGGTGACGCTCGACGGACGCTTCGGCATCGTGCTCGGCCGCCTCGACGGACCGACACTGCTGCAGCTCACGCGCAGCGGCGGCGTGACGTTCGCCCAGGCGGGCGCGATACTCGCGTCCCTCGGCCTGTCCGTTCACAGGATGGCGCCGCCGCCGGAGGCCATCGATCTGCGCGGCTGGATGGACACCGCCTTCAGGCACTCGGGCGGCATCGTGCCCAAGCACATCGCCTCCGGCATCCGCGCGCTGATCGACCGCCTGCAGCAGCCGGAGGACGGGCTGTGCCATGGCGACATCCATCCCAACAATGTGATCATGACGGCGGATGGTCCGCGGCTGATCGACTGGACCTTCTCGATCCGCGCGCCTGCAGCCCTCGATCATGGGCTCACTCACATCGGCTTGACCGAGTTTGCCCTCGACATCACCGACAATCCGCAGCCGCCGCTTGCGGTCAATGCGGCCGCGCAATCCGAATACGCGCGGCTGACCGGCACGCCGATAGCGGCTCTGACGCAAGCGATGGAGACCTGGCTGCCGATCGCGATCGTCCGCTACTTCCTGATCATGGGTGGGCCGACAAGCGAGCGATGGCGGCGGATGATGCAGCGCGCCGAAGCGGCCCTGCGCCCGCAGGACTGAACCGTTCATCGCGCGCGCGTAGCCGATAGCGACGGAGCTGGAGGACCTCCGGTTCACAGCCGGATCGGGTTTCCGCTTCGTCCCCGAAGACGGGCGTCTCGAATTTCGGTGACTACCCGCCCTACTCGCCCCACTCTCGCGCCATGGTCGCGAGCGCGCAGCCTTCGCAGTAGCGGGCGTCCTTGAAGTCGATCCAGTTGTGCGCATAGACGCGCTCGAGCGGAATGCCGTAGCGCGCGCGCAGCACCTTAACCAGCACGCGCCACGCGGCGATCTGGGCATCGGTCGGGCCTTTGGTGACATCTGGAAAATTGCCGGCGAACTCGACGCCGATCGACGTGTCCTTGTTCACCTGGCGATAGGTCTTGCTGTTGTCGATGTACTTGTTGTCGTTGCGATCGGCGCCGTCGGTGTGGGTCGGAACCAGGTTGTCGGCGACCGCCCAATAGACCGTGCCGTCGGTTTCGACCCAGACCATGACGCCGCGCCTTGTCGGGCTTTTGTGCTGCGCCTCGGCGCCGTAGCGTGCCGAGCCGGTCGGTCCCTCGGTCTGGTGCACGATGATGTTGCGCCAGGGATGCGATTTGGCGACGTCGCCCCAGGGCGACAGCCAGACCATTTTCAAGCCGGGAATCTCGGGCGTGCCCTGCGACCGCGCGATACCGGCGAGATCGGAGGTTTCGGCCAGCGCGGCGGAGGACAGGACGAGTGCAAGGAGCGCGGTGAGCAGGCGAGGCATCGGAAGGATCCAGTGTCGCCCTTGTTTGAGCATGAGCTTTTCGGAAAACCGCTTCGCACTTTTCCGGATCATGCTTTAGCACGCTCAGGCGCGCTTGCGCAGGGTCGCCTCCAGCGCCTCGACCATCTCCGCCGGCAGCTTGGGCTCGTAGGCCGCGTAGCCGTTCTTGCCGCCCCTCTTGGCGTCGTAGAGAGCATGGTCGGCGGCGGCGATCAGGCGGTCGGGATGCATGCCGATCTCGCGGGTCCACTGCGCGATGCCGATCGAGACCGCGATCGGAATGTCGTTGCCGGTGCACTGCTCGGCATCGGCGCGGCAGACCTCCAGCACCCGGCGGGCGATCATGGCACCTTCGCGGAGCGTCGAGGACGGCAGCACGATGCAGAACTCGTCGCCGCCGGTGCGGGCCAGCATGTCGCCCGGGCGGAGCCTGGTCTGCGCCATCAGCGTGAAATGCTGCAGGCAGGCATCGCCGGCGGCGTGGCCGTGGGTGTCGTTGATGCCCTTGAAGCCGTCGAGGTCGATCACCAGCAGCGCGAATGCCTCGCCGTTGCGGTCGGAGCGCGCGCATTCCTCGGTCAGCCGCTGCAGCAGATGGCGGCGGTTGCCGACGCCGGTGAGGTCGTCGAGCAGCGCGAGGTCGGCGACCTCGTTGCGCAGCCGGTCGATCGCCATCAGCAGGAAGCCGAAATTCAGCGCCATCGACAAGAAAACCATCAGCAGGATCGCCAGCGACTGGCCTGCATTGAAGCGGACGAACGAGAACTCGCCGGGCTGCAGCAAGGCGCCGACCAGGCGCAGCGCGTAGATGGCGATCAGCACGGAAGCGACGATGCCGGCCAGCCGCGCGCCGGGGTTGACGCGGCCGTTCTCGGGCGACAGCAACAGCTTCAGCGTCAACGCCAGCGGCGTGACCTGCGCGACCGTGTAGACCAGGATGCGCAGCGGCATGCTGTCATAGGCAAAGATGAAGATGCCGAGGCCGACGAAGGCGAGCGCGACTGACAGCGCGGTGCTGCGCCAGTCGGCCGGCTTGCCGTAAAACCGCTCGATGCCCATCGCGGCCAGGCCGGCGGCGAACACCATCAGCGTCCCCGCCGCAAGCAGCGGCAACAGCGAGTCCGTCATCACGACACGGAGCATCGCGCTAGCCGCACCGGCGGAGGCGACGAAGGCGGAGGCGGTCCAGAACCGCGCGGCGCCGAAAGCTGGATAGCTGCGCGCGACATAGGCCCAGATCAGGCCGAGCGCGAGAAAATTGATAATGAATACCGTCCAAAGCGTCGGAACGCTCAACATCGCCCCTGTTCGAGACCCGTATCGGCCTCGCCTCTCCTGAAATGACCGTCCGCCCCTAGGGCGTTTCCCCGATGACAATCCCCGTTGTCTTGCCGACAGGATGCGGCCGCGCCGCTTAACGGACCGTCACCCGCCTCGCGTCAATCCGTGCTGTGGTTTTGAATTGATGAAGACGCGCGCATCGACCGTTTGCGCATCGTTAAGCATGACCGATGCGCCGACGCCGCGATCCGCGACACCCGCACGCGTACGAAAAAGCTGGCGAAAACACGTAACAGCTGTGGATAACACGATGACAGCGCCGTGACAGCACGCGGCAGCCGCCTCCGAATCTGCTGAGTTTGGTACTGAGGATGTTGCGAGGCTGGCCCTCCGCCAAGCATGCCTCGGAGTCGCGTTCAATCCATGAAACCTTGAGAGGATACTATGGCTAAGAAAGCGAAGAAGGCAAAGAAGGCGAAGGCGAAAAAGGCGACGAAGAAGAAGGCCGCCAAGAAGTAGCGAATTCCAGCCCGGGTAGCGGCTCCTGCCCTGCCCGGGCACTCGGACCGGGACGACCGGTCGCAACGACGCCAGCCGCGAATTCATCAACCCCAAATTCACCAGTCTTCAATCGATCGGCCCCCGGCAGATGGGGCGCAAGGCAGCAGGCGCAAGGCCTGCTTTTTTATTGCCGGCAGCAGGGCGACGCGCGGTCAGCGTTCCGCGAAGGCGAGCTTGGCGCCGAGCACGGCAAAGCCCGCGGCAAAGCTGCGCCGCAGCCAGGCCATCACCTTCGGCCGGGTGATGACGCGGTCGCGCACCGACGCCGCGAACAGCCCGTAGACCGCGAACACCGCAAAGGTCATCGCCATGAACACGAAGCTGAGCTCGACCATCCGCGCCAGCGGATGCGGATCGTCGACGGCAATGAACTGCGGCAGGAAGGCCAGGAAGAAGATCGACAGCTTCGGATTGAGGATGTTGATCAGGATCGCGGTCACGATCACCCGCCCGCTCGAGCGCGGCTTGATCTCGGTATCGACGGCGAGCGCGCCGCGCTCGCGCAGCGCCTGCCAGGCCATATAGAGCAGGTAGACCACGCCGCCCCATTTCAGCGCAGCGAACGCCATGGCGCTGGTGTGCAGGATGGCGGCAAGCCCGAGCATCGCCGCGATCATCTGCGGCACGATCCCGAGCGTACAGCCGAACGCCGCCGCCACGCTCGCCCGCGAGCCTCGGGTCAGCGCCACCGCGAGGGTATAGAGCACGCCAGTGCCGGGCGAAGCGACCACGATCAGGGTGGTCAGCAGGAAGGACCAGGTCATTTCAATTTCAAATCCTAAAAGCCGACCATGAGCGGGGCATGGTCCGGAAATACCACGCTGCCCGGGCAGGCGGAAGCGGCCACTTCCGTCCGCCCTTCACCCGCGCTGATAACCCGTTACGAGGACCGACGCGATTCGCGGCTGGACAGCGCCGACGCCGTCGTTTCGGCGGCCCGGATCACGTCGAGCGGCGCCCAGGGCTTGGGCCAGAACGTCGCCCCGTCGGGCAGGCGCTGCCGCAGCGGCTTGCCCGAGGTGACGATGACATCGAGATCGGGTTTGTATTTCTTCGCGACATGGGCGAGCTCGACGCCGGTCATGTTTCCGGCCAGCTCGACATCGGTCATCATCAGCACGACATTGTCGCCATTGCCTTGCAGCACCAGCTCGGCGGCCTCGGCGCTCTCGCAGAAGATCACGTCGAACTCACTCTCCTCCAGCAGCAGGCCGATCATCTCGCGCTGCATCGGGTCGTCTTCGACGACCAGGGCCTTCGCACGATAGGGCCTCGACTGTCCCATGGCTAAGCCTCCTCAATGATCGCGGTTTTAGAACCGGACACAGATGAAATGCCTAAAATCACTGGATGGTTCAGTTCCAATTTGAGAAAAGTGGGAAACCCGCCGTGTTCCCGCACGGCACGTTCCCCTTCCCCGAATGGAGCTGACCTGACATGACCGCGATCTCTGGATCCGCCGCCGCCGTGACCGGAGCCGCCAGCGGCATCGGCCGCGCGCTCGCGCAGGAACTGGCGCTGCGCGGCTGCGACCTCGCGATCGCCGACCGCGACGAGGCCGGGTTGCAGGCCGCCGCAGCCGAGATCGCCAAGGTGAGCGGGCGCAAGGTCACCGTGCATCGGCTCGACGTCAGCGAGCCCGGCCAGATCACGGACTTCGCGCAAGCCGCCGGCGCCGCGCATCCCGGACTCAACATCGTCGTCAACAATGCCGGCGTCGCACTGCTCGGCCAGTTCGACGAGATCGAGCAGGCGCAGATGGAGTGGCTGTTCAACATCAATTTCTGGGGCGTGGTGCAGGGCACCCGCGCCTTCCTGCCGCTGCTCGCGCAGCAGCGCGAGGCGCATATCGTCAACATCTCCTCGATCTTCGGCATCGTCGCCCCGCCCGGCCAGAGCGCCTATTGCGCGGCCAAGTTCGCGGTGCGCGGCTTCTCGGAAAGCCTGCGCCACGAGCTTGCGGTGGCGGGCAGCCCGATAAAACTCTCCGTCGTGCACCCGGGCGGCGTCGCCACCAACATCGCGCGCAACTCGCGCACCGGCACCGGCGTCACCGACAATGCCCGACGCGTGCAATCGATCGAGCGTTTCGACGCGCTGGCCAAGACCACGCCGACCGCCGCGGCACAGCGCATCATCACCGGGATCGAGAAAAACCAGCCGCGCATCCTGATCGGCAACGACGCCCGCTTCATGGACCTGCTGCAACGCTTCCGCCCCGGGACGTACTGGAAGGTGCTGCAGCGGCAGATCGAGAAGGCGACGGCGAAGGTGGCGGGGGCGAGTTGAACGCGCGACGACGCGCAGTTGCCCTGTGCACATTAACCGGTGTCGTCCCTGCGAAAGCAGGGACCCATAACCACGACAGGCCGTTGTAGCGCGATGCTGGGGCCACAGCTCGCTTCAACAATACGCCCCTGTGGTTATGGGTCCCGGGTCAAGCCCGGGACGACACCGAGCATTTGGCGCGATCAGCGCACCTCACCCGCCCAGCTGCTTCTTCACCCCGAGCGCCAGACGAAACAGCGGATCGCTCCGCTCCGACGGATAGAGCGCGCTCTTCGTCACCTGCGGAAAATTGTCGTTCTTCCAGAACGACGCCGGCGCGAACGAGAATTTTGCCACCAGCCGCCGGCCGAAATCCATCTCGTAGGGAAAGTAGTTTTCCTTCTGCTCGGTCCCGGACATCTCGGGATATTCGCCGAGCAGATAGCCCTCCTGGATATGCGGCCGCACCGCCGACGGCGGGCAGACGCTGGAGAGGCGGACGATCTGGAGGCCCGCCTCCGCGCTCGCGGTGATCGCGCCGCTCAAATTCGGCACGCCGAGCACATAGAGGAACGCGGTGCCGGTCTCCGCCAGCGAGGCAAACGACGCGGCAATGCGGATCGAATGGGTGACGTCGAGCAGCGGCGTGGTGCAGACCTCGTAATGTTGCAGGATCGACCAGCGCAGGATGCGATGCCGCTTCAGCCGCTCCAACCCGAGCAACTTGGCCTTCGCATACTCCGCGATCAGGATCTGCTCGGCGCGCCGCAGCGCCTCGAACCGCTCGACCAGCGTCGCCTGATCGGGATTGCCGCGGCCGCCACGAAACAATGTGGGTTTCAGCGACGAGTTGCGCTTGATGTTTTTGAAGTCGGCGCCCTGGCCGCGAAACAGCAGCACATGGTCGCGATTGAGGAATTGCAGCTCGGCGATCTTGGTGGCGAGCTCCAGATAGGAGCCGACCCGATGCCCCGGCCCCTCCCGCACCGCCGAGTTCTTCGCGACCTGGCATCCGCGGCGATCGAAGAACGACCAGATTTTTTGGCTGCCGATCGTTTCCATGGGACGCCCCTCACCCTCAAGCCGTCATTCCGGGGCAGCCCGCAGGGCTGAACCCGGAATCCATTTGTCCTCGCTTGATGCGGCCCGATGGATTCCGGGCTCGCGCTGCGCGCGCCCCGGAATGACGGGTGGAGATGGCCGCAGCTCCTCGTCACCGCCCGACAAGCTGATCCGCAAAATACCCGATGGTCTTGCGATAGATCACCGCCCTGTTCCACTCGCGCATCGCCTCGAAATTCGCGCTGCCTTCACCATAGGGCGCGCCCATCTTGAAGCCGTTCGAGTGCAGGAGGTTCGCGGTCGAGGCCAGCACGTCGGGCACCGAGTGGCGCAGATCGACATGGCCGTCGCCGTCGAAATCGACGCCATACTTGATGTAGGACGACGGCAGGAATTGCGTCTGGCCGATCTCGCCGGCATAGGCGCCGATCATGTCATTGAGGCGGAGATCGCCGCGCTGCAGGATCTTGAGCGCGGCAAGCAGCTCGCCCTGGAACAGGTCGGTGCGGCGGCAATCATGCGCCAGCGTGGCGAGCACGCGGAACACCGGCAGCTTGCCCATGTCGCCCTTGCCGAAATCGGTCTCCAGCCCCCAGATCGCGACCAGGATCTGGCGCGGCACGCCGTATTGCTGCTCGATCTTGGACAGCAGCGCCGCATGACGCTGCAACATGGCGCGGCCGCCGTTGATCCGCCCGGCGCCGACGCGGGTTGCGACATATTGCTCGAAGGTCTTGTTGAAGGTGTAGCGCTGCCGCCGGTCGAAGGCGAGCACCCCGCCATCCTGCTGCGCGCCGCCAAGCGCCTGCGAGATCACGTCCTGCTGGATGCCGGCCGCAGCCGCCTCCTGCGAGAACGACTGGACGAAGGCCGGAAAACTGCCGCCGCAGCGGGCGGCATAGGAGGGGGTGGCAAGCAGCAAGGCGCCGAACACAACCGCCAAACGACACCTGAGCATGCAAACATCCCTCCTGCTTCGAATGGCCGATCATGCCATGGAGCAAACGAGGCAGTCAAAGCGTTGGCAGCGACATTCCACCCGCGGCTTCGTCATCGCGCCGTCGCACGCCGGCACCCGCGCTCTCGCCCCTCCGCACCAGCGGCGCATTCACCAGGCTCACCAGCGTGTAGCTGACGATCAGGAGCAGGAACCACGAGCCAAGCTTGTCGATCGAGACCATCGACCAGCCGAGCCGCTGCGAGGGATAGAGCCAGGTCTTGGTGAAGGTGCCGATGTTTTCGGTGAACCAGATGAACAGCGACACCAGCACGAGGCCGAGCAGCAGCGGCATGGCGCGATAGCGGGTCCAGACCTTGAAATGGACGCGGGCGCGGCCGAACAGCCAGATCGCCCAGGCGAACAGCAGCCAGCGCAGATCGATGACGTAGTGGTGGCTGAAGAAATTGACATAGATCGCGACGCTGAGGGCGATCAGGCTGAGCCGGCGCGGATGGCGGGCAAAACGGAAATTGAACAGCCGCCAGCAGCGGCAGATGTAGCTGCCGATGCAGGAATACATGAAGCCCGAGAACAGCGGCACGCCGCCGATGTGGAAGATGCTGGGCTCCGGATAGATCCAGGAGCCAACCGAGGTCTTGAAGACCTCCATCGCCGTGCCGACGACGTGATAGATCAGGATGACCCTCGCCTCCTCCCATGTTTCGAGCCGCCCGGCGAGCAGCGCGACCTGGACGGCGAGCATCGCAAGAAACAGGAAGTCGTAGCGCGCGAGCGCCGCGTCCGGCGGATAGAAGCGCCAGGTGCCGATCATCAGCGCCACTGCGATGCCACCGAACAGGCAGGCCCAGGCCTGCTTCACGCCGAAGCGGAAGAATTCGTATAGCGCCGCGGTCGAGCGGCCCTGCGCCATCTCCAGGCCGAGGCGATGTTCGGCGGCGATGAAGCGGCGCAGCGGCGGCCAGTTGGCTGCGGCGCTCGCGACGGGTTCGGGCTTTCTTGTCAGCTTGTGATGCACGCCGCGGACGATCGCCGCGGATCACGGTCGCAGCGCGACGGAGTTGTGCAGATTTCCCTCAATCCCTGAGCTGACGCTCCAGGTCGACGAAATCGATCTCCGCCCAGCGTTCGGTGATCTTGCCGTCCCTGATCCGCCAGAACGTCATGCCGCGGAATTCGACGTGGCGGCCGGTCGGGGCGATGTCGCGCCACGGGCTGCGGTGGCGGCCGCGCCAGACGAAGCGGCCGGCGACGATGTCGCGCTCGGCCACCAGGCATTCGGCCACCGCCGACAGCTCGGCGAAGGTCTCGTGCATCGCAGTCGAATGCGCGATCACCTCCTCCGCGTTCATCCGCTTGCCTGCGGCATGATCGAAGAAGTCGGACGCCAGCTGCACGCGGATCGCATCGGGATCGAGACGATTGGTCACGGCGTCGTAATGCGCGAGCACGAGCGCCTTGTTGGCGTCGAGGGTGGCGTTGGACATCGGCGATCGGCTTTCGAGAGAAAAGTTGTAGAAAGCGAAGGATGCGCCTCATACGCGAATCGGGCCGGATGGTGCAAGTGACGATGGTCAGAAAAGAGCCGGCTTTCGACCCGCGCGCGTTTTGACGCAGAAGCGAAAGGCGGTTGCCGCAGGATCGCGGCGGCTTGCGCACGCGGACGCCTTTCATCACCGCTCCTGATACCTGCGCGACGCGAATGGCCGAGCCGCACTGCACGCCAGCGGTAACATCATCCGATGGCACGAGGATGCCGGTGGCATGCAAGCCGTGGCGCGGCGTTCGGCGACGCACCGCACCGAGCAGTTGCTGGACGCGATGCGTGAACGCCGAAGGCGCTCGCCGCGACCAAGAAGCACGAACCCGGCTCGCCGGTTCCGCTCCTCTGCGCAATCGTCTGCCGTGTCTTGTTCATGCAAAGGCGCGCCGCTAAAGCCAAGCCGACGGCAACGACGCCGTCATGTGAGGGACGCCATCCGATGATGCGTTTTGAGATCAGGATGTGCTGCCGATGAAGGTCGCCGGGGGTTTCGCACGCGCGCGCAGGGCCGCTGCATCGCTCAGCATCATCCTCGCATTCGGCGCTGTTCTGACCGGACCGATCGACGGTGCCGCCGCGCAAGACGCCCGCACCAGGCGTGCGCCGGCGCAAGTCGCCGGCAGCACGCAGGCGATCGCGGCGCAGATCAAGAACGCCATCCTGGTGATGCGCGGCGGCAAGATCGATGCAGGCCATGCGCAGCTCATTGCCGCACTCGACGCCGCCGATCGGCTCGACGATGCGCAGTTCGTCATGGAGCAGTATTACGACGCGACCGCTGCGCTGCGCGCGGTCAAGCGCGACGACCTCGCCGAGAAACTGTTCGTGCGCGCCTTCCAGACCAAGGCTTCGGCGCAAAGGCCACCCGGCAATGCCGATGTGCTGCTGGAATACGCCATCCTGCTGTCCGACCACGCCAGGATCGCCGAAGCCGTGCCGCTCTACATGAAGGGGATCGCGGCCTTCAACGCCTACTGGGGCGAGGGCTCCGAGGAATCGCTGATTGCCAACGACAAGCTCGCGGTGGCGCTGTCGACCAACGGCTCGGCGGCATCGGCGACGAATCTGGGCCGGCACAATTTCGAGCTGTCGGAGAAAGCGCTGGGGCCCGACCACCGCACCACCTGGAAGCTCGCCAACAATTACGCCGACTCGCTGCGCGAGATCGGCGCGCCGGCGAAGGCGCTCGAGCTCGATCTGTTCGCGATCGAGAAGCGCGCCAAGCACTATGGCGAGAACCATCTCAACACGCTGGTGTCGGTCAACAATGCGGGGCAGGACTTCCTCAATCTCGGACGCTTCGACGACGCCCGCCGCTATTTCCGCCGGCACCGCGCGATCGCGACCGCGATGGCGCCGAAGGACCCGAGCTTCGCCGGACAGGCGGATGCCTGGCTGTTCTACGCCGACATGCTCTCCGCCGGCGACGCCGCGATGTCGCCGGCCGATCTGGCGCGGCTGGAGGCGATCGTCGCCAACGAGGAGAACTTTGCGGATTTCCTGCGCATCAAGACTGCGGTGCTCGCCGCCGGCCAGCGCGAGAAGCGCGGCGAACCCGACAAGGGCATGCGGCTGCGCGAGACGGCGCTTGCGATCTCGACCAAGGCCTTCACCGCGCAGCATCCGCTCAGCTTCGAGATCAAGCTCGGTATCGCCGTCGCATTGATCGCGACCGATCCGAACCTCGCGGTGCAGAACTTCACCGCGCTCGACCGCGAGATGTTCGAATGGATGAAGCGCGAGATCGGCACGGCGGGCGATCGCGCCGTGGCGGAAGCGATCCGCGCCCATGCCGACCATCTGCTGTTCGCGTTCGGTCGCTTCGCCACCGGGGCCGGGTCCGCGGTGGCGCAGCCGGCCTTCGCCGCCGCCGTGCTGCGCTGGAAGACGCT
>NZ_JACMYO010000232.1 GCF_020889685.1 Bradyrhizobium oropedii
CGCTTGGCCACGCGCAGATAGCTCTGGCGCAGTTCGACGCCCTCGCGTTTGGCCAAATCGACCAGCTTCTCGATCGCCCGGTGCATGAGCCGCGCATCGCTCGGATGAGCGATCGCCTTCTCCTGGACGGTGGTGTCCACAACGACCCGCTCGAGATCTTTGGTCTCGATTGCCCTAGTTCGATGCGCCACCGAGAGGCTTTCTTGCAGCAGCGCGGTGATCTGCTCCTCGCCCAGCCGCTGGCGCCAGCGGGTCAGCGACGAGCGATCGAACGGCAGGTCGTGCCGGAACACCACTTCGCCGCAGAAATACTGAAAATACGGATTCTCGACCCACCTGTCGCACAGCGCCTCGTCAGAGAGATTGTGCATGTGCTTGAGGATGAATAGTCCGGCTACCAATCGTGTCGGCAATGGTGGCTGCCCCGGCCCGAGGCGACAGACCGAACTGAAGCGTCCCGCCAGGAAGTCCCAATCGATCTTCGCCGCCAGACGCACCAGCGGATGGCGAAGGTTGATGATCTTCTCAAGAGATGGACGAAACAGATCGTCCTGACGATCGTCGCGCGGCTGGCTCATGGGTTCTCCCCAACAGCGAATCTCGCCGTCAAAGGAATCACGAAGCCGCCAAATCCGGAATCCAAAACGCAAGAAAACCAAGACCTACCCACGGCTTTCTTGCAAAATCGAATACTTGCTCACGTCAAATCACAGCGACGGATCAATCGCTTCCGAATTCTTCACGGGCGACCAAATAGTGGCCGTAGCAAAACTCGAATCGCTCCGCTCGGACAAGATCGATCAGCAGCGCATTGGTACCGCCATCATGAGCGCGCGCCACGACCAGGTCATATTTCCGCCCGTCGTCCAGCAGCTCGTCGACTTCTGATCGCAGCCATACTGGAATGTCTGCTGGGACGATCAAAAGCCGGTCAAACCCTCTTGCTTTCGCCCAAATGAATACGCTCTGGGCGGCACTATTCAATCCGCGAGTGCTCTCTTCCACCAAGGCCGCAGCATTACACGCCGTAGCTTCGGTCACGATGCGCGCTGACGGTGTAACCACCAGGCGTTCGAAGTAAGAGAACTGCATGGCGAAAACGGTCTGCGCCCTTCGGAAGAGCGCTAGCGCCATCCGTTCGCGCTGAGCGGCTGTCAGCGTGCCTGCAAGGCGGGTCTTTGACTCTGCCGGATCCTTCATCGGGATCGCCACCACCCTCCTCATGCTGTGACCCCAACGGTGCTTCGTGTGCTTGCAAATTCAATGAGCCACCTCGCAAGTTCCTTGGCGCGGAGTGCATCCGGAATCAATGTGGGAAAGGCTACGATCTGCAACGAACATCGTTTCAAAATGTTGACCCTATCTCGCGAGTCGCTCTCGTCGATGACTAGGAGATCCGCGTAGTCCGCGTAGGCAGCAGCGATGTCAGAGTTCGACGAGCCGACCCTGAGATCGCTCATTAGCTTCACAAGAGGTCCCTTGATCGCTTGCCCTCCAATAAGCGGCGAGACGGCCATCTTCAATCCTGGCACCTTTCGCAATTCTTCTCGCATGCCCCCCACTTCCAACATGGGAAGGATCGAAAGGTAGGGATTCGATGGCGCCAGCACCACGAGATCAGCCGCACGGAGTGCTGCGCGTACGCGATCCGTGACCCGGCCCTGGCGCGCGGCATCGAAGTGCAATTTCTTCACTGCGGGACCCGCATGCTCACGCACGAACCATTCCTGAAGCCGCAGCACCCCGATCGTAGTCTCCACCATGGTCGGGCACTCTTCGTCCGACACAGGCATGAGCGCACAGGGGACGCCGAAGCGACGAGTGACTTCTTCGGTCACCGCGGTGAGTGATGCGCCTTGTGCGAGCCGAGAAGTGCGATAGATATGCAACCCGAGGTCGGCATCACCAAGCTTCATCCAAACGCCTGGGGAATCCAGCTTCTGATCCACGACACTAGAGATCTAGACCCAGCTCGTCGCTTCTGCCGCCGGAGCGGAGAAAATCAGCATGTTTGTTCTGAGCCGCTCCGATGGAACTACCCGGAGACGTCTTCACAGGCTATGCTTTTGTAACCTTTCCATTGTTCGCACCGCTCGAACTCCTTACTTGCGCCGCGCTGCCACCGTCCGTCCTCCCGCTTACTGCAGGATCCAAGTGTTCCAGAGTGCGTTATTGATCTCCAGGTTGCTCTTTCCCGAGGCATCCTTCTGTGCCCACCATGCCGCGTTTTTCTCAAAAGTCTTAGCCAGATTTTCCGGATACGTCGGCAGCAGCTTGGCCCGCTCAGCAGGAATCAGATCGAGCGCCTTCCTGTTCAAGGGACCGATAGTGACGAGTTTTGCGAGAGCTGCTTGGCTTTCCGGCCGTGAAGCGAATTCGATAAACTTCTGCGCATTGTTGACATTCTTCGAGCCCTTCAAAATTGCCCACCAAGAGTGCCCAGTCATCGCCTGATCCCAGACGTAATCGACGGGAGCGCCCTGCTCTTTAGCCAATTGAACGCGCACGTGGGTCACCCCGCCCGCCAGCACTGCCTCGCCGGAAATGAGCGCCTCATAGATCTCGGCTGAACCTGTCGTCCACTTTATGACGCTCGGCTTGATGCGAGACAGGGCAGCATATGCTCGCTTGAAGTCGAGCGGATAGAGCTTCTCCGGCGGAACGCCGTCAGCAATGAGCGCAACCTCGATCGGAGGGACAATTCCGTTGCCCGCGGGAACAACGCGCGGCCCTGGGAACTTCTTGATATCCCAGAAATCCGTCCAGTTCTTTGGCGCATTGGCTTGCGTGTATTTCCTGGTATTGAAGGCGATGACTTGTGCGTACACTTCCGTGCCGACTCCGAAAGGCTGGACAGCATCCTGTGGGAAATCCGCGAAGACCGATCGGTCTATCGCGGTGTAGTCGATCTGCTGGAGCATGCCGGCACTTGACAGCACTTGATAATCTCCTGGCTCCATGTCCACTACGTCCCATTCCGGACTCCCCGTGTTGAGCATTGCGCGGAGCTTTGGCATCGTGGGGCCAGTCGCTTCGATGACCTTAATGCCGGTAGCCTTCTCGAACGGCTTAAAGATAGCCTCGCGAAGCGCGTCTTGGAACGTGCCGCCCCAGGAGGCAATGACGACTTGATCCTTGTCTTGGGCCGAAGCAGGCGAAACCGTCACTTGGCCCGCCGCGATGGCCATACAGAACGCGGCGACCGCGCGTTTGAGATAATGCATGTCGTGTCTCCTGTATAGTAAAGAGGATATGTGACGCCGGCCGCGCAACCCAGCCTCGGCTACGAGAATGTGAGACGTGTCAACGAATAAAGACCGCGAAGATTTGCCGAGATTGAAGAATTTCTGCGAAACGAGAGCACGCGCACCCCGTTATCGACGTCATATCATTGGCGCGTAGCCGGCTCACTCGTCCGGGCCGCCGTAGGGCATCATCGCTAGCGGTGAAAACGTCGCTTTCCTGCCCTGACACAAAGCTTCCTTGCCCGGTCGAGCCTTGAATTGGGTGGGCCCCGCAACTCAGTCATCCCGCCAGACTCTCAGAAGTGGCGCAGCTGCAACTTCAGAAGTCTTCGAATAAAACAAGGGACTTGCAACAGGCGGTAACAAATTGAACACCAGCTTCGGCTGCAACCTCTCCGGCGTGCGCCTTTGATAATTGAGTCATCGTGTGCCTGCGTCAGTGGCCTGTATCGCTGTAAATCCCGGAATATTCGACTTGGTACCCCTCCGTGCCGACCATTCCGCCACGAACTTGAGCCCAATCGTGATCAGCATGAGCATCGCCGATATAGCCGCGATAGTCGGATCGATTTCATATCGAATGCCTTCCCACATCCTGACGGGGAGCGTCTTAGTACTTAGACCCGAAAGGAAGAGCGCCAGAATCACATCGTCGAATGAGGTGAGGAACGCCAGGAAAGCAGCAGAAATGATTGTAGGACGTAGCATGGGCAGGGTTACAATCCAGAAGGCGCGTATAGGACCTGCGCCCATCGTCATTGCCGCAGCTTCAAGTGATGCATCCGCGCTTTTCAAGCCCGCCGAAACGGTTACAACGACGTATGGAAGTGCGAGAATAATGTGACCCAGCACGAGACCACCCAGGGTGCCCAGCAAATTGAGGCGACCGTAGAGAGCATAGAGAGAGATCGCAAAGATCAGGCCCGGCACGATCATCGGCGAAATGAGAATAGCCGTAGCGATTCCTTTGCCAGGGAACCGTCCACGAACGATTGCATATGCAGCCGGGACGCCGATCAAGATTGCGCCGATGGCCGTGAGAATCGCAACCTTGAGGCTTGTGATGGCCGGCGTGACCCAGTCATCGCGTGAGAAAAAGTTCGCGAACCAGCGAATGGAGTACGAGCGAGGAGGAAAGTGAAGAAATGCTTGACCTGAAAACGCAAGTAGAAAAAGGACAAGGAGCGGGGCCACAAGGCAAGCAAGCACCGCCCAAGACCAACACTTTACAAGCAGGTGGCGCGGCACCAATCGAGCAGATTGCATCCTATTCGCCAGTCGGGACCCGTGCGATGCCAGTAGTCTCGCGAGGATTCGCTCGCGCCAGATGAGGAGGTGGATCGGTCCGCGCTGGAACACCTGGCGAACGACCTCGCCGAGGATTCCGGACGATGCCTCGATGTTGAGTATTCGCCCGTAGAAAAGCGTAAGAATGCCCGTCACTACAAGCAGGAACACCGACATCGCGGCCGCGAGTCCCCAGTTGTTTAGTTCATTGATCTGCTTTTCGATAAGCATGGTGTATGTGATGTCCGAGAGCCCACCAAGCAGGGCCGGTAACACAAACATCCCGACCGAAGACATGAACACCAACAGAAGGCCAGCCAGAACTCCCGGCATACTCAAGGGCAGCACAATCCAGAAGAAGGCCGAAATGGGGCGCGCGCCCAGAGTTTCCGCAGCAGATAGCAGGCGCAGATCGATTCGGCTCAGGCTGTTGTAGAGCGGCAAAACCATGAACGGCAGCATGATGTGCACCATGCCGATGTACAAGCCCACTGTGTTGTAGACAAGTTTGAGTGGCTCATCGATGATTCCGAGTTCGGTAAGCGTCGCGTTCACGATGCCATTTCGGCCAAGTATCACGATCCAAGCAAAGGCGCGTACGAGAGTGCTTGTCCAAAGTGGAAGGAGGATAAGCAGTGTTATGGTCCGTCTTGTTCGGTCGGATGCGATGCGCATCGCATAGGCGACTGGGTAGCCCAGGATGACACAAAGCGCCGAGATGATGAATGCGAACTTGAAGGTTTGGTAGAGGACGCGCAGCATGACCGGGTCTTGGAACAACTCGAGATAGTTGCCTGTCGACCAACCCTTATCTCCCAAGCTGCGAGATACGATCTCCAAAAGAGGGTATAGGTAGAGTGGCAGAAGGAGCAGCGCCGCCGGGACCAAGAGGCCCATAACGCCAATACGATTGTTTATGCGCGATAGCATTGTCTTCCTGAGGTGCGATCCAAGTCGGGGTTAGCCGGTGGAAATTAGTGTCGCTTTCCGTCGGTGGCGCACTACTGAGTTGTCGATTCAACGAAGATATGAACGTCTTCCAAACTCCACCCGACGGTCACTTCGCTACCAATACAGCCTTGCGGCAGATGCCCCGGCTTGTTCTGCAATGTGACTTCAATGACGTCTTGGTCATTGAGAGCCACCCGGTACCGAATGAGATCTCCGGTATAGGCGATCTCCGCGATGCGTCCCACGAAATGTTCTTGCGTAGCGGTAGGGACAGCATTGAGGACAATGCGCTCTGGTCTGATCATAAGGCGCGCCTGCCCCTTCAATCCCTGATCGGCTTGAGGAACACGACAGCGCAATCCTCCAACTGTAACAAGGCTCGATTCGTCGGAGTCTCGCGATTTCTGGACCTCGCCTTTCACGAAATTAGACGTGCCAAGAAAGTCGGCAACAAAGCTCGACTTCGGATGCTCGTAGAGCTCGCTCGGGGACCCGGATTGCACAATCCGGCCATCCCGCATGATGATCACGCGGTCTGACATCACGAGAGCCTCGCTCTGGTCATGTGTTACGTTGATGATGGTGACCCCCAGGTTGCGATGGAGCTCGCGAAGCTCGAACTGCATATTCTCGCGCAACTTCTTGTCCAATGCGCTGAGCGGCTCATCGAGAAGGAGGACCGGAGGATCAAAGACCAGCGCTCGGGCTAGGGCCACTCGCTGCTGTTGGCCTCCAGAAAGCTCGCCGGGCACTCGCTGCGCAAGGTCAGGCAACCGGACGAGATCGAGTATCTCCCTCACCTTTCGGCAGATATCGCTTTCGTTCTTCCGACGCATCCGCAGTGGGAATGCAATATTTTCTGTCACCGTTAGGTGAGGAAAAAGCGCGTAGCTCTGGAAGACAACGCCCAAATTCCGGTGCTGCGGCCTGAGATGGGTGATATCGCGCCCACCGATCGCAATCGCGCCCGCCGAAGGCTCAGCCAGCCCCGCAATCATCATGAGGACCGTTGTCTTTCCGGAGCCGCTCGGCCCCAACACGGTCACAAATTCGCCAGCTGCGATTTCGAGGGAGACATCATCGACAGCTCGAATACCACCGTACTCCTTTGTGAGCCCGGACAACTGCACGCACCCGCTCTTCGATTTGGATTCGTCTTGAGCCGTCCTGTTCACTTGGGAACCCGAACGCTCCTTGAGCACAATTCCCTGCGATACAACGTCTGCGCTAGTCATTTTCCATCCCTAGGATCTCCCGGAGGAGCGTTTTTTTTGCGATCATCAGACCAAGCCGCGCAACCAGCCAAGCTCCGCAACGGAGGCACGGCCAATCGCTTAGGATCTTGAGGCGCGCCGTGATGCGATCAGTTCGATCAGCCACCGAGAGCCAAGGCGCACGAATTCGCTCGGCTTGGGCCAATTCCGTGCTGACCACTCAAGATGACAATCTCGATTACATCCTGGCCGAGGAGGCGAAGGAGTTCGCTATCGTCCACTTCCGGCTTGGGCGGAATCTTCAGTCCGTGTCGTAAGCACAGTTCGGTTTTTCCTTGGTGCGCATTGCCTCACTCCCATTTGTGGCCAGGGCTCCGCATAGATGTCTAGTCCGCCCCTCTCCTAATATCTTTAGCCAGCCCAAAGCCGGCCCGAGCGGCAATAGTATTTATTCTTATTTCACTTAGATAGTAGCCGCCTCCAGCATCTGATTTGACTAATAAAGCCCGTCATGGCGCAGGAATTCCGCGCCTGATCGTCAAACTGCGAAGTTTTATTTCCTCGACTTTAACGCGACCAAATCACGAGAGACCATCGGAGCTCAGGAGGCGAGCCGGCACGACGCTTGATGCCTGGTGGCCCTCCAAACGGATGCGAGAGCCACAAACCGGCGATGGCTTAATCAACACCTTTGCGATCACTGGTTTGCTGAGCGCCTTTTCGATTTCCATGAACGATGGAACATTGCAGGTCGTTAGAAATACGCCGCCGCAGGGCAGTCACGCTTTATCAAACCCGGGCAAGGTTTCGGAAGAGGTGGTTACTGAGCTACGGCGAACGAATAAACGAGCTCTTCAGTTGTCGCGGGGCAAGGGGCGATCTGCTACACGCAATCCACACGATCGTGAACGAACGCTGGTGAGGCGGCCTCCTCTCGGAGACACCGGATTGTTGGAGCCGAGTCGATCTAAGAATATCAGCGCGGAGCAGAGAACTATCCGCCGCCTATGAGTACCGGGTCTGTAGAGATGCCACCTCACTCGGCACCGCTGAGGCGAATCGAACGGCGGGAGTCCTAGCTTTGCTATGCTATTTCCCCCTGAGGCTCGATCGACGATTGACGAAACGCTGAGAAGGCGTGTCAGCTTCCCGGTCCGCGCGTTTGCGCGGTTTTTCATCGCGCACTCGCGTACAACGCGAAATACCCCCGCCGTTGCTGTTTTAACCTGCGATTCGCTAGCACCTGAGTTGCGACGATAATGCGGAGGAGCTAGCACGGCTGGAAGAACTCGCTTTTGATGTAGGTGAATCCCACCATCGTGTCCCGGAATCAATACTAGGCTAAATTACGTCGGCTTGTTTCAAACGTGTTGAGGAGAGCGGCCACAGAGCTCTCCAGGATCTCGAATGATCTGCGACTGCTCTCTAGCGGACCTCGGCGTGGCTGGCGCGGATCTGCCCCGAGGGCGAACTAAAGAGCGGTTAAAGGATTTGAGACGTTCTCCAATCAGAGCTGCAGCTCGCACCCGAATTACTCGGTCAGCTGAGTGCCCCCTTCACTCCGACGAGATTATGGAAAGCGCAGGAATTCAGGCAAGAGCTTTATCTGAGGTTCAGCTGTCAGATGGACTCTCCCCTCAGGCATCCGTGACTTTCATGCAGTGTGTTGCACCTGTGAAGGCAGTAATTTCGCGCTCCAGACCATTGCAGAGCAGGACGCATCTAACCGCGGTGGGCTCTGCCAAAACGTGGGACACTATCGAGTTCCCGCCGAATAGCGGCTCAAGAAGGCAATGCATCGGATGCTTGGTACTCCCCTTCGTTGCGGATTCTCGCGCGCAAGGTGACACTTACCCATTACTGAGACCTCGGGATCATAGCGGGCCTCGTCGGCATTTCGCGCGTGAACTGATAAAGATCGGCGGGGCTGAAAAAGCACTTGCCCATTCATCAGCTACAAACCTTCCCGGACGATCGCTGATCTGGTCCGGAATAAAGTAGGAGCCGACATGATTGATTCGCCCAAGCCCCAGGCGTTCAGCGTGGACGGCGTCGCCGCGCCGCTGCGCTATACCGCTTTCCGGCACATCTGGCTGGCGAGCTTGTTGTCCAATCTCGCCGTCATGATCCGGGGAGTCGGTGCGGGATGGGCCATGACAGAGATGACGTCGTCGGCTGACAGGGTAGCGCTGGTGCAGACCGCCTTTACGCTGCCAGTGATGCTGATCTCGTTGCCGGCCGGCGCCATTGCCGATATGTATGATCGCCGCGTCGTGGCGCTAGTCTCACTGTCGATCGCGCTCTGCGGCCTGGCCGCGCTCACCGCGCTCCAGTGGCAGGGTCTCACCACGCCGGATCTGTTGCTGGTCCTTTGTTTTGCGATGGGCATCGGCATGGCATTGATGAACCCGGCTTGGCAATCCTCTATCTCTGAGCAGGTGCCAGCCGGGGCGCTGCCGGCGGCGGTTATGCTAACTGGCATCAGCTTCAACATCGCACGCAGTTTCGGTCCCGCGATCGGTGGTATGGTGGTTGCGACTGCGGGCGCCGTCGCGGCCTTTGCGCTCAGCGCGTGTCTTTATCTGCCGCTGATGGTCGCGCTGCTCCTCTGGAAACGTGTGGCGGAGCCCTCGCGGCTGCCGCGCGAAACGTTGAGGCGTGCCATCGTCTCGGGAACGCGCTACATTATGAATTCACCATCGATCAAGATCGTGATGACCCGCGCCATGGCAACCGGCGTGGTCGGCAGCTCGATATCGGCTCTTATGCCGCTGATCGCGCGCGATCTGTTGCATGGTAGCGCGCAGACCTACGGAATCATGCTCGGCGCCTTTGGTCTTGGCGCCGTCATCGGCGCTCTCAGTATCGGCGAGGTGCGGAAGCGTATGAACGGTGAGGCCGCGATGCGTGCCTGCATGATGTCCATGGGCGCCGCGATTGCGGCCGTGGCCGTGAGTCGTGAGCCGGTTCTGACCGCGATCGCACTGATGTTGGCCGGCGCGATGTGGCTGATGGCGTTCACGTTGTTCGATATTGGCGTGCAGCTGTCAGCTCCGCGCTGGGTCGCTGGGCGATCGCTCGCGGCTTATCAAGCTGCGTACTCCGGCGGCATTGCCGTCGGCAGTTGGGGTTGGGGCCGGCTCACCGATGTCGCTGGAGTCGAAATTGCGCTGCTTGTCTCCGCCGCGCTGATGCTCCTTTCGCCACTGCTTGGGCTCTGGCTCCGGATGCCGCGCATTAGCGCCCGTGGCGAGGACGCCGAGGTGCTGGCCGATCCCAAGGTGCGGCTCACGCTCACCGACCGTAGCGGCCCGCTGGTGGTGGAGATCGAATATCGCGTTGCGCCGGAGAATGCACTCGGCTTTCACACGGTGATGCAGGACGTACAGCTGTCCCGTCAGCGCAACGGGGCTTACGGCTGGTCGATTGCGCGCGACATCGCCGATCCCGAGCTGTGGACAGAGCGCTATCACTGTCCGACATGGCTCGACTATTTGCGCCAGCGGAACCGCTCGACTCAGTCGGAACGCGCGCTAGATTACAAAGCGACGGCTTTCCATATCGGTCCCGACCCAGTGCGTATTCGCCGCATGCTGGAGCGCCCGTTCGGATCGGTCCGCTGGAAGGCAGACGTGCCCGACCGCGCCACGAACGAAGCACTGCTCATCGAGAGCGAACGCGGCAATAAGTAAGAGTTGTCCGTGAGTCAGGGATCATGATCGACGTACCTGTTATTCATGGAACAACGACCAAGGGAACATCTATCGCGCCATTTCAGACGATGGCCGACTGCGACTTTTCCTTCAGTGCTGCTCGCGCAGAGATGCGGAGATGCAGAGTCGGTTTTCGAGCTTTTTCGATCGATTGGCCTCCAATTCTCAGAGTTGGATGGGCAGCGCACGCCGGCATTCTACGAACCGAAGAAACTCATTGGAAAGAAACCAATGATCGTATGGTTGCGTGATGGTGTCGTGGTTAGATTTGTCAACGCCGACCGCCGCGTGCTCATTCCAGGAAATGCGCGCGCAGCTTTTTATGCGAAAGCATTGGGACACCGAGCTCCTCGGCGAGCAGGCGTGCAACTCTCTTGTAGGGCGCCTTAAGCTTGTCGTGGTATATGATACTTTGAATCCCATCGCGGATCGAATGTACGCAAGTCCTTAGATCAACTAGCCGACTCTCCTGGTCGTAGCCGTCTGCTACCAGCCAGTGGTTTGGAAGGACATGGCTTGCAGCTATCGGGAGACCTTCGCGAGGTTCCAATACCGCTCTTGTGAAGCTTGGCTCGAAATGATTCCCGCCGACGCACAGAACGGATCGCACGGGCTCTTCCATACGGTCGAACGTACGCAGGAGAGCTCGCGCCACGACCCGAGCCGCAAGAGGATTCGTCCAATCTGCAAGCGAGCTCCCGATTTCAATATCAATGGTAGAAGGCCTCAAGTCCGCGAGATGAGTTCCAGGATAGCCAACCTTAAC
>NZ_JACMYO010000233.1 GCF_020889685.1 Bradyrhizobium oropedii
CGTCAGCGCGATGTCGCGGCGCGCGGCGGCCGCGACCAGGGTCTGCGAGCGCCAGTGCGGCGGCAGGGTCAGCCAGAGGTGATAGGACTTCGGGTTGGTCTGGATCTCGAAATCGGCCAGATGCTTCGCCGCGATCTGTTGGCGACGGCCGGCGTCGATCCGCTTCAGCCGTGACAATTCGGCGGCGGTGCCGTCGGCCATCAGCCGCTGTCCTGCGGCGAAGGCGTAGCCCGACGCGGTCCAGCCGCCCGAGCGCACCGCGGCCATGATGCTCTCGCGCAGCCGCGGCGGCGTGACGATGAAGCCGAGCGCGAGGCCCGGTGCGACCTTCTTCGACAGGCTGTCGAGCACGATGCAGCTGTCCGGCGCGAGGGCGGCCAGCGGCACCTCGTCGTCGAGGAAGCCGTAGACGCCATCCTCGATGACGATGAGCCCGAGCTTCTCCACCACGCGCAACAGCACGGCGCGACGCTCGGCCGGCATCGTGATGCTGAGCGGGTTCTGGATCGTCGGCTGGATGTAGATCGCGGACAGATGCGCCTCGCGGTGCGCCTTCTGCACCGCGTCGGGGCGGACGCCGTGCTCGTCCATCGCGAGCGGCACCAGCGAGATGCCAAGCCGCGCGGCAATGCCCTTGACGAACGGATAGGTCAGCGCCTCGACGCCGCAGCGGCCGCCGGGCGGCACGACGGCGGCGAGCGCGGCGGCGATGCATTGCCGGCCGTTGGCGGTGAACACGATCTGGTCGGGGTTCGGCGCCCAGCTCTTGCGCGCCAGGAATTCCGCGGAGATGGTTCGCGCCGCTCGTGTGCCGAAACTGGTGGTCGGCCGCAGCGCGCCCTCGAGCACCTCGGGGCGCTCCAGCCCTTCGAGGCTCTTGGCGATCATCGTCGCCTGATGCGGCAGCAGCGGATAGTTGAATTCGAGATCGATGCGGGCGCCGCGCGGCTCAGGCGGAGCTACGTTGCCGCGGCGCGCTTCGCCGGACACGAAGGTGCCGCGGCCGACTTCACCGACCACCAGCCCACGCCGCAACAGCTCGGTGTAGACCCGGCTCGCGGTCGAGACGGCGATGTTGCGGTCATAGGCGAAATGGCGTTGCGGCGGCAGGCGGTCGCCCGCCTTCAGCTCACCGCTTGCGATCTCGGCGGCCACCGCATCCGCCAGCTTCAGATATTCGAATCTCGACATTATTGCACCGAGAGCAATGTTTTGCTTGCTCCGAGCAATGTACCGGATCATTGAAGAAGGAACAAGCCCATGATTGTACCGAGGAGTGCGCAAGCAATCCGAGGTGATGAAGGCGCAGGTACCGAAACGGTATTTGCGTCAACGGCATAGCTTTGCCGTCTGGGCATCGAAGGAGATAAGCGATGACGACGATATCCTCACCTGCCGCTGCGCCCGAACGGCCCAGTATCTTGGGCGGATTGCTCCGATTGCTCCGAATTTGCGGCGATGCACTCGCGACCCATTGGGTGCGCCGCGAGGCGATCAAGACGCTGCGCCAGCTCGATGACCGAACGCTGCGCGACATCGGAATCTCGCGCTGCCACATCGAGACCGCCGTCACCGGTGATCTCGATCTCGAGCTGGTGCGGATCCGTTGAGGTGCCGCTGCGGCGCCCGAGCCGGGCGCCGCCAGCACGGCTGGCGCAACGCGCGGCATTGGCCTTTTCCAAGTCGGGATAGTTGTCGATCGATGGCCTTTGCCGAGCTTGCTGCCGGTTGCTGAATTCACCGAAACTACACCAAAGAAGCGGAAGGGCCCCGGTTTGTGATCTGCATCGCTCCAAGGTTGTGGCGCTCTATGCTAGCGTATTGGTCGCGTACGCTAGCGTGGTAGTTGGGGACCGATGGCCGCTCGCAAATTGTCGCAAGGGCAGGCCTCGACCCGGGAAGCGCGTCGCCGCTGGCACGAGGAGCGGTCACTGCGGTGCGCCATCAGGTTGGCCCGCATGGGCTACTGGGAAGCGCAGAGCGCCGCCGCGACCGATTTCTGGATATCTCCCGAGCTCGCTGCCTTCTACGAATTCAAGACCGCCGACGGCTTCGTCCCGATCGCGACGGTGCGCGAGCGCTATCTGCCCGAAAGCCGAAAGCTTCTGGAGGCGCATTACGCGGCCTGCTGGGCGGAGGGCCTGCCCTATGCGGTGCGGACGAGGCTCCGCGGCACCGATGGCAACCTGCTCGACTGCATGGTGCATGGCGAGCCGGAGTTCGACGCGCGCGGTCAGGTCCGGCGCGTGTCCGGCATTGTCCGCGACATCACGGAGGAGACCTCCGCGCTGCGCCGCCTGACGGAGAGCGAGCAACGGCTGGCCGATTTTGTCTCTACCGCCTCGGACTGGTGCTGGGAGAGCGACGCCGCCCACCGGCTGTTGCCCTATCCCAAATCGCTTGCCGGCAATGCGGCCTTCCAGACGGTGGCCTCCGGCGGGAAGGCGCGCTGGGAGCTCGCCTATGCGCCCGAGGACGAGGAGACCATGGCGCGGCACCGGGCCGATATGGAGGCCCATCGCCCTTTTCGTGACTTCACCTATACGCTGATCGGCCAGGACGGATCGCGCGTCAGTATCTGCACCAGCGGCAAGCCGATCTTCGCCGATGACGGCAGCTTTCTCGGCTATCGCGGCACCTCCAGCGACATCACCCAGCTCAGGGCCGCCAAGGCGTTGCTCGACCAGCGCACGCGGGCGCTGGAGGAAGCGCACCGGCTCGGCAAGATCGGCACCTGGAGCTACCGGCTGGACACCGGCCGCACGACCTGGGCGCCCGAGCTCTACCAGCTTCTCGGCTTCGACCCCGACAGGTTCGAGCCGACCGACGCGAGCATGAAGCCCTATTTCCTGGACGGCGACGCCGAGCGCTTCCGCGACGTGCAGAAACGGGTTCTGCGCAGCCGCAGGACCGAGGCCACCGACCTGCGCATCCTGCATGCGGACGGCGCGGCCCGCGATCTGGCTGTCATCTGCAAGGCGGAGGTCGCCCACGACAACGTCATCGGCATCATCGGCACCGTGCAGGACGTCACCGAGCGCAAGGAGGCCGAGCGCCAGCTCGAGCAGCTCGCCTACAGCGATCCCCTGACCAGCCTTGCCAATCGCGCGCTGTTCAAGCGCCAGCTCGCCGCCGTGATCGAGGGCTGCGCGCGGGAAGGTCGCGTCGGCGCGCTGCTGCTGATCGACCTCGATCGCTTCAAGGAGGTCAATGATTCCCTCGGCCATGCCGCCGGCGACGAATTGCTGATCCAGGTTGCGGCTGCGTTGCGACAGGATTTGGGGCCGCGGGCCTTCATCGCCCGGCTCGGCGGCGACGAATTCGCGGTGCTGGCGGAGGGATGCGGCATGTCCGAGGCCGCGCTGACCGGGCTTGCCGATCGGCTCATCGGCAAGCTGTCCGGCCCGGTGAATCTCACCGAGGGCGAGGCTTCCGTCGGCGCCACCATCGGCATCGCCCGCTTGCCGGAGCATGGGGCGACGGCCGAGACCGCCATGCGCAACGCGGATCTGGCGCTGTACATGGCCAAGGAGGCCGGGCGCGGCCGTGCGCGATTGTTCGAGCCGGTCTATGCCCAGGCGGTCGATGAACGGCTCGATCTCGGCCGGCATCTGCGCCGCGCCGTGGAGGCCGGCGCCCTCGAGGCCCATTACCAGCCGCAGGTGGACCTGAGGACCGGCCGCGTCACCGGTTTCGAGGCGCTGCTGCGCTGGACCCATCCCGAGCGCGGGCCGATCTCGCCGGCGGAGTTCATCCCGATTGCTGAAAGCTCCGGGCTCATCGTCGATCTCGGCCTGTGGGTGCTGCGCGAGGCCTGCCGGCAGGGCCGCGCCTGGCTCGACGCCGGGTTGCCGCCGCGCTTCGTCTCGGTCAACGTCTCGCCGGCGCAGATCTGGAACGTGGATTTCGAGACGGCCGTCGCAGCCGTGCTGGCGGAGACCGGCTTTCCGGCGCGCTTGCTTTGCCTGGAGCTGACCGAAAGCCTGTTCGTGGACCATACCGAGCAGCGGATCAGTCGCACGCTGACGGCGCTCTCGGGTCTCGGCGTCCGGCTGGCGCTGGACGATTTCGGCTCGGGCTATTCCTCGCTCGGCTATCTGACGCGCCTGCCGTTCGATTGGCTGAAGGTGGACCGGGCCTTCGTCGATGGCATTTCCACCACGCCGGAGAAGCGCAAACTGCTAGGCGGCATCATCGCTTTGTCGCACGGGCTCGGCATGACTGTGGTGGCGGAGGGAGCCGAATTGTCGGCCGAAGTGGACGTGCTCGGCGGGCTCGACTGCGACCTGGTGCAGGGCTTCGTGTTTTCTCCGCCGATCGCCGCGGACGAGGCGCCGCTGGTGGCCGCTTGCATCGAGCGCGAGGCGTGCCCGATTCAGAAAAAACGGAATCGCCTCTAGGCGAACTCCGCTTTGCAGCATTCTTTTGCTCGTGGCTTTGCCCCGATGATGGCAGCTGACCAATTAGCTATGCCGAGTACTCATCAATCGGAGTTGGGTGAGGGGCGCTTGACGTCCGCTCTCACCCTGAGAGCGGCGAGAAGGCGGACCTCGCCGGAGGTTCGAGAAGGGCCAGACTCGGACGTTCCTGATCCTACACTCTTACACTTCGTCTGCGGCATCCGACGCAAACTGCTACCCGGTCGACCGCCGACTTGAAGGACGACAGCGGATACTCCGCAGTTTATCGACCATCCTGGGCATTTTCCTTGCGCCACTTCCCCGGGCTAATGCCGATGTGCCGCCTGAAGACCCTGGCGAAATGGCTCTGATCCGCGAAGCCGCAATCTACGGCAATTTCCGAAAGCGACGCCTCGCGGCCCGCGAGCATGGTGAGGGCCCTTTCGACACGGCGCTCTTGCAGCCAGCGGTGGGGAGGAACCTGCGCTGATTGCCGAAAGGCCCGCGCAAAATGCGAGACTGTCAATCCGCACTCCTCCGCGAGCCGCTTCAGTGTAACGTCGGAGCTAAGGCTCGCGGACATCAGTTCCTTGGCGCGCCGCTCCTGCCAAGAGGCAAGCCCACCCCTCGCGTGTGCTCGCGTCGCCCCCGGCGCGCCATAGCGCTCGACGACGTGAGAGCCTACCGCATGAAGAATGTGGTCGAGGAACAATCCATTGACGCGATGGTCTCGCTCAAGTGCAAGGAGCAGCGCCGAACCGAGATTGCGGATGATCGCATCGTCGTAGCTCGAGCCGAAGGTATATTGAAGCTCACCATCAAACCGCACGCTGTTTTGCTGCGCTATGTCGATGAGCACCGCTCGGGGTAGGTAGAACGGAAGAATGTTGTACCCTGTCCGATGAAAGCCGCGCGGGTCGCGGCGAAGATCAAACAGCCCCGTCGTGCCGGCGTTGAACGGTTCTGTTTTGACTGAATGACCGTCTTGCCACAGCTCGAGGTCCGGCAAACTCTCGATCATCAGGCAGACGTGATAGGCCTCATCACGGGCGACCGAATGGCTGGGCGCTGACATTGGCGCGTGAGACCTGATCTGGGTCACCGCCAGCACGTCGTGCTTGCGCGTGCGAGTGACGTGGGACCTTGGCTCTCTCTGATGGAAGAGTTCCGCCAGATAGTTTCCATAAGCGCGAAGCCGGTCCACGGCCTCCAGGTTCATACCCATAGCCCAACCTCACTCTTGCCTCTTCCCCTGTAATTTGCTCTTTCGTCGGAAGATCGACAACGGAAACTATCGAAACCCATTGTTTCTGGATTTGCGCCGAGGCCAAATCAAAAGGGGCGTCGGACCGCAGCGAAGGCTGCTGGTTCAAAACGCCAGAACGAGCATGACCTCCTGAGGAATTGAGAGAAACACGTCCCAAACCAAGCATGGTCGTACAAGTAGCTTGGCGCGATGTGACCCTATCCATCGGGCACGTTCGCTGGTGTGGCGCTCGCTGCACGAAAAGCAATTGATGGAGCAAATCACCAATGACGAAGCTACCGATGCCACTCACCGACGATCGGTGGCTCGTGCTGCTGCGCGCAATCGTCTTTATCGGCTTTGGCGTTCTCGCATTCTTTTGGCGTGGTCCTACGCTGGTTACGCTGACCTTGCTGTGGGGAGCCCATGCCCTGATCGACGGGGTTATCGCCCTCTGTGCCGCTGTTAAGGCTTCCGAGGGCGAGACAGGTCCGCGCTTCTGGTTGGGCCTGAGCGGCGTCATGAGCATCCTCACCGCCATCGCGACGTTTTACTGCAGCGGCCAAACAACAATGGTGCTCTTGATGTATGAGCGATTTTGGCCGCGGCCTGTCTCACGTCAACGCGGTGAGGCAACTTGGACAGCATACGCGGCAGCCCTGAAATGGGTGCCGTTGTCGGCACGACAAACCGTCCTGACCAACCAGTTGCTGGCTCTGGTGCATTTAGGTTTCTGAAGCGGAAACCGGTTGGTTGATGTCCGGATTGGGGCCATTTGCGTCGGTTTTGCCGTTGCTTAAATGGGTCCGGATTGCCCTCGACAGCCGACAAGCCGACGACGCTGTATTTCGTCGGGATGGGCCAAGAGCGACCATCCCATTAACCGCAACCATCCGCCCGTGAACCACGGCCCGCGGGAGAGGGTCGGATGCTTCTCGTTGCGGGCCGCAGTTGCGTCGCTGTCCGTGAGGGCATAGCGGCGCCACGTATTGCCCTGAGCTGCTCTCGATGCTTGGCGCTAACTCCGACGGGTCAGACGAACGGGCTATTTCAAATAACCTACATAGTAGATTCCAATCACGTTTTTCGAGGAATCCCGTATCGGCTTGTACCCTGTGATGTAGGGTTTGCCGAGGATGTCTACTTCCCCATAGAACGCTTCGCCTTTCCTGATGGACTCGATGGCTTTGCCTTTCGGATCCAGAACTGTTCCGATCGCTCGCGAGCCATCATCTTTCTTCACGTTGGTGGCGACGCGGATGTACTCGTCACCACTCTTCACGAAGATCGTGGCCGTCCCCTGAGCCTGCTTTACGACGTCATCAACGACCTCGAAATTGTTGTTCATCTTGGTTGAACCAAAATAGATGGCAGGCGCCGCCTTGCCGCCGACAGCCTCTGTCCCTTCGATCTTAGGCGGACCTAGTTTATTCGCCGTCGTCTCCAGGAGCTCCATCGCGGCCTTTACCTTCGCATCCTGGGCCTGACCAACGTCCGGTAGAAACATAATGGCCCCGATGAGGCACGAGATTGCCCAGATGCCGTTTGCAATTTGCTTGAGGTTCATGAGCCTTCCTCCAAATGAAAACGCCTGCATGCGCCAACGGTCGTCTCCGTACTTTCGGCGACGACGCGGAAGATCATGCTGCGGCAGTTTGGGTTTAACGACGCTCGATGACCTTGCACTGATAGGCGTGCCGGTACGCGTCTCGACCAAGTCCGGCATGCTCATGGGCCAGGTCCTTGGATCAATCGAATGTACGTCTCTAGATTTTCGTCAAAGAATACCGCGCGCGGACTATATCCCGCGCGTAGGGCAGCATACCGCTAAATAACGATGCGGCCCACTCCAAATTTGGACAGCACTTCTGCCTGTAAGAAGGTCATTCAGCGAGCCGCCTTGGGCTTGGCCTCGGCATCTATGTCGCAGTTGGGTCCAACAGCCGACATCGGTGGCGAATGCATAAATCTATGTTGGCTTTTGCTATGGTTTTACTTCGACATAGTCGTGCGCGATCACTTATGCAACCATAGGCTAACCCCGCTGCACGCGTGCTAAACCATTGGGCCCGGAGCGGATGTAAAAACTTCGCGTTAACATTCGAGGAATTGATGGAATGAAATTCGCGTTGTGCGCTTTTATAGCTGCGTCCACATATGCCACGGCTGCCGTCGCGGATGCAGCAAACGATAAGCTCTGTATTCTGACCACGTTAAACTTACTTCCAGAGCCATCACGATTACGGGCGATCCAAAGCGTGAGCGCATTGGCTCCGCCAGCCCTATACGAAACGGCCGTACCGGTGATGTCTAGGTTGATAGAAATCAAATTTGAAGGGCCCGGCGATTGGAAGTGGGCTTACATTTGTAAGACCCAGCCTGGCCGACAGCCGGTGGTCAAGTTCATCGGCGCTTATGGTTCCGCTCCATATTGAGATGATGCGCCTGAAACACCTCGGTCGTACGTTAGCCATTTGTCCGCAATGGGGTCAGAAGCTGAAGAACTCGATGTGAGCACAATGCGTCCGCTTTTCGGTGCATAGCGACCAATCGCCGTCGGTCAGCGCCTCATTGAGTCCGACTGCCGAGCCGTGGTTCCAGCGCCTGACCGAAGGGGGCCGAATCATGCGCCACGAACTCTCCGACGATGAATGGACTGCCATTGAGCCGATGCTGCCCCACAAGCCGCGCGGCGTGCCATGAGCGAATGACCGCGTCCTCAACGGCTTCTTTATGTGATTTCGGAATATTGGAAAAATATCCCTGAGTTGCCCGACGTGTCAAGTCGCTTGGTCGAACGCCGGCAGCCGCCGGCTACTTTGCATGGGGTTGTTTTCGATATTTTGGCAGCACCGCCTGCGGCGGCCCCAAAACTCATCCCCTTAGTGCCGCACCACCAGCACCGAGCATTTGGCGTAGCGCACCACGTGTCCGGCATTCGAGCCGAGGAAGTAGGTGCGCATCGCCGGGCGGTGCGAGGTCATCACGATCAGGTCGGCCTTCATGGTCGCGGCCTCTTCGAGGATCTCGTGATAGATGCCGCCCTGGCGGACGACGCCGGAGATGCGCCCAGGCGCGATGCCGGATTCGCGCGCGACGATCGCAAGCGCTTCTTCCGATGTTTCACGCTGCTGGCTGTCGAAATCCGCCGGAACATATTCGGCGAGCATCACCGGCGTCATCGGCAGCACGTTGAGCAGGCGCACCGCGCCGTTCCATGTTTGCGACAATGTTGCAGCGGTTGCGATCGCCGGCTTCGCCAGATCGGTATCGGCGAGGTCGATCGGCACGAGAATGGACTTGTACATCTGCGCCTCCTGTCCGCGATTGGTCTGGAGCCGTTTGGTCCCTGTGCCGGGACGCGCGCCTTCTTTTTCTTCGGATAGCCCGTGGTGTCGACGCGAACCGGTCCCCCTGTCGCGCGATAATCAATATAGCATGGCGGAGCGGCGATGTCCGCCCGCGTCAGCTGCGCGAGGCCTGCTTCAACAGCTTCGGGCTGACGAACAGGACGAGCTTGCCGCGCCGGAAGGAGACATCATTCCAGTCGTCGGTCGCGAAGTCGAAGACGGCGAGCCCCGAGGTCGGCAAATTGTCGCCGAGCGCGCGCTGCGCGGCCTGGTCGCCGCTGCCGGTCAGTGTCAGCGCGAGCTCATGCATCCCGGGGTTATGGCCGATCAGCATCAGCCGCTTCGGATCGGTGACCGAAGCCATCCGGATCGCGGTCAAGAGCTGCGCGGGATCGGCACCGTAGAGTTCCGGCACGATTTCGACTTTCGGCCGCGGTCCGGCGCCCTTCAGCTCGTCGCGCACGATCTCCCAGGTCTGCATGGTGCGGACCGCAGGCGACACCAGTGCCAGGTTGGGCAGGGGCGGCTGGCGGGCGATCCAGCCGCCGATCTCCGCCGCATCGCGGTGGCCGCGCTCATCGAGGCGGCGGTCCTGGTCGTGGCCCGAAGGCGCGTCGTGTTCGGTTTTGGCGTGACGCAGCAGCAGCAAACGGCGCATGGACTTCCATTCTCGATTCGGTCTGGTCGAATTAATTCTACAGGCTCATGCCCTGGACAAGGTGACAAGCGCCGCAGCGGTTCGTAAGAAACGACATGACTGAGACTTCCACAAGTGCGGCAGACGGCCCCGACGAGGCGGCTTCGCCGTTCCGCGACCGTCTGGCGTTCGACCTCGACGTCGATATTTGCGTGGTAGGGGCGGGGCTGGCCGGCCTGACCGTGGCGCGCGAGGCGGCGCGGCTGGGCGCGAGCGTCGCCGTGCTCGAGGGACGCCAGGTCGGCTGGAACGCCTCCGGTCACCATCTCGGCACCGTGATGCCGGGTTTCGGCCTGCCGATAGCAGATGTGATCGAGCGCGTCGGGCTCGATGATGCCCGCGAATTGTGGGCGCTGTCGAAAGAGGGCGCCGACCTTGTCCGCGCCACCGCCACCGAGGATTTGATCCCGGGCATCAAGGCGAGCGACGGCGCGCTCGAAGTCTCCAATGTCGATGTCGGCGAGACGCTGATCAGCCGCCTGCAGACGCTGGGCGAGGATTTTGCGACCGAGGTCGAGGGCTGGCAGGTCGATCGCGTGCGCAGCGTGCTGCGGACCGGCCGCTATTTCCACGGCATCTATTATCCGAAGGCGTTCCAGATCGACGGCCGCAAATATGTGCACGGGCTCGCCGCGCTGGCGATGCGGGCGGGCGTGCGGATCTTCGAGGAGACGCCGGTCGTCAGCATCGATTTTTCCGGCATCCGCAAACGCATCGTGACGCCGACGGCGCGGCTGCGTGCCAATCATATTGTCCTTGCCGGCAATATCCATCTCGGCGCGCCGCTGAAGCGCTTGTCCGACACGCTGCTGCCGGTGTGGCGCTACGCGGCATTGACCGACCCGCTCGGCGAACGGCTGGCGGAGACGATCGCCTTTGCCGGCTCGGTCGTCGACAGTGACGGCATCGACCATTTCCGCGTCGTCGACGGCGATCGTCTGTTGTGGGCCAGTCCCGAAACTACCTGGGACGCGCAGCCAAAGCGGCTTGGTAAGGCGGTGCAGCGCCGCATCGCCACGGTGTTTCCACAACTCGGCAAGGTTCCGATCGCAGACATGTTCGGCGGCGCGGTCGGCGTCACCGTGCATGGCATGCCGCAGATCGGGCAATTGCGCAGAGGCCTGTGGGTGGCGAGCGGCTTCGGCCGGCAGGGGCTCAACACCTCGGCGCTCGCAGGCCAGTTGATTGCGCGCAGCATCCTGTGGGGCGACGACCGCTGGCGGCTGTTTTCGCCGTTCGAGCTGGTCTGGGCGGGGGGCACCACCGGCCGCGTCGCCGGTCATTTCATCGGCCTGTGGGCGAGGGGCGCCTCGTCCGTGGCGGGCGTGCTGGCGCGCCACCGCGAGGGTGCACGTGCGAAGGAGCGCATCCGCGAGGCGCGGCTCGCCGAGGCCAATCTCAAGGCGGGAACCAGGGGTCCGGCGCCCCGCC
>NZ_JACMYO010000234.1 GCF_020889685.1 Bradyrhizobium oropedii
CGCCAGCCAGGCGCAGCGCGCCGCCGAGGAGAAGCCGGCCGACATGGCTCGGACGCGCGCGACCAGCGGCGGCCTCGCGACCTTGGCGCAATCGTTCGACTTCGAGATCACCGAGCTCGGCGCCGTCGACCTTGAAGCCCTGCGCTCGCACATCAGCCGGGCCGATCTCGAGAAGGCTATCCGCGCCTATGTCCGCATCCACAAGGACACCGTGCCGCTGCGTGGCGTCCGCGTCTTCCCCACCACCAGCGCGCAGTTCCGCTGAGCGTCTCACGAGGATTCCACATGTCCGACACTTCAGATGAAGCCAGCTCCGCAGAGGTCGTTCAGCTTCCAGCTATCGCGTCACCTCGCTTTGTTGCCACGGCCGACGTATTCTCTGACCCATACGCCTTTGAGCACGCACAGCGCGTAGCCAAGGTGTTTGCGTCTTCGAACCTCGTGCCGCCCCACCTCAAGGGGCAGGTGGCCGATTGTCTCATCGCCTATCAGATCGCTCGCCGGCTCAACGAAGAGCCGTTGACGGTCTTCCAGAACATCTACGTCGTGAGCGGCCGGCCAGGCTGGAAGACCGAGTATGTGATCGCCCGAGCCAATCGCGCCGGTGTCTTCAAGGGACGCATCACATGGAAGACAGCTAACGACGATCCCAATGCCGGGCTTGCTGTGACCGCGATGGCGGTTCTCGCAGACAGCGGCGAGGCTATCGAGGCGACGTGCGACATGCGCATGGCACGTGCTGAGAACTGGATCAAGAACCCGAAATACACGTCGATGCCTGAGCACATGCTGCGCTGGCGATCGGCTGCCATGCTTATTCGTCTCTACGCACCGGAGGTCATGCTTGGCATGCCCATCGTCGAGGAGCTGGAGACCATGCCAGCACCACGCGACATCACGCCTGCCGGCGCGCGGTCACTCGCGGACAAGCTCGACATTCTAGCCTCGTCCGATGCGCCATCGATGGCTCCGAACGACACAGATCAACCCGATTCCACCGCGTCAGCAGAATCCGAAGCACATTCGGAATCCGCAGCACCTTCCCAAGCCGACGCGGGGAAGGCGGGGCCAGCGACATCCGAGCAACAGACTGGCTCGGGTCCTGACAGAGCTGGCCCCGCCACCAATTCAGCAGCTTCGACGCAGCCGACCGAAAGCCCTTCAGCGGGATCCGTTGCGTCAGGCCAGGCCGCCTCTAACCCCTCGAATCCTCCCAAAGGTGCGCAGGGGAAGGGGGCGGCCGATGGCCCGAAATCTGATGCCAGCAACATGACGGCACCGAAGAACGAGGCCGAATACATCCGCTATTCGGATGCGTGGCGTGAGGCTCTGACCGATGCCGACGAGGGCGAGGCCCGCTGGAAGCAGGAGAAGGATCTCCGCAACAAGGCGCATGTCGGCTCTGATGCCCGCGAGGCGCAGCAGGAAAAGCTGGCGAAGAAGTGCCGCGAGATCAGGGACGCAGACCGGTCATGAGTGCCGCCGAACAGGTGATGATCTCCAAATTGCGCGAGACTGTGGCGCTCGACCACGGCCGCGTCCGGCAGGTCTATGACGTGCAGAACTGCCCCGGCCTTGTCGTGGTCTGCGAACTCGCCGATGTCGGCGCCGATGGCGAGTTCGAGACCATCGAACAGCGCTACGAGATGCCCGCGATCGGCCGAGTGTTCTTCTCGCCAGGCGAGGCGTTGCTGGCCTGGGATTCGGCACAGACCGACCACGAGATCGCCGAAGCTCTCGGCGAGGCAATGCTGCGGTACCGGCACGGTCTGATGCGTCCGCTGTGGTCGGACCGGACGCCGGCACAGAAATCCATGTGGATCGCCGCGGCGCGGTCTTTCCGCAGCCTCCTGAACAGTCTCGGCTTCGACATTGTCGCGATGGAGCGCAAGGAATCATGACCAGCCAGGCCGAACGCATCCGCGAACAACACCGCGGCTGGCGCCGGGCAGAACCGGCGAGCGCCTCGCGCATCGCCGCGCTCAACACGTTCGGCCTCCGGTACGTCCAGGTCGACGACTTCAACGTGATCGTCGAAGGCGAATATCAGCTGAACCTCGCCATGAGCTTCTGGCGCGCGATCGACGGATCGGCGCAGGGTTATCTGGTCAGCACCCTGAACGACGAGATCAGGGGCATGCGCCCCGACGAGAAGCCTGCCGCGGGCAGGGACAGCAGCGCAGCCATCATCGGTGCAGCCGCACTGCCCGACGACAATCAGGCAACTGCGCTAGCCGAGTCCCGGCAGGCTGCCCCTTCATATGCTGCGCTGTTGGAGATGCCGCCATGGCCGTGACCACGGAAGAAGAGGCCAACGATAAAATCTGTCCGCACACCTTTCACATCGTTGAAATTCGTGGCGACGACGGAGTTGGTATCAGAGAGGGCGGTCCTTGGAGTTGTCGCGGATCTCGATGCATGGCTTGGCGTTGGCGCGATCCTAAACCGAAGCTGCGTGAGCCAAGGACATTCTGGCCAGATACCGAAGAGCCCAAGGAGCTGAGGAGCAAACGCGGTCCGGAGCGCGCGGCCGATGTTCCGGCGAATGCGGAATGGATTCCGATGGTCGGCGGCGAGAAAGATAATGATTGGGCCGGTGGCTTTTGGGAAGAGCCGCGCGACATCGCGGAGCAAGAGTTCACGAAGGCTTGCGCCGATCGGCGCGGCTTCTGCGGCCTTGTGCTTCCGCCGGGGCATGAGTCATGACCGACACCCGCCCGCGCACCTTCTGCTGGGTCTGGGGTCTCAACGGCCCGGCGCCGCAGGTTCTCTTTGACGATCCGCGCGTCGGCTGCGAAGGCCTGACGATCCTCGCCAGCACCAAGCTCGAGCCGACCGACACGCGATCGCTGACGCAGCTCGCGCGCGACTATCCAGCACCACAGGAGTCCATCTGATGCTTTTCCGGGTTTGGGATTGTGAGACCACCGGCATGCCGCCCGATGCCGCCTTGTGCGAGATCGGCTATTGCGACGTCCGCACCAATGCGGGCGAGTTGGTCAATATCGGCGAACCGACCGGAATGCTGGTCAATCCCAAGCGGCCGATGCCTCCGGAGGCCCGCGCTATCCACCACATCAGCGATGCCGATCTTGCCAATGCGCCGCCGATCGACAAGGGCCTGATTGCGCTCAACCATCCGTCGGTCGACGTCTTCGTCGCGCACAACGCGGGCTTCGAGCAGCAGTTCTTCACCGGAGCCGGTAAGCCGTGGATCTGCACCTTGAAGGTCGCGCGCCGGCTATGGCCCGAGTGCCCAAGCCACACCAACCAGTGTCTCCGCTATTTCCTCGGCATCGAGCTCGATGACGCTCTTGCGATGCCTCCGCACCGCGCGGCGCCGGACGCCTATGTCACGGCACACATCCTGGTCGAGGCCATCAAGGCCGGTGCGTCGCTTGCCGACATGATCGAATGGACGGCGGGGCCGTCGCTGCTACCGCGCGTGACCTTCGGCAAGCACAAGGGCTCAGCCTGGTCTGACCTCCCGGGCGATTATCTCAGCTGGATCGTCAACAAGTCCGAGATGGACGCCGACACCAAGTTCACCGCTCGTCATCATCTCGACGAGCGGAGGAAGGCGTACGCGCGGCCATGAAGCAGCCAGCATACAAGAGCGACCCCGCGAAAATACTCCGCATGGCGAACTGCGCTCATTGCGGTGGCGAGTTTCCGGTCGCGAAGAAGTTCCCGAACGCGCGGTTTTGCAGCCGGAAGTGCGGTCTAGCTGCAACCCTGCCACCGGATCACAACGCGCGGATTGCGCGTGAGTCTGCAGCCAAACGCGGCAACACCCAGCGCGGCAGGGGCGCCGGCAAGTCCTACAGAAAGCTGAACGGTCGGCACGAGCATCGGGTCGTAGCCGAGGAAAAGCTCGGTCGCCCGCTCTTGCCCGGCGAGATTGTCCATCATGCGGACGAGAACATCCGGAACAATGACCCGTCCAATCTTGACGTTCTCCCCAGCCAAGCTGAGCACGCGAGGCTCCACCTCAAGGGGAGGGCGCACTCGCCAGAGCACATTCGAAATGCCGTCGAGTCGCGTCGGCGCAATGCGCAGGCTCGCGGACAATGAAAATATTTGACCCCGAAATTCTCAAACACCACACCGCGATCTTGGGGAAAACTGGCGCTGGGAAAACCTCAACCAACAAGCTGTTGATCGAGCAGGTCGCGGCCGATGGTGCCCGTGTCTGCGTCCTCGATACCCTGAAATCCGACTGGTGGGGCATCACGTCCAGCGCCAGCGGCAAGAGCGCCGGCCTGCCGTTCCAGATTCTGGGAGGACCGCGCGGACACGTCCCTCTGCATTCGTCGGCCGGGAAGGTGATCGGCCAGCTCGTCGGTACCGGCAAGCTGCCCTTGTCGATCGTGGACATGGCCGACTTCGAGCCGGGCGGAATTCAGCGGTTCTTCGTCGACTTCGCCCAGGCTCTCTGGAAGAATGTCCGCGGCGTCGTCTACCTCGTGATCGAGGAGGCGCACGAGATCGCGCCGAAGGAGCGGGCTGGATTCGGCGCCGAGAACATGGCGATCCATTGGGCGAAGAAGCTCGCCACGGGCAGCCGGACCAAGGGCATCAAGCTGATCGTCGCGACGCAGCGTGTCCAGGCGCTGCACAATGCGGTGCTCGGCAGCTGCGAGACGCTGATCGCGCACCGGCTGACGATGGATGCCGATCAGGGTCCGGTGCTGAACTGGCTCAAGAATGCGGACAAAGCGAAGGCGGCCGAGGTCAGTCCGACGCTGGCATCGCTGCCGACCGGTACCGGCTGGATATGTTCCGGTGAGGCACAGATTTTCGAGCGCGTCGCGTTCCCGAAGTTCAAGACCTTCGACAATACGGCGACGCCGGACAGCGACGCCGCCGAGATCGACGTCAAGACGGCTCCGGTCGACGAGGTCGCGCTGCGCGCCCTGATCGGCGAGGAGGTCACGAAGGCGGAAGCCGATGATCCGAAGAAGCTGCGTGATCGCATTCACGCCTTGGAGCACGATAAGCGCCGGTTGGAGACCGAGCGCGATAGAGCGCAGTCGGCCAGGGCCGATACGGCTGATCTAAATGCGGTCGCCGTTGTCGCCGACCGGGACGGCTTCAATCGTGGCTTCAAGGCCGGTTTCGATGAGGCTCGGGCACAGGCCGGTCACCAGTTCGAGATCATGAAGAACAGCGTCGCGCATGCGATCAAGCACGATCTAACTTTTACTCTCGACCAGCAATACGCATCTGCCTCGCCAGCGGCCCCCAGCCCGCCGCGATCCATCCGGGCGCAGACCGAGCGCGCGCCTGCACCGTCCGCGCGCTCGACATCATCACCGGCGGCGAGCGGTGATGCATCCCTTACGAACCCGCAGCGAACGCTGTTGCGGGCGATGGCCTGGTGGCGCGCCATGGGCCAGTATAATGTCTCGCGCGCGCAGCTCGCCGTGGTCTGCAAATGGTCGCCAGCATCGAGCAACGTCCGCGATCGCTTGTCGGAGGTGTCTAAGCTCGGCCTGGTCGAATATCCCGACACCGGCATGGTGAGGTTGACTGATGCCGGCATCGCCGCGGCGCCGGCGCCCGACACCGCGCAGACTCTCGTCGATAGCATCCGGTCGATCTTGAGCAACCCGCAGCGCGTTCTCTTCGATCGGCTGCTCGATGCTCACAATCTCGACCAGACCCCGATCTCCCGTCCGGACCTCGCCGCGGCGTGCGGCTGGTCTCCGGACAGCTCGAACATCCGCGATCGGCTCTCGGAGCTGAGCCGGCTGGAGCTGGTCAGCTACCCGGGCAGTGGTGTGGTCGAGCTGCAATCATGGGTGACGGGATGACGAGCAAGTTCCAGCGGCCAGAACCGGCCGGCTACCATTGTCGCCACTATGACTATGTGCGGTCTGGTCCGATGCCAGAGGATTGCGGACCGAAGTGCGCCATCGGCATCGATCTGACAGCCCCTGGCGCCGCATCGCCCTGCATGCCGAAGAGCCCGCATCAGGTCGCCTGTGACAAGCGGGAAGAGCACACCGACGCAGAGCGTGAGACCTGGGAAAAGTGGCGCGACGAGCGCGCCGCCCGGATGCTGATCGTCCTCGCTGAAATTCCCGGCTCGTCTCGCGACAAGAAGAACCGGCCTGAATGGGGCAAGAGCGGAGAGTTTGATTGCCCGGCCTGCAAAGAGGGCAAGGTCCGCTGGGTGCGGGCGTCGGTGAATGGTCACGTCCGTGCGGCGTGCTCGACGCCGGATTGCTTCGGGGTGATGGAATGAGGAAGCGCCGGGTCATCACCGAGGAGGTTGCAAAGAAGATCGAGCAGCTCGTCGCGACGATGCAGAAGCCGACTTCCGGCAAGATCGCGCAGAAGCTCGGCCTGAAGGGCGGCACCGTCTATTGGTTCATGCTCTGCAACGGCATGGTCGACAAGAAACCGACCCAATATCGCATGAAGGCCTATCAGCGGAACGGCGTCACGATCAATCCGTACACGCCGGAACACGATGCTGTGCTCCTCGAAATGCGCGTCGCCGGCGCGAGCTATCCGGCGATTGCGAAGGCGCTGACCGACCGGTTCGGCATTCCCCGCAACGCCCATAGCGTCCACAACCGCGGCGTCATGTTGGCAGCGACCGAAGACGAGTGCGAGGCCGCATGAGCCGCCGAGAGCCCCGCGTCCTCGAAGAGGAAGAGGCCTATCTCGGCCCGGTCGCGGTCGCGCAGTTCATTGATAGTCACTGGATATCGGCGTGGCCGATGACGTGGACGGCGCGTGGCCTGGTCGGGATTCGGAACGGCTTCGGCCGCTGGACCGGCACGCAGCAGAAGCTCGTCTACGGCAATGGCATCACCGAGCTTCCGAACGGCGCCGCGCATTGGCCCGGCCGGCGGACGCAGCTTCCTGGAACTTGATTGAGACCACAGCACATTGAGGAGACCACCATGCAGATCATCGAAGCCAAGCTTTTCGACCTGAAGATCGACCCGGCCAACGTCCGCCATACCGATCTTGAACCTGACGAGAGCATTCTCGCCAGCATCCGGGCGAAAGGCGTCCTTCAGCCGCTCACCGTGCGCAAGAACGACAGCGGCGGCTTCTTCGTGACAGACGGCGGCAAAAGGCTGGCCGCGCTGCATATCCTTGCCCGCGATGGCGAGTTCGATAAGGCGACGCCGATCAAGTGCTCGCTTCGCGATGCTGACCGAGCTGCTGCGATCGACACCAGCTTGACGCTCAATTTCATCCGCGAGGACATGCATCCGGTCGACATTTACGAGGCATTCGCAGACCTGAAGGAATGCGGAAAGCAGACAGAGGATATTGCCAAGGAATACGGCCTGCCGATCCCGGAAGTCCGGCAGTATCTCGCGCTCGGCCAGCTCTCGCCGAAGGTCCGCGAGGCCTGGAAGGAAGGCGCGTTTTCCAGTCGCGGCGATTTCGATGATGACGAGCCGGAGGCGATCGCGCAGCTCTTCACGCTGGCGGGCGACCACGCCCAACAAGATGCGATGCTCGAGAAGCTGAAGAAGCAGAAGCGGCTGACGGTGAAGTGGCAGGTCCGTGACGCTATCGTGGGCAATTCGAACGAGGGCGGGCAGCTCGTCGCCTTTATCGGCGTGGACGCCTACAGGGCCGCCGGCGGCAACCTTCGCGAGGATCTCTTCGGCTCCGATCACGTGATCGAGGATCTGCCGATCGCTCGACGGTTGGCTGACGAGAAAATCAAGGCGGAATGCGAGCGCATGATCGGCCTTGGTTGGTCGTGGGCCGAGCCGCACTCGACGTTGCCGAAGGGATGCGAGCACAGCTGGCAGCGCGCCTATGAGTCTGTCGAGCAGTTCGCCAAGACGAAGCGAAAGGATTGGGGCCTCGCGCTATATGTCGGCAGGGATGGCGAGTTGGACGAATACATCCTGCAGAAGCCAGAGCAGAAGAAGGCGGCTGACAAGGCCGCCAAGACCAAGGCGGCAAAAAAGACCGCCGCCAATGGTGAGGCCGCAGCCGAAGACGCCGAGCCCAAGATTTCGCAGGCGCTCAATTACAAGCTCTCCGAGGTGCTGACCAAATCGGCCTCCCAGGCGATCATTCTCGAGCCCGAGCTGGCGTTCTGCATGGGACTGGCTGCACTGCTTTGCGACCAGGGAGCCGATTATAGCGACGTCAAGCTGCAGGTTCGCGGCTACGGCCATGTCGACGACGAAGAGAAGGAGTGGGAGTTCGATAAAGCGCTCGCTCACGCCCAGAAGCTGGCGCCGAAACAGCGCGCGACGATGTTCGCGATGTTCGTTGGGCGAGCATTCCAGTTCTGCCGCCATAATGGCGGTCCGATGGAGCCTGATCATGGCGATGCCCGCACGGTCTGCGAGGCGATCGATCCGAAGGCGATGAACAAAGCGCTGCGGGATAACTTCGACGCGGTCGACTACTTCAAGTCCGCGAGCGCGAAGATCGGCGGCGTTGCCTATGCAGAGATCCACGGATCGAAGACCTCGCCGCCGGCGCGCAAGTCTGAACTGGTGGAACAGGTTTCGATCGCCGCGCGGGAAACCGGCTGGCTTCCGCCCGAGCTGCGGACCAAGCATTACGACGGACCCGGCTCGAAGGGGTGGGGCGGGGCAAAGGTCCAGAAGCCGGCAGCGGCTGCGAAGCCCGCGAAGAAGGCGGCCAAGAAAGCCAAGCGCTGATGGCCCATCGCAAGGACGATTGGGAAAAGACCCGGTCGAACGGCGGCCGGCTGACCGAGGCAGAGATCGGTCAGCTGCGGGCTTCGTTCCGGGCTGGCGTCAGCGCCCGGGACGCTGCGCGGTCGCTCAAATGCTCCACGCGCACGGTCAATAAACACTTCGCCCGGTTCTCGGGCGATGGCCCTGGACGAGGCGTGACGGCTCCGCCCGCCGCGCCGCCGCCGTCTCCTCCAAAATCCCGCTTCTACAAGTCCACCTTCGAGCTGTGAAACCGGAGCACCTTGACATGCACGAAACCGCGACCATCGTCGAAATCCCGCCCGCGCCCTCCGATGTTGCTGACGGTTGGGAATGGGCCATCGTCGAAATCTTCGGCCATCGCCGCCATGTCGGCCGGTCTCGCGAGGAAGAGCGCTTCGGGGCGAAGATGCTTCGGATCGACGTACCGAAACTCGGACCCGGCAAGGACGACGTGACTTGGTCGACGCACTTCTACGGTGGCAGCTCGATCTTCTCCTACACGCTGACCGACGAGAAGACCGTCATGCGGCACGCCGAGCACGCTTATGTGCCGGCGATCCCCTTCCGTGACCACGGGCCGACCGAGGAAGACGAGCCGTTCGAGGAAGACGACGAAGATCGCGGCGAACTCGACGGCGACGAGGACAATTGAAGAAACCATCCACATATCCGCGCCAGGCCCGCGCCTTCATCTGTCAGAAGTGCGGTGCTGCGGTCTGGCGCCTCGATAGCGACAGGTTCGACGACAACATCTGCAGGAGCTGCTGGTACGGGCGCGCGAGGTCGGAGCGGTAGCATGCCGACCTGGCTCACCATCGCATTGCTGATCTCGACGTCGCTGCCGCTGTTCGCTGCCGGGCGCGTGATTTACCGGGTCGGCTATTGGGACGGGCACGAGAAAGGCCTCGAAGATGCCCATCGGCTCTATACCGGCATCCGGAAACCCGATGAAGCGCCTCGTCCGGCAATGAAGCTTCCGGCCGGAAGGCCCTGAACTCGAAGCACCTTTTGCGATGAACAAGAGCCAACCAGAGGCCGAGATCACCGACGACACGCCACTGCGCCTGGCGATCGCGGCCGAGCGCGCATTCCCCGGTGGCGGGATGACGGTCAGTGGATTGCGGCGAGAAGCCGACCGAGGGAGGCTTGAGATCTGGCGAATCGCCGGAAAGGATTACACGACGCTCCGGGCGATCGCCGAAATGAGGAACCTATGCCGCGTCCCCCCAAAGGCCCAAGGCTCAGTCTCTTTAAAGCCAAAGGCCGCACCCCCATGTGGAACATCCGCGACGGTCAGCGAACCGTCGGCACAGGATGCGTGCAGGGCGCGCGTGAAGAAGCTGAAAGAAAGCTTGCGGACTACATCCTCCAAAAGCTCGACCCCAAGGCCAGCCGCAGCGGCGGTGATCCCAATGCGATCAAAGTAGCCGACGCGCTCTCCGTCTATTCTGACGAAAAGATCATGCACAGCTCGCGACCCGATGCCGGGCTCGCGATGATCGGCAAGTTGAACGAGTTCTTCGGGAACGACACGGTCGGCCAGCTGAACGGTCAGCGTCAGCGGGAGTTCGCCCGACAGCGCGGTTCGCAGAGCGCCGCCCGGCGCGAGCTCGAGACACTGGCCGCGGCCATCAATTACCACATCAGGGACATGGTTGGCGGCGTGCAGATGCTGTTCCGGCCGGTGCTCCCGGATGCCGCGCCGGCGCGCGAGCGCTGGCTGACCCGCGACGAGGCGGCCCGGTTGATCTGGGCAGCCTGGCGCAAGCGCTGCGATCACGATGGCGACGAGAAGGGGCGCCTGACCTCCCGCCATATCGCCCGGTTCATCCTGGTCGCACTCTATACCGGCACCCGGGCAGGGGCAGTCTGCGGCGCCGCGTTGATCCCGACGATCGGCCGCGGCTACGTCAACCTCGATAACGGCGAGTTCCGGCGCCTGGCCTATGGCAAGAAGCAATCAAACAAGCGCCAACCGACGGTTGACCTGCCGCCGCGGCTTCTCGCCCATATGCGACGCTGGCACCGGCTCGGCATCTCCACCAAGGCTGTGATCGAGGTGCACGGCAAGCCGGTCCAGCGGGTCAGCAACGGCTGGGACGGCGTCGTCGAGAAGGCCGGGCTGGCGACCGAGATCAAGGAACTGAAGGTAGTTCCCCATACTCTGCGGCACACCTCGATCTCGTGGTACCTGCGGTCCGGTGTGCCTATAGATAAAGTGTCGGACTACTGCGGCGTATCGATCCAGATCATCAAGAAGGTCTACGGGCACCACATCCCGGGCGGTTTCGACGGCGTCGTTGAGCGGTCCCGCCATCTCGGCCGGAGCGCAACAGATACGCAACAGAAACAGCCGAACCGGACGTGAACAAACGGGGTTAGACGTTGCCAAAAACCCTGCAATTTCAATGCAGGGTCCGGTTCGGGTA
>NZ_JACMYO010000235.1 GCF_020889685.1 Bradyrhizobium oropedii
CGGGAGCGGGCGAGGCCGCTGCCGGCGCGACCGCGGTATCGGTCTTCGGTGCATCGGCGGGCTTCGTTGCCGGCGCCGTGGCGACATCGGCGGGCTTTGGTTCGACGGCCTTTGCCGTCGCGCTCGGCTCTGCCGGCTTTGTATCGACAGGCTTCGCATCAACGGGCTTGGTCTCGGTGGCCTGCACGTTCGTCGGTTTCACGTCGGCCGGCTTGGCGGCGTCGGGCAGTGCGGCGGTGGTGTCGGCCTTGAAATCGCCCGCGGTGGGCGGCGGCACGTTGGCCGGCTCGGGGCGCGGGATCGCGGCGTCGATCGCGAGTTCCGCGGCGCTGGATCGAGGCGTGTCCTGTGCGAAGGCTGCGGTCGCGGACACCGTGAGGAAGGTTGCCGCGACCGCCGTCAATACGCGGTCAAATCCCCGACGGTTGTTCGAACAGTCACGCATCGTCACACCCCCTGGGTGGAACTGCTCCTGGTCAAACTGGAACAGTTCAAATCAGTATTTGTTTCATAGCTTGCGCGAAAGCGCCGGCCTCTCGATCGACTCGCACGCCTGCACGCAACGAACGCAGACGATACATTTGCCCCTCGTATGCAGCCAGCGCCATGCGGGGCAACTCACGACAAACTGACCTCGAAGCAGCTGATTTCGCTCGGGCTGTGCGTTTTTGCCACGCGGCACAGCCTTTGTCTGTCACCGCCACGACACGGTTCAAAAGGTTCCCTGGTATTGTTTGATCGGCCCCGAGGCCAATGCGACCTAGGTGGGGTCGGTCGCGCGCGTGCCGGCCGCCGCTTCATCGAGCTTGCGGTAGAGGGTCGAGCGGCCGATCTTGAGACGGCGCGCGACCTCCGACATCTGTCCGCGATAATGCGAAATCGCGAAGCGGATGATCTCGTTCTCGAGATCTTCCAGCGGGCGCACCTCGCCCGCGGCGTTGAGCATCGAGAGGCGGCCCGCAGTGGGGAGGGCAGTGGTCACAGGTATTTCGTTACCGGAAATCATGGCGGGGGCCGTGGAGGGCGACACCACCAGCGGCTCGCCCTGCAAGGATTTGCCTTCCGGCACCGGATGCGCGCTGCCCTGCGGGAAATCGGCCAGCCCAAGCTGGTCGCCGTCGCTCATCACCACGGCGCGATACACCGTGTTCTCGAGCTGGCGGATGTTGCCCGGCCAGTCGAGCTGCGCCAGATACGCCATCGCATCGCCGCTGATTCCGGTGATGTTGCGGTTCTCCTCGGCGCAGAACCGCGCCAGGAAATGCCGCAGCAAATGCGGAATGTCTTCGCGCCGCTGCCGCAGCGCCGGAATGGTCAGCGGCAGCACGTGCAGGCGGTAGAACAGGTCCTCGCGGAACTGGCCGGCTTTCACGAGATCGAGCAGCTTGCGGTTGGTCGCCGAGATGATGCGGACATCGACCTTGACCGGCTTGCGGCCGCCGACCGCCTCGACGGTCCCTTCCTGCAGCGCGCGCAGCAGCTTGACCTGCGTGGCCAGCGGCAATTCGCCGACCTCGTCGAGGAACAGCGTGCCGCCATGGGCCTCGACGAACTTGCCCTGGTGACGCTCAGTGGCGCCGGTGAAGGCGCCCTTCTCATGGCCGAACAGGATCGATTCGACGAGATTGTCCGGGATTGCGCCGCAGTTCACCGCGACGAACGGCTTGGCCTTGCGCTCGCTGCTGCCATGGATGGCGCGCGCGAACAGTTCCTTGCCGACGCCGGACTCGCCCTCGATCAGCACGGGAATCGTCGAGGATGCGGCTTTCTGCGCGGTGCGCAGCACCCCGGCCATCGCCTCGCTGCGGGTGATGATGTCGGAGAAGGTCAGCCGGCCCTCGCGGCTGTGGCGGATGCGCTGCAATTCGCCCTTGAGCGCCGAGGCGTTGAGGGCATTGCGCAGGGACACCTGCAGCCGTTCGAAGCCGACCGGCTTGACCACGAAATCCTGGGCACCGGCGCGCATCGCCGACACCACATTGTCGATGCCGCCATGCGCGGTCTGGACGATGACCGGGACGTTCAAACCAGCTTCACGAATCTTTGCGAGGACTCCGAGACCGTCGAGGCCCGGCATCACGAGGTCGAGCACGACGGCATCGATCGTCTGCGTCTCGGATGCGGTCAAGGCCGCTACCGCCGCGTCGCCGCTGTCCACGACGAGGGGCTCATAGCCGCACTTCTGCACCATGTTTTCAACCAAACGACGCTGTACTGCGTCATCATCGGCGATCAAAATGGTGGCAGCCATGGTTTTCCCCGCACGCTACGATTATTTGTCTCGAATCGGGGCACTGTCGCCGATGCCGATTAACGCACTCTTAAACCTTGCAAACCCGCATTCATTCCGCCGCCGCCGACATCTTTCCGACTGAAGTAAGGTTACGAACAAGATGACCTCGCGCTCCAAAACTGCTCCGAACAAGTCTGCTCTCAGCAAGGCCGCTCTCCGCAAGGACACCGCGCTGCGCAAAACGGCAGCGCAACGCAAACCGGCCCCGGCCGGCCCGGCGGCGAAAAAGGCAGCCAGCAAGACCGGCAAGCTTCCGGAATGGAATCTGGCAGATCTCTACTCCGGTATCGACGCGCCAGAGGTTGCACGCGATCTGCAGAAAATGGATGCAGATTGCGTCGCGTTTGAGACCGACTTCAAGGGCAAGCTTGCTGAAAATACCGCCAGGGAAGGCGGCGGCAAGTGGCTTGCCGAGGCGGTCCGCCGCTACGAGGCGATCGACGATCTGGCAGGCCGTCTCGGCTCTTATGCCGGTCTGGTCCATGCCGGCGACAGCGTCGATCCCGCGATCTCGAAGTTCTATGGCGACGTGTCGGAACGGCTGACCGCCGCATCGGTACATCTCCTGTTCTTCTCGCTCGAGCTCAATCGGGTTGACGATGATGTGATCGAGCGCGCGATGGCAGAACCCGAACTCGGCCACTACCGGCCGTGGATCGAGGATCTGCGCAAGGACAAGCCGTACCAGCTCGAGGATCGCGTCGAGCAGCTCTTCCACGAGAAGGCGCAGAGCGGCTACGCAGCCTGGAACCGGCTGTTCGACCAGACCATCTCCGGCCTGCGCTTCAAGGTCTCAGGCAAGGAGCTCGCGATCGAGCCGACGCTGAACCTGTTGCAGGACAAGGCCGGGGACAAGCGCAAGTCCGCCGCGCAGGCGCTGGCCAAGACCTTCAAGGACAATGAGCGCACCTTCGCGCTGATCACCAACACGCTCGCCAAGGACAAGGAAATCTCCGATCGCTGGCGCGGCTTCCAGGATGTCGCGGACTCCCGCCATCTCAACAACCGCGTCGAGCGCGAGGTGGTCGACGCACTGGTCGCCTCCGTGCGCGCGGCCTATCCGAAGCTGTCGCACCGCTATTACGCGTTGAAGGCCGGCTGGTTCAAAAAGAAGAAGCTGCCGCACTGGGACCGCAATGCGCCGCTGCCGTTCGCGGCGACCGGGACGATCGCCTGGCCCGAGGCGCGCAACATGGTGCTGTCGGCCTATAACGGCTTCTCGCCCAGAATGGCCGAGATCGCGGAGCGCTTCTTCGACGATCGCTGGATCGATGCGCCGGTCCGTCCGGGCAAAGCGCCCGGCGCGTTCTCGCATCCGACCACGCCGTCGGCGCATCCCTACGTGCTGATGAATTATCAGGGCAAGCCGCGCGACGTGATGACGCTGGCGCATGAGCTCGGCCACGGCGTCCATCAGGTGCTGGCGGCGAAGAACGGCGCGCTGATGGCGCCGACGCCGCTGACGCTGGCGGAAACCGCCAGCGTGTTCGGCGAGATGCTGACCTTCAAGCGGCTGCTGTCGCAGACCAGGAACGCCAAGCAGCGCCAGGCGCTGCTCGCGGGCAAGGTCGAGGACATGATCAACACCGTGGTGCGGCAGATCGCGTTCTATTCGTTCGAGCGCGCGGTCCATACTGAGCGCAAGAATGGCGAGCTCACCGCCGAGCGGATCGGCCAGCTCTGGCTCAGCGTGCAGGGCGAGAGCCTGGGACCGGCGATCGAGATCAAGCCGGGCTACGAGACCTTCTGGATGTACATCCCGCACTTCATCCACTCGCCGTTCTACGTCTACGCCTATGCGTTCGGCGATTGCCTGGTGAACTCGCTCTATGCGGTCTACGAGCATGCGTCGGAGGGTTTCGCCGAGCGCTATCTCGACATGCTCGCCGCCGGCGGCACCAAGCACTATTCCGAGTTGCTGCGGCCGTTCGGGCTCGATGCCAAGGATCCGAAATTCTGGGACGGCGGCCTCTCCGTCATTGCCGGCATGATCGACGAGCTGGAGGCGATGGGTTGACGCCCATCGGTCTTCCGGCCAGTTCGGGTGGCAGCCCGGGCCTTGCATCAGCTTCGTTCGGCGTTTTTTTCGCCGGACGGCATGATCGTTCCATGATGCCTGCATTTGGGAGATCAATCCTGCCCGCGGGGCAGCCGCGGGGCCGTCGCTCGAGGGGTGAATCGGGGACGATTTGCGCTTCAAATCGCCCGATCGGGACCACGCCGTTGCCCTGCCAACCTGTTTGCGGTAATGGCTCGCAGAACGCGAATTTCTGACTGGGGACAGCGATGGCAGACCATAGCGAAGTGGCCTATACGACCGCCGACGGCAACGATTACGTGGCGCATGAGCAGACCTACGAAGGGTTTCTCATCCTGGTCAAATACGGCACCATCAGCGTCGCCATCCTCCTCGCTCTGATGGCCTATTTCCTGGTCTGATCCCTGATCGGCTAGCGGCATCGCCGTCCCGCGGCGGTGCCGGAATTTCTGTCGAAACCCGGATGCAAAAACCGGGTATCCAATCTGGCGAAAATAACGCTAGTTTGAAGACGCGTGCGCCGCTCGCGCCGCCGGAGGGCCCATGAAGATCGCCGTTGCCAAGGAAATTGATCCGTCCGAGCCGCGGGTTGCGGTTTCGCCCGATACCATCAAGAAGTTCAAGGCGATCGGCGCCGAGGTCGCGGTCGAGCCGGGCGCGGGCATCAAGTCGGGCCTGCCCGATTCGGAGCTCACCGCAGCCGGCGCCACCGTCTCGGCCGATGCGCTCAAGGACGCCGACATCATCATCAAGGTGAAGCGGCCCGAGGCCTCCGAACTCTCCAAATACAAGCGCGGTGCGCTGGTCGTCGCGATCATGGACCCCTATGGCAACGATGCCGCGCTGAAGGCGATGGCCGATGCCGGCGTTTCGGCGTTTGCAATGGAATTGATGCCGCGCATCACCCGCGCCCAGGTGATGGACGTGCTGTCCTCGCAGGCCAATCTGGCCGGCTACCGGGCGGTGATCGAGGGTGCCGAGGCGTTCGGCCGCGCGTTCCCGATGATGATGACCGCCGCCGGCACCGTTCCGGCCGCCAAGGTGTTCGTGATGGGCGTCGGCGTTGCCGGCTTGCAGGCGATCGCGACTGCGCGGCGGCTTGGAGCCATAGTCACGGCGACCGACGTGCGGCCCGCGACCAAGGAGCAGGTCGAATCGCTCGGCGCGAAATTCCTCGCCGTCGAGGACGAGGAGTTCAAGAACGCGCAGACCGCCGGCGGCTACGCCAAGGAAATGTCCAAGGAGTACCAGGCCAAGCAGGCCGCGCTGACCGCCGAGCACATCAAGAAGCAGGACATCGTGATCACCACCGCGCTGATCCCGGGCCGTCCGGCGCCGAAGCTGGTGTCGGGCGAGATGGTGAAATCGATGAAGCCTGGTTCGGTGCTGGTCGATCTCGCGGTCGAGCGTGGCGGCAATGTCGAGGGCGCCAAGCCCGGCGAGGTCGTCGAAACCGACGGCATCAAGATCGTCGGCTACACCAATGTCGCCGGCCGCGTCGCCGCTTCCGCTTCCAGCCTGTATGCGCGCAATCTGTTCTCGTTCATCGAGACGATGGTCGACAAGGCCAACAAGGCGCTCGCGGTCAATTGGGACGACGAGCTGGTGAAGGCCACCGCGCTGACCAAGGACGGCGCCGTCATCCATCCCAACTTCCAGCCGAAGTAAGGAGAGAAGCCATGGAGCATCTCGCGCAGGCCGTTGATCCCTTCGTGTTCCGGCTGTCGATTTTCGTTCTCGCCGTGTTCGTCGGCTATTTCGTGGTGTGGTCGGTGACACCGGCGCTGCACACGCCGCTGATGAGCGTGACCAACGCGATCTCGTCGGTGATCGTGGTCGGTGCGCTGCTCGCGGTCGGCGTCGGCATGGTGTCGAGCGGCTCGGGCTGGGCCCGCGGCTTCGGCTTCGTCGCGCTGATCTTCGCCTGCGTGAACATCTTCGGCGGCTTCCTGGTCACCCAGCGAATGCTGGCGATGTACAAGAAAAAAGCCAAGTAACGGCAACCACCTCGGGGTGATGTAAGAATTTGGGGGGACCTGAGATGAGCGCCAATCTCTCTGCACTATTGTATCTCGTGGCGGGTGTGCTGTTCATCCTGTCGCTGCGCGGCCTGTCGAGTCCGGCATCGTCGCGCCAGGGCAACATGTTCGGCATGATCGGCATGGCGATCGCGGTCGGCACCACGCTGGCGAGCCATCCGCCGGCCGACGGTGTGGCCTGGCTGCTGGTCATTCTCGCGGTCGCGATCGGCGGCGGCATCGGCGCTGTCATCGCGCGCCGCGTGCCGATGACCTCGATGCCCGAGCTCGTCGCCGCATTCCACTCGCTGGTCGGCATGGCCGCGGTGCTGGTCGCCGCCGGTGCGTTCTATGCGCCCGAGGCGTTCGACATCGGCACGCCCGGCGACATCCATCCGCAGAGCCTGGTCGAGATGTCGCTCGGCGTCGCGATCGGCGCGCTGACCTTCACCGGCTCGGTGATTGCGTTCCTGAAGCTGTCGGCGCGGATGAGCGGTGCGCCGATCATCCTGCCGTTCCGCCACGTCATCAACATCGTGCTGGCGCTGGCGCTGGTGTTCTTCATCGTCGGCCTCGTGATGTCGGGCAGCGCGCTCGACTTCTGGCTGATCACGATCATCGCGCTGGCGCTCGGCGTGCTGATGATCATCCCGATCGGCGGCGCCGACATGCCGGTCGTGATCTCGATGCTGAACTCCTACTCCGGCTGGGCCGCGGCCGGCATCGGCTTCACGCTCGGCAACTCGGCGCTGATCATCACCGGCGCGCTGGTCGGCTCGTCGGGCGCGATCCTGTCCTACATCATGTGCCACGCGATGAACCGCTCGTTCATCTCGGTGATCCTCGGCGGCTTCGGCGGCGAGACCGCGGCGGCCGGCGGCGGCTCGGGCGAGCAGAAGCCCGCCAAGCTCGGCTCGGCTGATGATGCCGCCTTCATCATGAAGAACGCCTCCAAGGTCATCATCGTGCCCGGCTACGGCATGGCGGTGGCGCAGGCCCAGCACGCGCTGCGCGAAATGGCAGATCTGCTGAAGAAGGAAGGCGTCGAGGTGAAATACGCCATTCACCCGGTGGCGGGCCGCATGCCCGGCCACATGAACGTGCTGCTGGCCGAGGCCAACGTGCCCTATGACGAGGTGTTCGAGCTCGAGGACATCAACTCGGAGTTCGCCCAGGCCGACATCGCCTTCGTGATCGGCGCCAACGACGTCACCAATCCGGCGGCGGAAGAGGACAAGACCTCGCCGATCTACGGCATGCCGGTGCTGCAGGTCTGGAAGGCCGGCACGGTGATGTTCATCAAGCGCTCGCTGGCCTCCGGCTACGCCGGCATCGACAATCCGCTGTTCTACCGCGACAACACCATGATGCTGCTCGGCGACGCCAAGAAGGTCACCGAGAACATCGTCAAGGCGATGTAGGACGGCTTCGATGGTTCTGAACCGGGAGTGGCATCGACAGCATCGCATGCCGCCCCGGGCCACGCGCGAGCAGCGCATCAAGTGGCATGTCGCGCATGCGAAAGTTTGCGCTTGCCGGCCCGTTCCAGACAGCATCACGCTCGAGGTCGAAAAGCTGCTCGATTCCAGGCGCAGGCCACTCTCGCCGGCTACCAAAGACCGAGGGCGGGACCAAAAACTGCGAAACAACCCCATGCAAAGTAGCAATGGGGTCCCACATCATCGGACACACTAAATCTAGAGCTGCAGGCGAGATTTGCGCGTGGTTCTGACGATCCTGAAATGGCTGCTGATCGTCGCCGCGGTCGTCTATCTCGGTGGCCTTGCGGTGCTGTACGTCAAGCAGCGCGAGATGCTGTTTCCGATTCCGCCGGTGGGACGGACCGCGCCGGCAGCCGCCGGCCTTCCCGAGGCCGAAGAGCATGTGCTGGCCACTGCTGACGGCGAGAAGGTCATCGTCTGGCATGTGCCGGCGAAGCCCGGCCGTCCGGTGGTGCTGTTCTTTCCCGGCAATGGCGATTTCCTTGCCGGGCGGGTTGCGCGCTTCAAGGGCATCATCGCCGACGGCACCGGGCTGGTCGCGCTGTCGTACCGGGGCTATGCGGGCTCGAGCGGATCTCCGACCGAGCAGGGGCTGCTGCAGGATGCTGCGGCGGCCTACGCGTTCACCGCAGCGCGCTACCGTCCCGCGCAGATCGTGGTCTGGGGCTTCTCACTCGGCACCGGCGTTGCGGTTGCGCTCACCGCCGAACATCCGGTCGGCCGCTTGATCCTGGAGGCGCCGTACACGTCGACGGCCGACGTCGCCGGCGAGCACTTCTGGTTTGTGCCGATCAGCCTGTTGATGCGGGATCAATTCCACTCCGACCGGCGAATCAACGGCGTGACGGTGCCGCTGCTGATCATGCATGGCACCGACGATCCGGTGATCCCGATCCGTTTCGGCGAGCGCCTGTTCAATCTCGCCCGTGAGCCCAAGCAGTTCGTGCGACTGCCCGGTGGCGGGCACGACAATCTCGACGATTTCGGTGCGATGGGGACGGCGCGCCCGTTTATCGACGCCGCAAGAGGCTGACGGAGGCGATTGTCTATCGCATAATCGCACCACCGGAAGTGAGGGGACCCCACGATGAGCGCACACGGACCGATGCCACGGTCGGCCTGGTTGTATCCTGTTCTGGCGGTGCTGTTGTTTGCCGCAGTCACGGCCTCCGGCTACAGCTTCGCACCGTCGGCCGGGGGCTGGGCCTTCGCGGCCGTGCTGCTGGTGATTCTGTTCGGCACTGTGTTCGCGGCCGTCCATCACGCCGAGATGATTGCCGAGCGGATCGGCGAGCCGTTCGGCACGCTGCTCCTGACGCTCGCGGTGACCATTATCGAGGTGGCGCTGATCTCGACCATCATGCTGGGCGACACGCCGGCACCGACGCTCGCGCGCGACACCGTGTTTGCGGTGGTCATGATCGTCTGCAACGGCCTGGTCGGGCTCTGCATCTTCATCGGCGGCATCCGCTACCGTGAGCAGGATTTCCAGATCACCGGCGCCAACCTCTACCTCAGCGTGCTGTTCGTGCTCGCGACCATCACGCTGGATATGCCGAATTTCACGCTGACGGCGCCGGGCCCGATCTATTCCACGGCCCAGCTCGCCGTGATCAGCATCGTGACCCTGCTGCTCTACGCCGTGTTCCTATACACCCAGACCATCCGCCACCGCGACTACTTCGTCGGCGGCGCCAACGAGGCGGCCGCGCATGGCGAGGTGATGTCGGACCGCATGACCGCGATCAGCGTTGCCTTGCTGTTGGTGTCGCTGCTGGCGGTGGTGCTGCTGGCCAAGAAGTTTTCGCTGGTGGTCGATGTCGTCACGGTCAAGATCGGTGCGCCGCCGGCCTTTGCCGGTCTGGTGGTGGCGGCGCTGATCCTGCTGCCGGAGAGCGTTGCCGCGGTGGCGGCGGCGCGCAAGAACGACCTGCAGAAGAGCATCAACCTCGCGCTCGGCTCCTCGATCGCCACCATCGGGCTCACGGTTCCCGCCGTGGCCCTTGCCGCCCATGTGCTCGACAAGGAGCTGGTGCTCGGGCTCAGCAACCAGCATATGCTGATCCTGCTGCTGACCTTCATGGTCAGCATGCTCACCTTCGGAACCGGGCGCACCAACATCCTGTTCGGGCTTGTTCACATGGTGGTATTCGCGGTGTTCGTGTTCATGGTGTTCGTGCCGTAGGGCACGATGCGCTCAAACAAGAAACTTGGAGAAGTGATGATGCTCAGCGCCAAATCGGACGTGCAGGTGGATACGGCGGAGGTTCGCGTGACCGAATGGCGGCTCGCGCCCGGCAGCGCCACCGGCCACCACACCCACGAGATGGACTACGTCATCGTTCCGATTACGGCGGGCGAGATGACGATCGTGGCGCCGAACGGCGAGCGCTCGAAGGCCCAGCTCGGGGCCGGCAAATCCTATTTCCGCAAGGCAGGGGTCCAGCATGACGTGCTGAACGAGACGGCCAGCGAGATCGTGTTCCTCGAGGTCGAGCTCAAGCCCTGATGAGGGCGGTAACCCTGCGCGCGCCGAATGGCAGGTCCGTGTTCGCGCGGCTGTGGAAATTCATAAGCCGTTAACGGCTGCGCGATGATCTAGAAGGCGGATGCGGCCTGCGCAGGGCGCGCCTCCGCTGAAACCAAAGTGACACCAAAGGTGACGTCGGAACGGGGGTTTGCCACCGATCCGACGCAGTTGATCCCTGAATGTGCCTCAAAGTTCCAGCATGAAATAACGGGGTGGGGAGTGGCAGGTCATGCTGAGTTACCTGAAGAAATTTGTGATGGACATCTTACCCTCGGTGGCAGCGACCATCATCGGGGCGTACATCGTCAACCACTACATCGTGTCCAAGCCGGAAGTGCCCGCCGCCGCGGCCGTGACCACTGCCGTCGATCCCAAAGCCGCCGCCAAGCCCGCCACCGTCGTCAGCAGCCTCCCCGAAGCCGGCGTGAAGGCCAAGGGCATGTCCGAGCGCACGCTGATCGAGCGCTCGGCCTCAGAGAAGGCCACCGTCACCGAGAAGCCCGCCGACCCCAAATCGGCTGACTCCAAACCTACCGATTCGAAGGCCGATGCTCCGGCCGATACCGCCAGCATCCCGACCGACACCCGCCACCACACGGCGGCGCCAAAGGCCGTCGCCAAGGTGACGCCTGCCGCGCCGCAGCCGGCCGCGCCTGCCACCTCCGCGGCACCGGCCGAGGCCGCCGCGTCGGCATCGGAGGAAAAC
>NZ_JACMYO010000236.1 GCF_020889685.1 Bradyrhizobium oropedii
GCTCGCGATTCACCATCGCAGCGACAATTCGAGAGCCGGGCAGGTGCGACCGCGCGCGGGGCGTGCACTTGGTCGAGAGATCGGAATAGATTTCCTGGCTACAGCCGGAGTTCCCTGGAGGAGTATCGTGCCTCCAACCGATCGGTGGACTTCGCTGACCAGGGTTGAGGCACGCGACAAGCGGCTGCGGCGAAGGGGACCTGAACTCCGGATGGGCAAGACATCGGCGATACGATTGCTCGGACATGCGGCCGTGATGGCCTGCCTGATCGGGCCTGTCTTGGTGCCCGGACGGGTCATGGGGGAGCCGGAGCGCAAGGAATCAACGCAGCCGCAGTCAGGCACCCGCCCGACCACCGACGCGGATGAAAATCAGCTCGCCGTCGTCAAGCTCTCGGCCGACCAGCAAAGGCAGATCGGACTGGAAACGGCGGCGCTGGAGGCTGCCCCACATTCCGAGCAGATCAGAGCGTACGGTGCGGTGCTCGATATCGCCCGCATCACCGAGCTGACCAACGGCTACGCCAATGCGCAGGCGCAGCTTCAGACGGCGCAGGCCAAATTCGACGTCGCCAAGAGCGCTTATGAGCGCACGAAGAATCTGGTCCAATCGGCCGCGCTCCCCAAGAAGGAAGCCGAGGCTGCCGAAGGTGCGTTCCGGACCGATCAGGCCTCGATTGCGGCTGCGGAATCGCAGGTCAAGACACTTGCTGCGACGGCGCAGCAGGAGTGGGGGGCGGTGATCGGCAAGGGCATCGTCGAGCGCTCGCCGGCAGTGGTGAAATTGATCGAGCGCGACAACTTTCTGGTCCAGGTCACGTTGCCGCCGGGCGAGACCCTGGCACAGCTGCCGCGCACGGCGCTCGCGCAGGCGCCGACAGGCAACGCAAATATCGAACTGCAGTATCTGTCGCCGGCCACCCGAACCGAGCCGCGCATTCAGGGACTGAGCTACTTCTTCACGGCGCCTGGCGACAGCGGCCTGCTGCCGGGAATGAACGCGATTGCTTACGTGCCATCCGGGAAGACATACGAAGGTGTGTTCGTTGAAGACACCGCCATTGTTCGCTGGCAGGGCCGCTCCTGGGTTTACCTTCGCACCGGGCCCGATACCTTTAAGCGGTATCCAATCAATACGGATCAGCCGGTCTCGGACGACGACTATGTCGTGCGTGGGCTGCCTCCCCGGTCTGAGGTCGTGATCCGCGGCGCGCAAGTGCTGTTGTCCGAAGAGGCCAAGAGCGTGCTTCAGGGCAGCGGTGACAATGACTGACGCGTTGCGTTCGGGAGCGGTGGGGCCGCAGGCCGCCCTGGTCTCCTTTGCGATTCGCTTCCGGGGAATTGTCCTTGCGCTTGTCTGTGTGCTGCTTGGCTATGGCGTATTGGCGCTGGGCAACGCCAAGTACGGCGTCTTTCCCGAATTCGCGTCACCGCAGGTCACAATTCAGACCGAAGCGCCCGGCCTCAGTCCGGAGCAAGTCGAGATTCTGGTCACGCAGCCGGTCGAGACATCGATCAATGGATTGGCCGGCGTGGACAGTATGAGATCCACTTCGATTCAAGGCCTCTCGGTCATCACCGTGGTGTTCCGGCCTGGCAGCGACATTTACCGTGCGCGTCAGTTGGTCACGGAGCGGTTGGCGGTGGTCGCTGGTCGTCTTCCGCAAGGCGTGCAGGCGCCGTCCATGACGCCGCTGACTCCAACGGCCGGTACGGTACTGGTGATCGGCCTGACGTCCAAGACGCGCTCGTTGATGGATTTGCGCACCATTGCGGATTGGACCCTGAGCAGGCGCCTGCTCGCGGTAGCCGGTGTCGCGCAGGTCTCGACCTACGGCAGGGATGTGAGATCGCTGCAAGTGCAGGTCCGTCCCGACGATCTGATCCGGTTCAGGGTTGGCATGAACGACGTCCTGGCCGCCGCGCGAAAGGCCACCGGCGTCCGGGGTGCAGGCTTCATCGACACGGCCAACCAGCGCATCACGTTGCAGACGCAAGGCCAGTCTCTCACGCCCGAACAGCTGGCGCGTACGGTGCTGCTGCATGAAGGCGGCGCCAGCGTCGTGCTTGGCGATGTGGCTACCGTTGCGACTGCGCCGGAACCGCCGATCGGCGCTGCCCTCATCAACGGCGATCCGGGTGTGATGCTCATGATCAGCCAGCAATACGGTGCGAACACCCGCGAGGTGACGCGGCGTGTCGAAGCCGCGCTGAATGAACTCCGCCCGGCGCTTGAGGCCGAACAGGTTGTGCTTCACGACGACCTGTTTCGGCCGGCCAACTTCATCGATACGGCCACCGCGAGCGTCCTGAACGCGCTGTTCATCGGCGGCGCGCTGGTGATCGTCATCCTGTTCCTTTTTCTGTTCGACTGGCGAACGTCGGTGATCAGCTGCACCGCCATTCCGCTTTCGCTGATTGCGGCGGTGCTTGCGCTTCAGTGGGCAGGCGAGTCGCTCAACACAATGACCTTGGGCGGACTTGCGATCGCGATCGGCGAGGTGGTCGATGATGCCGTGATCGGGGTTGAAAATGTCGTGCGTCGATTGCGGGAGAATGCGCGGCTCGGGGATCCGCGGCCCACAGCCCGCGTGGTGCTTGACGCAATCCTGGAGGTTCGGACCGCCGTTGTGTACGCAACATTTGCGGTGCTGCTGGTGTTTTTCCCGATCCTCGGATTATCCGGGGTCGCCGGTCGTCTCTTCGGGCCCCTGGCCGTCGCGTATATCTTCGCCGTGTTCGCATCGCTCGTGGTCGCGCTCACCGTGACACCTGCTCTCGCGATGCTGTTGCTGGGTGAACGGGCCGGTCGCAAGGAGCAGCGTGAACCGCCACTGGTGCGCTGGTCTCGCCGTCACTATGAGGCGATGCTCGGCCGCATCGAACAGTATCCGAAGCTGGTGATGACGACCGCCGTGGCTTTGACGCTTGCCGGAGCTGCTTTGGTGCCGTTCTTCGGCGGAACGTTCCTGCCCGAGTTGAGGGAAGGTCACCTGATCCTGCACGTCACCATGGTTCCCGGCACGGCGCTCGACGAGTCGCTGCGGATCGGCAAGCTCATGACCGAGGCGCTCAAAGCGGTCCCCGGTGTCCGCACCGTCGCGCAGCACGCGGGCCGTGCCGAGGCCGGCATCGACGCGCTCGGGCCGCACTACAGCGAGTTCGAAGTCGATCTGGCCCCGGGGCTCTCGGGTTCCGATCAGGAGAAGACCGAGAAGCTGATGCGTGCGGCCCTCGAGACGTTTCCCGGTGTCGCGTTTTCGAGCAAAACCTATCTGACGGAGCGCATCGAGGAGACGGTATCCGGCTTCAGCGCCGCGGTCGCTGTGAACATCTACGGTACGGATCTCGATTCGCTGGACAACGCGGCGCGCGACGTCGCCCGGGAGCTCGGGGAAGTCCGCGGAGCGATCGATGTGCAGCAACAATCCCCGCCGGGAATGCCTCAGGTCAATGTGACCCTGCGGCCCGCTGATCTGCAGCGCTGGGGCCTCGATGCGGTAGAGGTTCTTGAGCTGATCCGTACCGCCTATCAGGGCGACGTGGTCGGTCAGGGCTATGAGGGTAACGTGGTCTTCAATGTGACCGTCATCCTCGACGTCCAGGTCCGCGCACGGCTCACGCAGATCGGTGATCTGCCCCTGCGCACGCCGAGCGGGGCCTATATTTTCCTCAAGCAGGTCGCCGACGTCTACGAAACCTCCGGCCGGTATCAGGTGATCCGTCGAGACGCGCAGCGGGCGCAGACCGTCACCGCGAATGTGAGCGGCCGCGATCTCGAATCGTTCGTCGCCGCCGCGAAGCGGAAGTTGGCGCGAGAAGTGAAACTGCCGCCCGGTGCACATATCGAGTTTGCAGGGGCGGCCGAGGCGCAGGCCCAATCGCGACGCGATCTTCTGGTGAATTCGGCAATGGCCGGGATCGGGATTGTCCTCCTGCTTGCAGTGGTGACCGGTCATTGGCGCAATCTTCTGCTCATCTTGATCAACCTGCCGTTCGCATTCGTCGGAGGCGTGTTCGCCGTGGCGTTGACCGGCGGCCTGCTTTCGTTGGGATCGGTGGTCGGCTTCGTCACCTTGTTCGGGATCACGCTGCGCAATTCCATCCTGATGATCTCGCATTATGAACATCTGGTTGTCGCTGAGGGCAGGGCGTGGACCGCTGCGACAGCCATAACGGGAGCGGCCGACCGCCTCGTTCCGATCCTGATGACGTCGCTGGTCACCGGCCTTGGCCTGCTCCCGCTCGCGCTGGGCGCGGGCGAGCCTGGACGGGAGATCGAGGGGCCCATGGCGGTTGTGATTCTCGGCGGGCTCTTGACCTCGATGGCCCTGAACCTGCTGGTATTGCCGACGCTGGCCCTGCGATATGCGCGGTTCGATGCCGGCCACAGACAGGCCTTGTGACCGGCGGATCGCGGCATCGGACAAGCGATGATCCTTCCCGTGTGCTGCGCCTACCTCACACGAGGCGGCGGCCGGCGCGGCGGGCGATCGGTTTCTGCACGAAGTACATCGCGATCATCGAGATCATTGAGCTCGCCACGACGACGTGGCCGATGCGGTCGAAATGCAGCAGCGAGCCGTCCGGATTCTCGGCGACGATCGCGGCTGCAACCACCGAGCCCAACCCGCCCGAGAGCTGCTGCACCGACGCACTGATTGCGCTGAACGAGCCGCGCTGGCTGGCGTCGGGGATCGCCGACATCAGTGCCTGGGACGGGATCATGCGCGAGAAGATGCCGACGAACATCAGCACATTGACGACGATCGCGGTCAGCAGCGAGACGTGGCCGAGATGGGTGTAGATCAGCACCATGATGGCCGAGACCACGCAGCCGAAGATGAAGGTCGGATATTTGCCGAACGCATCGCTGGCGCGGCCGACCAGCGGCCCCATCAGGATGCTGAACAGGCCGGAGACGAGGTAGATCGTCGGCAGGTGGACAATGTCGATGCCGAGATTGTGCACGGTGAAGGCGCTGCCGAACGGCATCAGCATGAAGCCGCCGGTCGCCAGCAGCGTCGTCACCATGAAGGCAAGCGTGTAGCGCGGCTGCGCTACCGTCGCGATCAGATGTTGGAACGGGTTGCGGTCATGCTGCAGCTTGAGGTGCCCGTCGACCGGCTCCATGACAAGTGCGATCGTCGCGATCGCCGCGAGTGACAGGCCGACGATGGCCACGAAGCAGATGTGCCAGTTCCAGTGATTGGCCAGGAAAAGTCCGGCGGGCACGCCGAGCACCTGGCTTGCGGCGAATGCGGTCTGGATGAAGCCCATCACCCGGCCGCGCAGCTGCAGCGGGAACAGGTCGGTGACGATGGCGAGCACGACGGAGCCGATCACGCCGCCGAACAGGCCGGTGACGATGCGGCCGAGCAGCAGCACGTGGAAATTCTGCGCCAGCGCGCACAGCACTGTGCCGAGGGTGAATCCGACAAAGAAGAACAGCAGCATCCGCTTGCGGTCGAAGCGATCGGCAAAGCCGGCGGCGAGGATGCCGGAAATGCCCGCCGCGAACGCGTAGGCCGAAACCGCGACGCCGAACTGCCCGGCGGTGATGTTGAGCGACGGCATCAGGATCGCGCCGAGCGGCGACATGATGATGAAGTCGAGGATCAGGGTGAATTGCGTGAACGCAAGCAGCGCGATCAGGAACGTTTGATAGCGCGAAAAACCGCGCTCCTGTTGGTCGTCGTCGATCGGCGCGGCGATGGTCTGTTCCGACATGAGGCTCATTTCACTGAAAGGTAGATGCGGGCTGGCATCAAATAGGGAGCGCCTGGAACGATTTCACGGGGCGGCGGATCACAAGTTCCGTCGAAATCGGCCCGCTAGGCGGCCGAATCGCGCGAGCAAATCGGCGCCTGGAGACCAATCGGCATCGCAAGCCGCGAAGCCCTCGTGACCGGTTGTGGCCGGCGAGGCCTGCAACGCCGTTGCTCTGTACATCACGGGCGCGGAAGCGTATGCACGCAAAAGATGTGAATCTGATGTATGCATCTAAAGGTTCCGTATGTGGCGGCCCGGCAACAGGTCGTCACAAATCGTCTCAAGCTTGAACGGAGCGGATCAGCCGACGCTGAGAGCGGGGCAGGGGGTGAGAGGCAGCGCGAGACCGGGGCTCGGGTTCGCGCCGACCAATGACGACGTTGGAGATGGGGATGCCTTCATCGCGGCTCGCGACGATCCTGTCGTGCACTCTGGGGGGCGGCTGTCTCCTGTCCGCTTCGCAGGCGTTTGCCGCATGCGACAGTCTCGCACCGGTGAGCGGCCAGACGGTGACCTGCTCGACCACAGCGCCGAATCCCGCACCCGCCGGCGTGCAGGCCGCAGCCGGCAGCTCGAACGTCACCGTGAACGTGCTGCAGGGCGCCGGCATCACGGCGGGCGCCGGCGCGACCGCGATCGGTCTCGTCTCGAACAGCACCGCCACCAACAACGGTACGCTGACCATCAGCGGCGGCGGCACGGGAATCTTCGGCAGCGGCAACGGCAACGTGTTCACCAATGGCGTGTCCGGCCTGATCACGACCACGGGCGCCGGCAGCAATGCGATCGCCGCCAGCAGCAACGGCAACACGCTGGTCAACAACGGCACCATCACGACGCAGAACGGCACCTCGCGCGGGCTTGCCATCATTGGCCTGACGCAGAACAGCAACAACACGCTGATCAATACCGGGACGATCACGACCCAGGGACCGCAATCGTACGGTCTGTACGTGCAGACCGGCGACAACAACACGTTCACCAACAGTGGAACGATCACCACCTCCGGCGCGCAGGCTCGCGCGATCTACTCCGCCGGACAGTTCGCCACCATCACCAATACCGGCACCTTGCTGACGACCGGCAGCACGCTGGCGGGCGTCGCGAACAACACCGTCTATATGCAGGGCAACGCCAACGTGCTGACCAACAGCGGCACGATCGAAGCGCGCGGCGCCGGTTCCGATGCCGTGTTCTCCAACACTGCGGGGGCGTCGTTCACAGCGACCATCCAGAACCTCGCCGGCGGCCAGATGATCAGCCAGGCGGGGTCTGCGATCCGCACGCTCAACGGTGCCACCACCATCGTCAATGCCGGCCTGATCGCCGGCAACAGCGGCTCGGCGCTGGCGGGCGGTGGCGGCGCGGTGACGATGATCCTGCAAACCGGTTCGCAGATCATAGGCCTCGCCGATGGCAGCGGCGGCAACAACCAAGTGCGGCTGCAAGGCAGCGGCACGGTGACCAACCCGTTCGCGCGCTTCCAGACGTTGACGATGGAAGGCAGCGACTGGACCTGGGCCGGCACCGGCACCTTCGCCAACACCTTCGTCAACAGCGGTTCGCTGACATTGCAGACGTCGCTGACCGGCAATGTGTCGATCGCGGCCGGCACCAGCCTGCTGGCCGGCAACGGCGCCAATCCGTCGATCACGCCGTTTCCAGGCGGGCCGCCGGTCATCGTCACCAATGCCGGCGTCATCAACCTGACCAATGGCGGCGCCATCGCGGCGAACAGCCTGACGATTGCGGGCAACTATGTCGGCAATGGCGGCGGCCTCCATCTGCGCAGCGTGCTCGGCGGCGATGGCTCGCCGTCGGATCGTCTCGTGATCTCCGGCGGCAATGCGTCGGGTTCGACCGCAGTAACCGTGACCAATGCCGGCGGCGCCGGCGCGCTGACGACCGCGGACGGCATCATGGTGGTGCAGGCCGTCAACGGCGGCACCACCGCGCCGGGCGCCTTCGGTCTCTCCAGCGCGGTGGTGGCCGGCGCGCATGAATATCTGCTGTTCCGCGGCGGCGTCTCCGCCGGCAGCGCCGACAATTGGTATCTGCGCTCGCAGCTATTGCCCGGCACATCGTCGCCGGCGCCGCCGGCTGCACCCGCGCCAACGCCGCCGGCGTCGCCCAATGTGGTGCCGCCACCCGCGACGCTGCCCGCAGAGGATATGTCGTCGCTCACGCCACCGCCGGCAGGCGCTGCACCAGTCGAGCTCTACCGTGAGGAGGTCTCGGTCTATTCGGCGCTGCCGCAGGTGGCGCAGAAGCTTGGGCTCGCGACGCTCGGCACCTTCCATCAGCGCCAGGGTGATCAGACCCTGCTGACCGGCGGCGGCGAACAGCCGGCGGCATGGGCGCGCGCCTATGGCTCGCACAGCTCGCAGAGCTGGGCCGGCACGGTCGGTCCTGCCTTCGACGGCACCATGGCCGGCGTGCAGGTCGGCGTCGACATCCTGCGCTTTCAGTCCGCGCCCGAGCATCATGATCGCGCGGGCTTGTTCTATGCGTATGGCTGGGCCAGCGGCACCGTCAACGGCTTCGCGCTCGGCATGAACAACGTCCGCACCGGCACGCTCTCGATCGACAGCCAGAATGTCGGCGGCTACTGGACCCATATCGGCCCCTCAGGCTGGTACGTCGACGCCGTGCTGATGGGCAGCTTCTACAGTGCTGATCCGCGGTCGGATCGTCAGGTCGGCGCGCTTGTGTCGGGCACCGGTGTCGCGGCGTCGCTGGAAGCCGGCGCGCCGATCCCGCTCAATCGATTTCTCGCGATCGAGCCGCAGGGGCAATTGATCTGGCAACGCCAGTCGTTCGACAGCTTCAACGACATGTTCTCCAGCGTCGCACCCGGCAGCGCCGATACGCTGACCGGACGGCTCGGTGTGCGCATTCCTGCAACCTTCATTGTCGGCACGGCCGAGCTGCGTCCCTATCTCGAGGCCAATCTCTGGCACACCGCCGCCAACGACCGCAGCATCGCCTTCGCGACGACAGACCTGATCGGCGTGCAGAGCCGCGGCACCGCCGTCGAGATCGGTGCCGGCATCTCGGCGCAGCTCAATCGCACGATCAGTGCCTATGCGAGCGCGGGCTACACGACCTCGGTGGACAGCACCCGTCGCGATGACATCACCGGCCGGTTCGGTCTTCGCGTCAGCTGGCAATAGCGGCGCGCGCGTGGGCCCAATAGGTTACCCAACCCATTGTCTCCGCTGCACAATGGCGTTACACCGTGAGGCATCTGTGCCAGCGGAATAAGCGGTGGCGTCCGGCTCACTAGGGCCGGAAGCCGAGACGCAATCCAAGGCTGATGCACGCTCGCCTGTCGGGACATTGGGCGATAGCCTGTTCCGAAAGCGATTCGACGAGGTTTTTGACAGCATGACCATCCGCCTGCATCGCGGCGACCTGCCCGATCTCTCCCGCTACACCGATTCAGTGGCGATCGACACCGAGACCATGGGTCTGCATCCGCATCGTGACCGGCTCTGCGTGGTGCAGATGTCGAACGGCGACGGCACCGCCGACGTGATCCAGATTCCAAAAGGCCACACCGATTCGTCGAACCTGAAGGCGCTGCTCGCGAACCCCAAGATCACCAAGATCTTCCACTTCGCACGGTTCGACGTCGCGGTACTCTACAACACCTTCGGCGTCATGCCGGCGCCGGTCTATTGCACCAAGATCGCCTCGCGCCTGTCGCGCACCTACACCGACCGCCATGGCCTGAAGGACCTGGTGCGCGAGGTGCTGAACGTCGAGCTGTCGAAGCAGCAGCAATCGAGCGACTGGGGCGCGCAAGGCCTCAGCGAGGCCCAGCTTGCCTACGCCGCGTCCGACGTGCTGCACCTGCATGCGCTGCGCGACAAGCTGAATGTGATGCTCGCGCGCGAAGGACGGACCGATCTCGCTCAGGCGTGCTTTGACTTCCTGCCGACGCGCGCGAGGCTCGATCTCGACGGCTGGGAGGCCGAGGACATTTTCGCTCATTCATGATTTCGTCCATTCATGATGGGCGCCGAATTCGTCGCGGCGGTGGCGGTTTTCGCCCCGTTTCGGCCAAACTGTTCACGCGTGGTCCGCCTTGAAGTCGGCTTGGGGCGGCGCGACGGAGGTTCGGGCTGCATATTCGGGCGGCTCCGGCTAGAATAGGGGCAGTTTCGTGCCTCTGGAGCTCAGGTGAATTCGGTTCAGAATCCAGCCTATGTGACGGGCCTCGAGGCGCGCTTTGCCGCCGCCGCGCGGCACAGCCGCATGGTGCGGATCCTGCGCGTCGCGGTGCCTGCGATGGTCGGGCTGGCGATGGCCTCGATCATCTTCGTCTCGGTCTACAATCCATTCCGCGAATTGATCCCCAAGCTGCCGGTCGAGATGGACAACCTCGTGGTGTCAGGCACCAAGATCACGATGGAATCGCCGCACATCGCCGGCTTCTCCACCGACGGCCGGCCCTATGAAATGTGGGCCAAGGCCGCGATCCAGGACATCACCGATCCCGACCATGTCGAGCTGAAGACGATCCGCGCCAAGGTGGCGCAGCAGGATCAGTCGACAGTGACGATGGATGCGCGGACCGGCTTCTTCGACAACAAGAAGCAGCTGCTCGACCTGCGCCAGGATATCTTCCTGCAGTCGTCGACCGGCTATGAGGCGAAGCTGACGCAGGCCTTCGTCGACATCAACAAGGGCAACGTGTCGTCGGACGAGCATGTCGACGTCAAGCTGCTCCAGGGTACGCTGACATCAGACAGGCTCAGGATCTACAACAGCGGCGAGCTCGTGCGCTTCGAAGGCAACGTCGTGATGAATCTCGACAAGCTCGGCGACAACGATGCGAACCCGCCGGCGGAGCCCGCACCCCCGCCACCTCCTCCTCCGGCGCCGCCGAAGGCGCGCAGGTCCGCCAACACGAAATGATTTTGATGATGAGACGTTTTCCGCACGGCACGGCAATTGCGATCTTTCTGCTCGCGCTGTTCGCGGTGAGTGCCGCGTCCGCGCAGGGCTCGATGAGCGGCGTTCCCAACGCCATGCAGGGCTTTTCGCAGAACCGCGACCAGCCGATTCAGATCGAGGCCGCCTCGCTCGAAATGCGCGACAAGAAGAAGGAGGCGACCTTCGCCGGCAATGTGAAGGTCGTGCAGGGCGACACCACCATGACGTCGAAAACACTGGTCGTGTTCTACGAGGATAAGTCGACCCAGGCGCCGGCGCCCGCCCCGAGCGGCACCAAGGCCGCGGCCGCCAAGGGCGCGCCGATGCAATCG
>NZ_JACMYO010000237.1 GCF_020889685.1 Bradyrhizobium oropedii
CGATGAGACCGACCTTGCCCGCCGCTTCAATGTCTCGCGCACTCCGGTGCGCGAGGCGCTGCGGCAGCTTGCCGCCAGCGGCCTGATCGATGCCCGCGCGCATCGCGGCGCGGTGGTGGCTCGGCCCTCGCTGGAGCGGCTCACCGGCATGTTCGAGGCGATGGCCGAGCTGGAGGCGATGTGCGCCGGCCTTGCCGCCGAGCGGATGACGCCGGCGGAGCGTCATGCGCTGGAGGCGATCCACGAGGAGCTGCGGGTGTTGAGCTACACCGGCAATCCCGAGCGCTTCCACGAGGTCAATGAGCGCTTTCACAACGCGATCTATGCCGGCTCGCAGAATGCCTATATCGCCGAGATCACGCTGGCGACGCGCGTGCGCGTGCAGCCGTTCCGCCGCGCCCAGTTCCGCAACCTTGGGCGTTTGGCAAAATCCCACGCCGAGCACGACTGCGTCGTCGTCGCCATCTTGCGCGGCGACAAGACCGGCGCTGCGGCTGCGATGCGCGCCCATATCGAGCAGGTGCGGGGGGAATACGAGACCTACGCGGTGTCGGTGTAGCGCGCAAAGCTCTCAGTCTCGTCATTCCGGGACATCGCGAAGCGATGGGCCCGGAATCCATCCATCGACAACGCGTGCGGCTCGATGGATTCCGGGCTCGCGCTGCGCGCGCCCCGGAATGACGGAACTGGCAGCTACGCCTTCACCCGCTCCGCCATGAACGCCCGCCAGCCGCCATAGCCCGAAATATCCTTCGCGCCATGAATCGCGGCCGGCTCGACGATGAAGCCCTTGGCTTGCCTTCCGTCGGCGAGCCTGATGGTGCCGATCGACAGCGGCGGCGGGATCGCGGCGACGAATTTGCCGAATGCGGCCGGCGACATCGCCCACAGCTCGAGCCTGATCGCATGACCTGCACCGGCCTCGATGCGCAGCATGCCCGGCTTCGGCGGCGTGGTGTCGAGCGCGTAGAGCTTATAGTCCGGAGCGGTGACTGCCGGCTCCAGCAGGCGCGCATTGAGCGTGGTCAGTTCGTGATTCAGCGCCATGCCGGAGAGATGCGCGCCGACCACCGCGATCGTGATCTCGTGAGGGCCGGCCTGTGCCGCCAGGACCGCCAGCGGCGGTTGGGGCAGCGCCTTGGCGCCGAGGCCAAGCCCGGTGTCGGCATGAAATACGCGGCCGATGCCGGCGAGTTCGGTGTCGCGGCCGGCGGGGGCGAGCAGCGTGATGCCGAACGGCGCGCCGTCGGGCCGCATCGCTGCCGGTAGTGCCAGGCCGCAGAGATCGAGCAAGTTGACGAAATTGGTGTAGGTGCCGAGCCGCGAGTTGAGCTCGATCGGGTTGGCCAGCACGTCGGCGGTGGAATAGACCGTCGGAGCGGTCGGCAGCACGATCGCATCGCACTGCGCGAAGGTGCGCTCGGCAACGCGGCGCAGCGCCTGCAAGCGATAGAGCGCGGAGAAGGTATCGGCCGCGGTGGGCCGCGCGCCGCCGATGGTGATCTCGCGTGTCACCGGATGAACCGCCTCGGGTGATGACGCCAGGAGGTCGCGGATCACGAGATAGCGTTCGGCGACCCACGGGCCCTCGTAGAGCAGCCGCGCGGTCTCGTAGAACGGCTCGAGATCGAATTCGATGAGCTCGGCGCCAAGCGATTGCCAGCGCTTGCAGGCTTCGCCATAGGCCTTTTCGGCCTTGCGATCGCCGAAGAAGATCAATTGGCCGCTCTTGGGAATGCCGAGCTTCAGCTTCGCCGGAAATGTCGTGAGAGGTGCCAGCGGCCGGTCGCGCGAGAACGGATCGGCGTCGTCCGGACCGGCCATCACGGCAAGTGCGGCTAGCGCGTCGTCGACGGTGAGCGAGAACACCGAGATGCAGTCGAGCGTGCGGCAGGCCGGCACCAGCCCTGCGTTCGAGATCAGCCCGAGGCTCGGCTTGAGCCCGACGATGTTGTTGAGCATCGCCGGCACCCGGCCGCTGCCCGCGGTGTCGGTGCCGAGCGCGAGCGGCACCAAGCCCGCCGACACCGCGACCGCGGAGCCCGAACTCGATCCGCCCGGCACCAGATCGCCGCGCACCGGGTTCCTTGGAATGCCGTAGGGCGAGCGCACGCCGACCAGGCCGGTGGCGAACTGGTCGAGATTGGTCTTGCCGATGATGATGGCGCCGGCCGCGCGCAGCCTGGCGACCGCCGTAGCATCCTGCGCCGGCACGTAGGAGAATGCCGGGCAGGCGGCGGTCGTCGGCAGTCCCGCGACGTCGATATTGTCCTTCACCGCGACCGGTACGCCATAGAGCGGCAGCGCCGGATCTGCGAGACGCTCCGCCTCGGCGAGCGCATCCTTCTCGTCGCGCAGGCTGATGAAGATGGCGGGGTCGTTGTGCTCGCGGATGCGCTGGTAGCTGCGCGCCACGGTTTGTGCCGGGATCATGGTCCCGGCGCGGTGTGCGGCAACGATCGCGGCGACAGTTTCAGTCACGTGGTTGGCCTCGTCTCTGGCGCGGCAGGGCATCGGGTGCCCGCCGCGAGGGAATTGCAGCCTGATCGAAGCAAGCAATGTGCCATTGTGTACAATTTTCTCGCGCTCGCGACACGACGATTTATTGCACAATATCAGTCGTTTGAAATGCGCGCTGGTGGCTGACGCAAGCCGGCTTGAGAGTACGAATGCCTAATTTAAGAGCAGGCGTGACCAAGCCGAAATCTGGTCACGCGATCAGGTGAAGCAGGTGAGGATCTGCAACAACCGTTCGCGGTTTTCATTGCCGATCTTCTCGGCGACATGTCGCTCGTGCTCGGCGGCGAGCCGCTTGAACTGCGCCAGCGCGGTCTTGCCGCGCGAGGTCAGATGCAGCGCGTGGGAGCGGCGGTCGGTGGCGGAGGGGATGCGGCTGACGAAGTCGCGTTCCTCCAGGCTGTCGAGCAGATGCACCAGCCGCGCGCGCTCGATCCCGAGCCGCTTGGCGACCGCCATCTGGCTCAGTCCCGGATTGGCCCCGATCACGGTCATGACCGAATATTGGGTCGGGCGAATGTCGACGGTTGCCAGCGTCTTGACGAAGTCCTGGAAGATCCAGAGCTGGAAGCGCCGCACCGCATAGCCGGCGTGGCCGATCAACGCGTCGAGGCCGATGTCATCGCCGGCGTAGGCGCTCTGCGCCCGGCTATTCGCGGCGCGCGCGCGGGGGCGGCGGATTGCCGCTGCCGTTCCTGCTGCCTTGCGCGACGTCTTTTGACGGGTTGCCATGATCGACAGGCTAGCGCGGCCGAGGCTTAAGGAAAAGATTGTTGTTGACGACAACAATTGATGTCCGCAACATTATCACCAAAGAGCCCGGCCGGGATCGCGGCGCCGCACCATGTTGCAGCGCGATCTCGCAAAACGCGGGCGAGGAGGAAACCATGACGATGGCCACCGCCAGCGGTGACAATCCGAACAGCCTGTTCGCGACGCCCGCGATCGTTGCCATCAGTCGCGATGACGGCAGCATCCTGGTTCGATCCACCACGCCGTTGCAAGACAGCGCGCGCTGCGTCGGCGACTGGCTGGAACATTGGGCGCGGCAGGCGCCGGATCGCATCTTCCTCGGCGAGCGCGCCAATGCCGAGGCGCCCTGGAGCACCGTCAGCTATCGCGACGCGCTCGCCATCGTGCGGCGCGCCGCATCGTGGGTCCTGGCGCAAGGGCTGAGCGCCGAGCGGCCGCTTGTCATCCTCTCCGATAACGGCATCGACCACGCCTTGTTCGCGCTCGCCGCCCAGCATGTCGGCGTGCCTTCGGCCGCGGTCTCGCCGGCCTATTCCTTGATGTCGAAAGACTTCGACAAGCTGAAGGTTATGATCAGCCTGCTCGATCCCGGCGCGATCTATGTCGCGAGCACAAAGCCGTTCGCGGCGGCGCTTGCCGCGATCAAGCCGCTGCATCGCGCGACCATCGTCAGCGGCAATCCCGGCGATGCCGACGCGCTGCCGTTCCGTGCCATCGCGGCGACGCTGGAAGCACCAGAGGTCGCCACGGCCTTTGCCGCGGTGACACCGGACACGATCGCAAAGTTCCTGTTCACCTCGGGCTCCACGGGCACGCCGAAGGCCGTGATCAACACCCAGCGCATGCTGACCTCGAGCCAGCAGGCCAAGGCGCAGACCTGGACGTTTCTGGAGCAGTCCAGCGAGGAGCTGGTCATCCTGGATTGGCTGCCCTGGAGCCACACCTTCGGCGCCAACCACAATTTCAACCTGGTGCTGCGCAACGGCGGCACGCTCTATATCGACGGCGGCAAGCCGGCGCCCGGCCTGTTCGCGACCTCGCTCGCCAATCTGCGCAGCGTGGTGCCGACGGTGTATTTCAACGTGCCGCGCGGTTTCGACATGCTGATCGCGGCACTCCGCACCGACGACGAGCTGCGCCGCAAATTCCTCGAAGGCACCAAATTCGCGTTCTATGCCGGCGCGGCGCTGCCGCAGAATCTGTGGGACGCGCTGGACGAATTGTCGCTGCAGACAGTCGGCCGCAGGCTGCCGATGGTGTCGGCCTGGGGATCGACCGAGACCTCGCCGCTGGCGACCGATTGTCATTTCCTGGCAAAGCGCTCCGGCAATATCGGCGTACCGATTCCCGGCACCGAGCTCAAGCTCGTGCCCTCGGGCGACAAGCTCGAGGTCCGCGTGCGCGGGCCCAATGTCACGCCGGGCTATTGGAAAGCGCCCGAACTCACCCGAGACGCCTTCGATGACGAGGGCTTTTACAAGATCGGCGACGCCGTCACCTTCGCTGATCCCGCACGGCCCGATCTCGGCCTGTTCTTCGACGGCCGCGTGGCCGAGGACTTCAAGCTCAATTCCGGCACCTGGGTCAGCGTCGGCACCCTGCGCGTCGCCGGCATCGCGGCGCTGGCGCCGCTCGCGCAGGATATCGTGGTCACCGGTCATGGCCGCGACGAGGTGCGCTTCCTGGTGTTCCCGAACCTCGCCGCCTGCCGTTCGCTCGCGGGACTGCCCGAGAGCGCCGGCGCGCAGGAGGCGATCGGCCACTCGGCGGTCCGATCCGCGATCGGGCAGGGGCTGGCACGGCTGAAGGCGCAGGGCGGTCATTCCTCCGGCTATGCCTCCCGCGCGCTGCTGCTCGCCGAGCCTGCCTCGGTCGACGGCGGGGAGATCACCGACAAGGGCTACATCAACCAGCGCGCCGTGTTGACGCGCCGCGCCGCAGCGGTTTCGGTCCTGGAGAACGACGGATCGGCCGAGCCGATCGCCTGCGCGGGGTCGTGACGTGATTTGTACCGGCGCGGTGTTGAGAGGACGCCACGCACACCGCCGTCGTCCCTGCGAACGAAAGCAGGGACCCATACTCCGCGGCCGACGTTGTGTATAAAAGTCGTCGTTCCGCCGGTGTGCAATAATTGGCATTGGTGGTTATGCGTCCCGGCTCGGAGGCCGGGAAGACACCGAGTTTGTGGCACGTTTGGCGGGCTATTCACTTGAGCCGTCTGCACCGGTTCCTTGGGGCCTTGCTCCGCGCGGGTTCGTGTTTTTAGTTGCCATGGCAACTAAGCTGTGCGAGTTTCCGCGCCCATAGGGACAGGGCCGGTCAACGGCTACGCTTTTGGGAGGAGAATGTTGCGCAGCAGCGCGCGAGCGGCACGCATGGACAACCGGGCGAGTATTGCGGCGGCACAGGGTGCCGCCCGCAGTCCCGCCGTGCGGTCAGGTCGTGCTTTGCCCGGTTACGGCGCCGAGATTCTCGTGCAGCCGGCGCAGCAGGTCGATCAGCACCTCGCGCTCGTCCTTTTTCAGGCACGACAGCAGCCGCCGCTCGCGCTCCAGCGCGGCGACGATGACTTTGTCGTGGATGGCGCGGCCGCGCGCGGTCAGCGTGATCGAATGGGTGCGGCCGTCGTCGGGTGCGGTACGGATGGTCAGCAGGCCACGCTTCTGCAGCGCTGCGAGGTTGCGGCTGACCGGTCCCTTGTCGAAGCCGATCACCTGGCAGATCCGGGAGGCGGGAATCCCCGGCTCGATCGCCAGTTGCGAGATGATTCGCCACTCGGTGACGTTGACGCCGAAATTCTTCTGGTAAAATGCGGTGGCGCTGTTCGACAGCTTGTTGCCGATGAAGGTGATGAACGCCGGCACATAGCGATTGAGGTCCAGCAGCGGGCCATCGCTGGCATCTGCGGGATCGGCCGGTCTGGGCCGGCGGGGCTTTCGGGGGAGGGGCTGACTGCTCATCTCTCAAATCATCGCTGCGAAACTGTTCGGGAGCAAGTGACATGCGGCCCGTATTGACAAGATCAAACCTCGGGAGGTCCCGATGACTGCAACAGGGGGGACATCCGTCCCGCATCTCGACGTCGATCCGTTCGCGCTCGAGTTCTTCGCCGATCCATTCCCGACCCATGAGCGGCTGCGTGAGGCCGGGCCGGTGGTCTATCTCGACAAGTGGAATGTCTATGGCGTGGCGCGCTACGCCGAGGTCCATGCGGTCCTGAACGATCCCGCGACCTTCTGCTCCAGCCGCGGCGTCGGCCTGAGCGACTTCTCCAAGGAGAAGCCGTGGCGGCCGCCGAGCCTGATCCTGGAGGCGGACCCGCCGGCGCACACCCGCACCCGCGCAGTGCTGAGCACGGTGCTGTCGGCGACCGTGATGAAGCAGCTTCGCGGGCAGTTCGCCGCCGCAGCGGAGGCCCGTCTCGATGTGTTGTTGGAGAAGCGCAGGTTCGACGCGATCGAGGACCTTGCCGAAGCCTATCCGTTGTCGATCTTCCCGGATGCGCTCGGCCTGAGGCCCGAGGGCCGCGAGAATTTGCTGCCCTATGCAAGTCTGGTGTTCAACGCCTTCGGCCCGCCGAACGAGCTCCGCAAGGAGGCGATCGAGCGCTCGGCGCCGCATCAGTCCTATATTGCCGAGCAGTGTCAGCGGGATAATCTCACCCCCGGCGGCATCGGTGCCTGCATCCACGCCCATGTCGATAGCGGCGCCATCACCGCGACCGAGGCGCCGCTGCTGGTGCGCTCGCTGCTGTCGGCCGGTCTCGACACCACCGTCAACGGCATCGGCGCGGCGGTCTATTGCCTCGCACGCTTTCCCGACCAGTTCGAGAAGCTGCGCAGCGATCCGACGCTGGCGCGCAACGCCTTCGAGGAAGCCGTGCGGTTCGAAAGCCCGGTCCAGACCTTCTTCCGCACCACGACTCGCGACGTCGAGCTCAGTGGCGAAAGCATTCCCGAAGGCGAGAAAGTGCTGATGTTCCTTGCCGCTGCCAACCGCGATCCGCGCCGTTGGGAAAACCCCGACAGCTATGAGATCACGCGCCGCACGTCGGGCCATGTCGGTTACGGCTCAGGCATCCACATGTGCGTCGGCCAGCTCGTCGCCCGCCTCGAAGGCGAGGTGATGATGGCGGCGCTGGCGCGCCGTGTCGCCAGGATCGAAATCACTGGCGAGCCGACGCGCCTTTTCAACAACACGCTGCGCGGACTGAACAGCCTGCCGGTCGAGATCACGCCGGCCTGACGGGAAGCCGGCAAATGGTTGGTTGCGGAAACATGGGAGGGGATATGATGAAGGGCTTCGGGGTTGGTTTGGCGCTGGCATTGGCCTGCGCCGCGGGCAGCGCACGCGCGGAGATATCAGACAATGTCGTGCGCGTCGGCGTGCTCAACGACATTTCCGGCATCTTCCAGGACACCAACGGCATGGGCTCGGTGGAAGCCGCGCGCATGGCCGCTGAGGATTTCAACGGCGGCGGCAAGGGCATCAAGGTTGAGATCGTCTATGCCGATCATCAGAACAAGGCCGACGTGGGATCTGCGATCGCGCGCAAATGGCTCGATGTCGAAGGCGTCGACGCCATCGTCGACGTGCCGAACTCGGCCGTCGGCCTCGCCGTCAACACCGTGCTGCGCGATTCAAGGATGACGTTCCTGGCCTCGTCGACCGCAAGCTCCGATCTCACCGGCAAGGCCTGCTCGCCGAACACCATTCAATGGGTCAACGACGCCTGGGCGACCGGCAACACCACCGCGGCCGCGATGATGCAGCGCGGCGGCAAGGATTGGTATTTTGTGACGGTCGACTACGCACTCGGCAAAGGCATCGAAGCCGAGGCGACCAACTACATCGAGAAGCACGGCGGCAAGGTGCTCGGATCGAGCAAGCATCCGCTCGGCACGTCGGACTTCGCGTCCTTCCTGCTGCAGGCGCAGAACTCGAAAGCAAAAGTGATCGGCCTCGCCAACGCCGGCGGCGACACCATCAACGCGGTGAAGCAGGCGGCCGAGTTCGGCATCCAGGAGGGCGGCCAGACCATGGTGGCGTTCCTGCTGTTCGTGAATGATGTCCACGGCATGGGCCTGAAGGTCGCGCAGGGCCTGCAACTGCTGGAAGCCTTCTACTGGGACATGAACGACGACACCCGCGCGTTCGCAAAGCGCTTTGCTGCGCGTCCCGGCATGAACGGCAAGATGCCGAGCGGCAACCAGGCCGGCGTCTACGCTTCGACGCTCGCCTATCTCAACGCGGTTGCCTTAACCGGCAGCGACGATGCCAAGGTCGTGGTGCCGCAGATGAAGACCTTCAAGGGCAAGGACAAGCTGTTCGGCGACACCACGATCCGCCAGGACGGCCGCGTCATCCACCCGATGTATCTGTTCGAGGTGAAGAAGCCGGAGGAGTCGAAGTACCCCTACGACTATTACAAGCTGATCGCGACCATCCCGGCCGACCAGGCGTTCCGTCCGCTGGCGGATGGCGGGTGCTCGCTGGTGAAGTGAGGGTGTCGCCGCGCGCTCCGCTCTCTCCCCGTAAAACTCCGGTCTACCCGAGTTCTGCCTTTTTCAATTTGCCGAAGCCGGGTAAATCCGGCTTCGGCGGGAGAGGGCCGAGTGCCGGTTCTCGCCATGCAGCGTCGCGGGCAGAGAGTGCAAACCTCAAGCGACGGATCCACAATGTTGCGAGGGAGGCACAGCTTTCTCGACTGGCTTCCCGGCTGGGCCTTGACGGCGTTCGGCCGAATCGTATGCTCATCGCGCATATTGTTGAGGCAGTTCTTCGATTTTGGATGACGTAGCAACTTGAATCTGGTTTGCGTCTCGCCAGCATTTCAACCTGCTCTCCAAAACTCAGTGACCAAGAGCTCGCGCCAAGTGAATTGGCGAGGGCTTGCGGGCGTTTGATTCCGCTGTCGGCAGGCCATCGGGCAAGGCCGGCTGCGGGGGGGGGCGAATCGCCGGACAGGCTTATTGGATTTCGTTGGAATCATTTTTTGGGGGGAGGGGTTTATGGGCGTGAACGTTGCCAGCGGAACTACCGTTTCTGTGTCCAATACGCAGACCAGCAACACGGTCCAGGACGGCGGCACGCTTTACGTGCTGAACGGCGGGTATATCAGCAACACCCTCGATGTTGGCACCGTCGTTGTGTCCTCTGGTGGCACCGATTTCGCAGACACCGTCTCCTACGATTCGAATGGTGCGGCGCAGCTAGATGTTTACGGTAGCGCGATCAGCGCCGTGGTCAGCGGCGGCAACATGGTCGCCATATCCGGCGGAACCGCGATCGCCACCACGATCAGTGGCGGCAGACTGTCAGTTAACGTCAGTGGTTCAGTCGCAAGCAACACCACGGTCGACGGCGGTTGGCTGACCCTTTTCAACGGCGCGGCAATCAACACGACCGTCAATGCCGGTGGCGTCGAAATCTATGGCGGCACCACGACCAACACGACGCTCGCGAGCGGCGGATATCAGTACATCTCAACCGAATACAACGGAAACTTTGAAGGCAGCGCAGTCGCGACCAGCACCACGCTCGCAAGCGGCTCTGAACAGATCGTTGGATTTCTTGGGGGTGGCGTCGCGATCAGCACCATCATCGCGGGCGGTACGCAGTACGTCGGCTATGCCGCCTTCGGATCCGCGGGTACTGGTGTCGTAAGCAATACCACGATTACGAGCGGTGGAATCCAGTACATTGCGCCGTACGGCTACATTGAAACCGGCACGGCCGTCAGCACGACGGTCACCGGCAGCGGAAGCATCCAATATGTCGGCGAGGGCCAATACTGCGGAAGCGCAACGGCGATCTCCACCACGCTGATCGCGGGCGGTGAACAGATCGTGTGGGGCGGCGGCGTGTACAGCCCCATCGCCAGCAGCACGGTGGTCAGCTCGGGCGGTGCTGAGATCGTTTCATCCGGCGGCATCGCCAGGACCACGGTGATCAGCGCCGGCGGCACCGAGACCGTTATGGCGGGCGGCATCGCCAGCAGCACAGTGATCAGCTCCGGTGGCACCGAAGTCGTTTCGTCCGGCGCCACCGCAAGCGGCATCGTCGTCAATAGCGGCGGTACCTTGATTGTGATTGCCGGCGCCAGTGTCACGGGCTTGACCAACAACGGCGGCACGGTGGTTAGCCAAAGCTCGCCTGTGACCGTAAGCAGCGGATCGTCCTACACCGTATCGAGCGGCCAAAGCGACACCGGCGACACCGTGCTCAATGGCGGTTCGATGTTCGTTGCCTCCGGCGGGTCGGCCGCCGGCACCACCGTCAGCAGCGGCGGGCTTCTGACCGTCAGCAATGGCGGCAGCGACGCAGGCACGACCGTCTCGTCCGGCGGCACCGAAACGGTTGCGGGCAACGATACGAATGCCGTCGTTGCAAGCGGCGCGACGATGTATGTCAGCAGCGGCGGCAGAGCCAGCGGAACGCTTCTATCCGGGGGAACGCTCGACGTGCTGGCTGGCGGGTTTGCCACCGGGACGATGGTTTCGGCGGGCGGCACGCTCAACGTGACGGGGACCACGTCCAATACGGTCGCGGTGTCCAGCGGCGGCGTGGAGAACGTCTCGTCCGGTGGCGTCATCCAGGGCACGATCAGCGGCGGGGCGGGGACCGGAACGTTCGTCGCAGCCGGCGGGACGCTCAACGTGC
>NZ_JACMYO010000238.1 GCF_020889685.1 Bradyrhizobium oropedii
AACCACCGCCGATCATTGTCGGGCGATGCTGGAACGGCGAGCCACACCAACAACATCCGCTGCGGAGTATGGGTCCCTGCTTTCGCCGGGGCGACGGCGGAATGGCTGGCGCAAGTGCGGCATCCCCCTGATGACGGCTCCGATTTCCTCCGCTAACCTCTCCGCAAAGGGCCGCCAGCAAGGCGGGCCGTGTTGAGGGAGGATCGCCGCGTGCATCGAGGCCGTGTTGTATTCGGCGCCATGGACGAGGTCGTGTTTGGACGGCCGGCCCGTGAGGCCGTCGTCGAGCAACTGGACCGGCTTGGCGCCGAGCGCGCCTTCCTGATGGTGTCGGGGACGCTGAACCGCGAGACCGACGAGATCGAGAAGATCCGGCACGCGCTCGGTGCTCGCTGCGTCGGCATCTTCGACAAGATGCCGGCGCATACGCCGCGCGCGGCTGTCATCGCGGCGGCGGAACAGGCGCGCGATGCGAAGGCCGACCTGATCGTCACCATCGGCGGCGGCTCGATCACCGACGGAGCCAAGGCAGTGCAGCTTTGCCTCGCCAATGACGTCACCACATCCGACGGCATCGACACGATTCGCACCCGCGGCGGCGTCTCACCCGAGATGAAGCCGCCGGTCGTGCGCCAGATCAGCGTGCCGACCACAATTGCGGGCGGCGAGTTCTCCTCGATCGCCGGCGTCACCAACGAAGCCAAGCGGCAGAAGGAGATGCTGCGCCATCCCCTGGTGATGCCGCGCGCCACCATCCTCGATCCGGAATTGTCGGTGCATACGCCGGCCTGGCTGTTTCTCTCGACCGGCATCCGCGCGGTCGATCATTGCGTCGAGGGGATCTGCTCGCGCGAGGCGCATCCTTACGGCGATGCGCAGGCGCTCAAGGGGCTGGAGATGCTGGCGGCCGGCCTGCCGCGGGTGAAGGCGGACCCGAAGGATATTTCAGCGCGGATGGATTGCCAGATCGGCACCTGGCTCTCGACCGGCCCGCTCGCCTCCGGTGTGCCGATGGGCGCAAGCCACGGTATCGGCTACGTGCTCGGCGCCGAGTTCGATGTGCCGCATGGCTACACCTCGTGCGTGATGCTGCCTGCGGTGATGCGCTGGAACAAGCGCGACAATGCCGACCGGCAGGCGCTGGTCGCCGCCGCGATGGGGCATCCCGGCAAGGACGCCGGCGACGTGCTCGACCGCTTCATCCGCGACCTCGGCATGCCGCGCAGCTTGCAGGAGGTGGGCGTCGGCCCCGAACATTTCGACCGCATCGCGGCGGGCGCGATGCGAACGCCCTGGGTGCCGCGCAATCCACGCAAGATCGGCGGTCCATCCCAGGTCCGCGAGATTCTGGTGATGGCTGCTTAAAGCAAAGACTGAGGGGAGACCTGGAGTTCGATGTACACCGGCAAGCATGCTCACCTGCGCCCGCTGCAGCCCGCCTTCATCATGGCCGGCACCGGCGAGATCGTCACCTATCGCGAGTTGGAGGCGCGCAACAACCGTCTCGCGCATTTGTTCCGCAACCGCGGCATGAAGCGGCTCGACCACTATTCGATCTTCATGGAGAACAACAACCGCTACCTCGAGGCCTGCGGCGCCGGCGAACGCGCGGGGCTCTATTTCACCTGCGTCAACTCCTACCTCACCGCGGGCGAGCTCGCCTACATCCTGACCAACAGCCAGTCGCGGATCCTGATCACCTCGAAACTAAAGCTCGACATCGCGCGCGAGGCGCTGAAGGAGTGCCCGCAGGTCGAGCTCTGCATCGTGGTCGACGGCGACAGTGAAAGCGATCGCATCGTCGGACTGCGAGAGGCCACCGCAGGGCTGCCGTCGACCCCGATCGCGGATGAATATGTGGGCACCGCGATGCTCTATTCGTCCGGCACCACCGGGCGGCCCAAGGGCATCGTGCGGCCGCTGCCGGAGCAGCCGCCGTCGCAAAACCTGCCGCTGTTCGATTTCCTGACCAGCCTCTGGCACTACCGCGAGGGCATGGTCTATCTGTCGCCGGCGCCGCTCTATCATTCGGCGCCGCAGGCCGCGGTCAACCTCACCATCCGGATGGGCGGCACCGTCGTCATCATGGAGAGCTTCGATCCCGAGCGCTATCTCCAGCTGGTCGAGAAATGGGGCATCACCCACAGCCAGCTGGTGCCGACGATGTTCTCGCGCCTGCTGAAGCTGCCCGAGGAGGTTCGCAACCGCTACGATTTGTCGACGCTCGAGATCGCGATCCATGCCGCAGCGCCCTGCCCGGCGCTGGTCAAGGACGACATGATCAAATGGTGGGGCCCGATCATCCACGAATATTACGGCGCGACCGAGGGCCTCGGCTTCACCGCCTGCAACAGCGCGGAATGGCTGGCGCATCGAGGCACCGTCGGCAAGGTCCTGCTCGGCGACCTGCATATCCTCGACGAGAACATGCAGCCCTGTCCGAAGGGAACGCCGGGCACCGTGTGGTTCAAGACCGCCACGCCGTTCGAATATTTCAACGATCCGGCCAAGACCAGCGAGGCGCGCTCGGCGGACGGCAGCATGAGCACGGTCGGCGACGTCGGCTATGTCGACGACGACAACTTTCTCTATCTCACCGATCGTGCCACCTTCATGATCATCTCCGGCGGCGTGAATATTTATCCGCAGGAATGCGAAAATTTGCTGATCACCCATCCCAAGGTCGCCGACGCCGCGGTGTTCGGCGTACCCAATGTCGACCTTGGCGAGGAGGTGAAGGCGGTGGTGCAGCCGGCCGAGGGCATCGCGCCGGGACCGGAGCTTGCCGAAGAGCTGATCGCCTTTTGCGCAAGCGCGCTGTCGCGCCAGAAGGTGCCGCGCTCGGTGGATTTCGAGGCCGAGCTGCCGCGGCTGCCGACCGGCAAGCTCTACAAGCGCCTGCTGCGCGACCGCTATTGGGGCAACAAGACCTCGCGGATCGTGTGAGTCTTGCAGCGTGGCGAGCCCGGCGAATACAGCTGGGAATGCCGAACGGCGTAACGGACTCGCCGGTCGCGTGGATTTCGCGCTATGCTCCGCGATCGCAAGCAAGCTTCGCCGGAGGCCACCATGCCGTCGCCCCAGCCGCGCGAGCCGGAGCCGGTACAGGCCGGAAGGCTCGAATTCACTGCCGCCGAGATCGGTGCGCTCGCCCATCTCTATCGTGGCGAGGTCTACCGCAGCACGGTCTGGCGCACCCGACTCGACAGCTCCACCAACTGGGCTGTTGTCACGACCGGCATCGCGCTGTCGGCGACCTACAGCAACGCGGAGGCCTCGCCTTTGCCGATGGTGCTGGTCGGCCTGCTGGTCACGGTCTTCCTGTTGTTCGAGGCGCGGCGCTATCGCTACTTCAACGTCTGGCGCGCCCGGGCGCGGTTGCTCGAAACCGATTTCTACGCGCCAATGATCCGCGGCGAAAGTCCCACGCCGAACTCGGCCTGGACCGAGCTGCTCGCCAACGACTACCGCCATCCGAGCTACCACATCAGCCTTGCCCGGGCGATCGGCCGGCGGCTGCGCCGGACCTATGGCTGGATCTTCGCGATCCAGGCCATCGCCTATTACGGCAAACTGGCGATCCACCCTCTGCCGCTGACCACAGTGAGCGATATCTGGGACCGCGCCGCGATCGGACCGATTCCCGGAGCCATCGTGGTTCTGGCCGGCGTCGCCTTCCATTCCAGCTGGGTGCTGTTCGCCTTCGTCACGCGTCGCATGGAGGTCGCCGACCGGCGGACGCGGCACAATCTGATCGCGATGGGGTGAGGCGGCGCAAGCCGCGTTGCCGCTGGCAGGCTTTTCCCCTAACCTCGTCTCAACAAGAAAAATCAGGGAGGACTTGCCGATGGAAGTGATCCCACTGCGCGAGGGATTCGGAGCCGAACTGCGCGGCGTCACGCTTTCGGATGTTGCCGCCAGCGATGCCGCCTATGCCGCGGTGCGCGCGGCATTCGAGGAACACTCGGTGCTGGTGTTCCGCGGCCAGGAGGTCAGCGACGACGTCCAGCTCGCCTTCTCGCGCCGCTTCGGTCCGCCCGAGACGACCAAGGTCGGCTCGATGGGCACCGGCTCACATTTCGTGATCCTCTCGACCTTCGGACCTGACGGCAAGGTGGTTCCGTCGGATCATCGGCAGCAGCTGCGCGCCAAGGCCAATCAGCTCTGGCACACCGACTCCTCCTTCAAGCGCGTGCCGGCGCTGACCTCGATCCTGTCCGCGCGCATCATCCCCGAACATGGCGGCGAGACCGAGTATGTCTCGATGCGCCTGGCCTTCGAGCGGCTCGACAAGGATGTGGCGAAGCGGCTGGAGAACTCGTTCGCCTGGCACTCCTACGCCCATTCGCGCAGCAAGGTCGCCACCGGACTCGCAACGACGGAGGAAGTCGACGCGTTGCCGCCGGTGTGCTGGCGCATGGTGTGGCGCAATCCCGTCAACGGCCGCGGCGCACTGTATCTTGCCTCCCATGCCTATGGCGTCGAGGGCATGGATGCCGAAGCCGGCAAGGCGCTGATCGAGCAACTGACCGAAGCTGCGACCGCACCCGGCGTCAGCTATCTGCACCAGTGGAAGCAGGGCGACGTCGTGATGTGGGACAACCGCGCCACCATGCATCGCGGCCGCCCCTGGCCGGCGCATGAGGGCCGCCTGATGATCCGCACCACGATCTCGGCAACCGAGGCCGATGGCGTCGCGAGCGTGAGCCCACCCTCGTCGCAGGCGGCGGAGTGACACGCGAATGCTCATCGTACCGTCATCCTGAGGTGCGAGCGCAGCGAGCCTCGAAGGGTGCACGGCCACAGTCGGGCCGTCGATCCTTCGAGACGCGCTTCGCGCTCCTCAGGATGACGGGGAGAGTTAGGGTGCGCTGATCCATATCGGCGACAAACTGTCGCTGATTGCGGGTTGCCTCAAGACGCACGCATGGGCGTTAGCAATCGAATTCAAGCGGAGATCCGTCGCTGCATAGCAAAACAACCGGAGTTCCTCCGCCATCACGGCCATTATTCCCGGTCGGTGGAAATTTTAATGCTCTCACGTCATCCGAATTGCCAATCCCCTCGCGACCCTCGCTGGTTGCCCGACAGCCTCACCGTGGTATCGTCGATGCCAATCGGCCATTGAGACCGACATGTGGGAGGGGACCATGCGGAGCGTGCGAGCGCTGGCCGTCGCGGCGTTGTCTGTGCTGACGTTCAGCGGCACTTCACACGCAGCCGAGCCGAAATCCGGCGGCATCTTCAGGATCTATCATCGCGATAGTCCCGGCAGCGCCTCGATCCACGAGGGCGCGACCTATTCGCTCAACGTGCCGTTCATGCCGATCTTCAACAATCTCGTGATCTTCGATCAGCATATCGCCCAGAACAGCACCAGCACGATCCGGCCCGAACTGGCGGAAAGCTGGGCCTGGAGCGGCGACCACAAGACGCTGACCTTCAAGCTGCGCAAGGATGTGAAATGGCACGACGGCAAACCGTTCTCCGCAGCCGACGTCAAATGTACCTTCGACATGCTGATGGGCAAGTCGCAGCAGAAGTTCCGCCAGAACCCGCGCAAGTCCTGGTACGAGCAGGTCGACGAGGTCACCACTAACGGCGATGATGAGGCGTCGTTCAAGCTGAAGCGGCCGCAGCCGGCGTTATTGTCGCTGCTCGCCTCGGGCTATTCGCCGGTTTATCCATGTCATGTGTCGCCGGCGGAGATGCGCACAAAGCCTGTTGGTACCGGCCCGTTCAAGTTCGTCGAGTTCAAGGCCAACGAATCGATCAAGCTCACCAAGAACCCTGACTACTTCAAGAAGGGCCTGCCCTATCTCGACGGCATCGAGTTCACCATCATCCCGAACCGCTCGACGGCGATCCTCGGATTCGTCTCCGGCAAGTTCGACATGACGTTCCCGACCGAGGTCTCGATCCCCTTGCTGAAGGACGTCAAATCGCAGGACCCCAAAGCGGTCTGCGTCGTGGAACCGAACAACGTCTCCACCAACATCATCATCAATTCGACCGCGCCGCCGTTCGACAATCTCGACATCCGCCGCGCGCTGGCGCTGGCGCTCGACCGCAAGGCGTTCATCCAGATCATGTTCGAGGGACAGGGCGACATCGGCGGCACCATGGAGCCGGCGCCCGACGGCCTGTGGGCGATGCCGAAGGACATGCTGGAGCAGATTCCCGGCTATGGTCCCGATATCGAAAAGAACCGCGAGGAAGCGCGCAAGCTGATGCAGAAGGCGGGCTACGGCCCGGACAAGCATTTGCAGATCAAGGTGTCGACCCGTAATATCGCGGTTTACCGCGATCCCGCGATCATCCTGATCGACCAGATCAAGAGCATCTACATCGACGCCGAGCTCGACGTCGTCGACACCGCGCAGTGGTTCCCGAAGATCGCGCGCAAGGACTATTCGCTCGGCCTCAACCTCACCGGCAATGCCGTCGACGAGCCCGACCAGTCGTTCTACGAGAACTATGCCTGCGGTTCGGAGCGGAACTACACCAACTATTGCAACAAGGATATCGAGAAACTGTTCGACCAGCAGTCGGAAGAGACCAACCTCGACAAGCGCAAGAAGCTGGTCTGGGAGATCGACAAAAAACTGCAGGAAGACGTCGCGCGGCCGATCATCTTCCGTGCCCGCACCGGCACCTGCTGGAAGCCTTACGTGAAGAATGTCACGATCATGTCCAACAGCTCCTATAACGGCTATCGTTACGAAGACGTGTGGCTGGATAAGTAGCGCATAGCATTTTCGAGCGAAGTGGATACCGGTTCGCGTCAAGAAGACGCGTCAAAGAGAAAGCCACGGGCGGGATCAGGGAGAGAGCCAGGGTGTTTGCCTATATCGTGCGGCGGCTGTTCCTGATGCTCGTGACCCTGTTCGGGATCTCGGTCATCATCTTCGTGCTGCTGCGCGTCGTTCCCGGCAACATCGTCGACATCCTGTTCGACGCCGCGGGCTTCGTCGATCCCGCCGACAAAGCCAATCTCGAGCGCGAGCTCGGCCTGAGCCAGCCGATCGTGATCCAGTACCTGCACTGGATCGGCGGCCTGCTGCACGGCGACCTCGGCTATTCCTATGTCTCCGAGAAGCCGGCGCTGGAGGAGATCCTGCCGCGGATCCCGATCACCGCACGGCTTGCGGGGCTGGCGCTATTGTTCTCCGCCTCGATCGGCATTCCGCTCGGCGTGATCAGCGCCGTGCACCAGGGCTCGAAGCTCGATTATGCGCTGCGCGTCGTCAGCCTCAGCGGCCTGTCGCTGCCGTCATTCTGGCTCGGCCTCTTGATCCTGATGGCCTCGGTCTCGCTGTTCGGTACCATGCCGATCTTCAATCCGAACCCGAAGACCTGGCTCGAGGCGCTGACCATCTATGCGGTGCCGGCGATGGCGGTCGGCTTCCGCAGCGCGGCGCTGACCATGCGCATCACCCGCTCCTCGATGCTGGAGATCCTGCGCCAGGATTACATCCGCACCGCGCGCGCCAAGGGCGCCTCCGAGGCCTCGGTGAACTATCACCACGCGCTGAAGAATGCGGTGCTGCCTGTCATCACCGTGATCGGCATCGAGGCCGCGTTCCTGATCGGCGGGCTGATCGTGACCGAGACGGTGTTCAACATCCCCGGCATCGCCCGCTTCCTGGTCGAGGCGCTGCGCTGGCGCGATTACCCGATCGTGCAGAACCTCGTGATGTTCATCGCGGTCGTCGTCGTGGTGGTGAATTTCATCGTCGACATGCTCTATGCGGCAATCGACCCGCGCATCCGGTTTGGAGACTAGCATGACAACGTTGGTCAAAAGCCGAGCCCAGCTCTCACCTCGCCCCGCTTGCGGGGAGAGGTCGGATCGCATCGGAGATGCGATCCGGGTGAGGGGGGTTCACCGCGAATCCAACTCCCACCGAGCTTGCGGAGACTCCCCCTCACCCCAACCCTCTCCCCGCAAGCGGGGCGAGGGGGAAAGAGGCTAGCCTCGTGGCGACGATCAATTTCGAGAGCGAACTGCGGCGCGCCGGAGCCAACGCCACCGGCGGCTGGGGACGACTCGCCTTCCTCGCGCAACGTCACGTGCTCGGGACGATCGGCCTGATCACCATGCTGCTGTTCGTGCTGACCGCGATCTTCGCCGACGTCATCAGCCGCTACGATCCGCTGACCGTCGATTCCGCGCACCGGTTGGCAGCGCCCTCCATGCTGCACTGGTTCGGCACCGATTCCTTCGGCCGCGACGTCTGGAGCCGCATCATCCACGGCGCGCGGATCTCGCTTGCGGTCGGCATCGGCTCCACGACCTTGGGCGCCACGCTCGGCGTGATCGTCGGCCTCACCTCCGGTTATCTCTCGGGCTGGGTCGATCTCGTGTTCCAGAGAGTGACCGACATCCTGCAATCGCTGCCGCTGCTGGTGCTCGCGCTCGTCATGACCGCAGCGCTCGGCCCGTCGCTGCCGAACGTGATCCTGGCGATCGCCATTCCCCTGATCCCGACCGTCGCCCGCGTGATCCGCGCCAACACGCTGGCGCTGCGCGAGCAACCCTTTGTCGAGGCCGCAAAATCGATCGGCATGAGCGAGACACGGATCGCGCTGCGCCACGTGCTGCCGAACACCATCGCGCCGCTGATCGTGCTCGCGACTGCGCAGCTCGGTTCGACCATCCTGACCGAGGCGTCGCTGTCGTTCCTCGGCCTCGGTATTCCCGAGCCTTATCCATCCTGGGGCCGCATGCTGTCGGAATCCGCCGCAGAATATGTCCGCACCGCGCCGTGGCTGGTGATCTTCCCCGGCATTGCGATCAGTCTCGCGGTGTTCGGCACCAACCTGTTCGGCGACGCGCTGCGCGACATCCTCGACCCGAGGCAGCGCGGCTGATGAGCGAGGCACTTCCGGCAGAAACGGTTCTCGAGGTGAAGAACCTGCAGACGGTGTTCTTCACCAATTCCGGCCTGTTCCGCGCGGTCGACGATGTCTCGTTCTCGGTTCGCCGCGGCGAGACGCTCGCGATCGTCGGCGAATCCGGCTGCGGCAAGAGCGTCAGCGCGCTCTCGATCATGCGCCTGGTGCCCGATCCGCCCGGCCGCATCGTCGGCGGCTCGGTGACGCTCGAAGGCACCGACCTCCTGAAGCTCGACGATGCCGCGATGCGCGCCATCAGGGGCAACCGCATCTCGATGATCTTCCAGGAGCCGATGACCTCGCTCAACCCGGTGATGAGGATCGGCGACCAGATCATCGAGGCGGTGCGCCTGCATCAGAAGGTGAGCAGCAAAGAGGCCTGGAAACAGGCCGTCGACATGCTGCGGCTGGTACACATCCCCGAACCGGAGCGCCGCGCCCAGGAATATCCGCATCAGCTCTCCGGCGGCATGCGCCAGCGCGCGATGATCGCAATGGCGCTCGCCTGCCGGCCGGCGCTGTTGATCGCGGACGAGCCGACCACTGCGCTCGACGTCACCATTCAGGCGCAGATCCTGGCGCTGATCGTCGATCTGCAGCAGCGGCTGGGCACTGGATTGATCCTGATCACCCATGACCTCGGCGTCGTCGCGCAGACCGCACAGCGCGTGATCGTGATGTATGCCGGCAAGAAGGTCGAGGAAGCGACGGTTGAGGCGCTGTTCGAGACGCCGCTGCATCCCTACACCCGCGGGCTGATGGCCTCGATGCCGGCCGTGATCGCGCTCGGCGCAGAGAGCGACGCGCGACTGAACGAGATTCCCGGCATGGTACCGTCGCTGACCAATCTGCCGCCCGGCTGCGCCTTCGCGCCGCGCTGCAAGTTCGCGATCGACCGCTGCCTTAAGGAGTATCCGCCGCTCGACGAGGTCAAGAGCAATCACTGGGCGGCCTGCTGGCGCGCCGGCGAGATGCTGGAGGCGTCATGACCGAGCAGCGCCCGCTCCTCGAGGTCACCGATCTCGTCAAGCACTATGCGGTGCGCGGCGGCGTGCTGCGCCGGCAGGTCGGCACCGTGCATGCAGTCGACGGCGTCAGCTTTGCGCTTGGCGCCGGCGAGACGCTCGGCCTGGTCGGTGAATCCGGCTGCGGCAAGTCGACGGTGGCGCGCACCGTGCTGCGGCTGGTCGAGCCGACCAGCGGCGCGATCAAGCTCGATGGCGAGGACATCGCCCCGCTCAGCAAGACCGCGCTGCGGCCCTATCGCCGCTCGATGCAGATCGTGTTCCAGGATCCGTTCGCCTCGCTCAACCCGCGCATGACCGCCGGCGACATCGTCGGCGAGCCGTTGAGCGTGCACGGCATCGCGACCGGCGCAAAGAAGCAGGAGCGCGTTGCGGAGCTGTTCCAGCAGGTCGGCCTGCGGCCCGACCAGATGAAGAATTTTCCGCATCAATTCTCCGGCGGTCAGCGCCAGCGCATCTGCATCGCACGTGCGCTGTCGCTCGGGCCGCGGCTGATCGTCTGCGACGAGCCGGTCTCGGCGCTCGACGTCTCGATCCAGGCGCAGGTGATCAATCTGTTGATCGACCTGCAACGCAAGCAGAACTTCTCCTATTTGTTCATCGCGCACGATCTCGCTGTTGTCGCCCATATCAGCCACCGCGTCGCCGTGATGTATCTCGGCCGCATCGTCGAGATCGCCGACAAGCGCGAGCTGTTCGCCAACCCGCGCCATCCCTACACCCAGGCGCTGCTCGCGTCGGTGCCGATCGCCGACCCGAAGGCCAAGCGCACAGCTCCCCTGATCGACGGCGACGTGCCGAGCCCGATCAACCCGCCCCCCGGCTGCGCCTTCCACACCCGCTGCCGCTATGCGATGGATCGCTGCAAGACCGAACGCCCGGCGCTGCAAGCGGCCGGCACCGCGCATCAGGTCGCGTGCTGGCTGAACGATGGGACGGGGCGGAGCGAATAGAGCTGTCGTCCCTGCGAAA
>NZ_JACMYO010000239.1 GCF_020889685.1 Bradyrhizobium oropedii
GCAAGGGGGAGGGAGCCCTTCCGCCGGTGATCCGCGGAACGAAGAAGAAGACGAAGCTGAACACAACAAGATGAGGGCGACACAGCAAAACGCGATCGACCACCGATGCGGTGATCGATCGCGTCAAGCCAGTTGAGGAAGCGTTTGGCCTACCCGCCGTGCGGCCGCGTCGCCGACGCTACGCGGCGCTTGTCTTCGCGTTCAGCCAGCACGGTTGCCTTGGTGTTGACGGTCGGGATCGCCGACATGCCCGGCCGCAGCAGGCCGGTGAGGCTGTGATCGTCGAGCACGATCTTGACCGGCACGCGCTGCACGATCTTGGTGAAATTGCCGGTGGCGTTGTCGGGCGGCAGCAGCGCGAATTCGAGGCCGCTGGCCGGCGACAGGCTGTCGACATGGCCCTTCAGCGTGGTGCCGCGAAAGCTGTCGACGGTGAGCTCGACCGGCTGGCCGTTGCGCACATGGGTCAGCTGGGTCTCCTTGAAATTGGCGACCACATAGACCGCATCGAGCGGCACCACGGCCATCAGCTGGGTGCCGGCCTGGACATATTGCCCGACGCGCAGTGTGCGGGCGCCAACCGTGCCGTCGACCGGTGCGGTGATCTTGGCATAGGACAGGTTCAGCTCGGCCTGCTGCTCGACCGCGCGGGCGCGGTCGACCTGGGCTGCGGCCTGCGCGCGCTGCGTGGTCAGCACGTCGACCTTGCGCTGCGCCGCCGACAGCGCCGACTTCGCATGCTGCAACTGCGCCGTATTGGAGCGCAGCGCCGCATCGGTCTGTTGCGCGCGTTGAATGGTGCCGGAGCCTGATTTCATCAGCCCGTCGTAGCGGCTCTGCTCTTCCTGGGCGAATTTCAGATTGGCTTCGGCGGCTTCGACATCGGCGGTGCTCTGGTCGATGATCGGCTGCTGCAATTCGAGCTGCGCATCGAGGTTGCGCACCGAGGCGTTCGCAGCGTCGACATCGGCCTTGGCCTGGCCGAGCGCGGTGCGGTAATCGCGGTCGTCGATCTCGGCCAGCAGCTGGCCGGCCTTTACCGGCTGGTTGTCGGTGACCAGCACGCGGGCGATGTAGCCCGACACTTTCGGCGCGATGATCGTGGAGTCCGCCTTCACATAGGCGTCGTCGGTGGATTCGAGGTAGCGGCCGGTGGTGACGTAGTCGTAGCCAAGGTCGGCGGCCACGGCGATGCCGAGCAGGGCGGCGAGCCCGAGGGCAGCCCGCTTGACCGCCTGCCGCGATGGGCGGAGGCCGATTTTGGCTGATTCTTCAGGGATATAGGTGGTGGTCGACATGGCATCCTCCGGGTCGAACATTTGCGTCCTTCCAGAAAGGGCGCCGGGTACGGCCTCTAGATGCAATGTCCTCCCCGCTGTGATAATCCCGATAAAACTGGAAGCATTATCAAGCCAGCGCTGATAATCCGGACCTTGCCGAATGGATCGCCTGACCAGTTTGACTGCCTTCGTCCGGGTCGTGGATTCCGGCGGCTTTTCCGCGGCCGGCCGCAAGCTCAACATGTCCACGACCATGGTGAGCAACCATGTGCAGTCGCTGGAGGATCGGCTCGGCGCCCGGCTGCTCAACCGCACCACGCGCAAGGTCAGCCTCACCGAAGTCGGCCAGGCCTATTACGACCGGTCCGTCCAGATCCTCGCCGACCTCGAGCAGGCCGACGACATTGCGGGCGCGCTGCAGTCGGTGCCGCGCGGCACGCTGCGCGTCTACACCAACACCCATCTCGCCCAGTTCCTGTCGCCCGCAGTGGTCGAGTTCCTGGCGACCTACCCCGAGGTCAAGGTCGACCTCGCGATCGGCGAGCGCCACGTCGACCTGATCGACGAGAACTTCGATCTCGCGGTGCGGATGCTGCCGCCGCCGGACTCCAGCCTGATCGTGCGCACCATCGCGACCTGGCGGCACGTGCTGTGCTGCTCGCACAGCTATATCGAACAACACGGCAAGCCCGTACAGCTCGCCGACCTCACGGCCCGCAATTGCATCCGTCACGTGAATTATCCCTACGGCGACGAGTGGCATTTCGTCGACCGCAAGGGAACGCCGGCGTCGGTGAAGGTCACCGGCAATCTGGTCGCCAATAGCGGCGACACGTTGAGGCTCGCCGCATTGGCCGGCGTCGGCGTGTTCCTCGCGGCGGGCTTCCTGGTTCGCGACGAACTGGAGTCAGGCCAATTGGTCCGGTTGTTGCCCGAGTACCGGCCGGTCGAGTTCACCATGAACGCGATCTATCCGCACCGCCATCATCTCTCGGCGAAGGTCCGCACCTTCATCGATCTCCTGGTGCATCACGCCACCGAGCAGCAGAAGCTGATCAATCCCTATTCGTGATCGAAGACGTGGCGCGAACCGCGCATACAAGTCTAACTCCGTCACCCTGAGGAGCGCGCAGCGCGTCTCGAAGGGTCGACGGCCCGACTGGGGCCGATTCATCCTTCGAGGCTCGCTCCGCTCGCACCTCAGGATGACGGGTTTAGCTTTTGTCCCGCGTCATGGCGACCCGCTATCCCTTGCATGGCGCACCCGTGTATGAAGATCACGTCATCTGCCGGGGCCTGCCATGCCGCTTCGTGTCCTGACCGCCATCCTGTTCGCGATCGCAGCAAACGTGCTGTTGCTGGCGCCGGCGTCGGCCGCCTATCCCGATCATATTATCAAGATCGTGGTGCCGTTCGCGCCGGGCGGCGGCACCGACGTCGTCGCGCGGACGCTGGCGCAGGAGATGCAGAAGGATCTCGGCGTCACCGTCATCATCGAGAACAAGCCGGGGGCGGGCACCATCATCGGCACGCAGAGCGTGGCGACGAGCCCAGCCGACGGCTACACGCTGCTGATGGCGACCTTCGCCAACGCGGTCAATCCAAGTCTCTATCGCAAGCTGCCCTATGACGCGCACAAGGATTTTGTCCCCGTCGCGCTGGTCGCTCGCTCCTTCAATGTCGTCGTGGTCAATCCGTCATCGCCGATCAAGTCGATCGCCGATCTGATCGCGACCGCGAAGGCCGATCCGGAAAAACTATCGTACGGGACCTACGGCACTGGCACCTCGGCGCATCTGGCGGGCGAGTTGTTCAAGCACATGGCTTCCGTTAATCTCACCACCGTGCCCTACAAGGGCGCCGCGCCCGCCATCACGGACCTCTTGGGTGGCCAGATTCAGGTGATGTTCACGACGGTGGCAAGCTGCGCGTCGCTGGTCGAGGCCGGGCAGCTGCGCGCGATCGGCGTGACCTCGGCCGAGCGTTCGGCGTCATTCCCGCAACTGCCGACAGTGTCGGAAGCCGGTGTGTCCGGCTATGCCGCGGAGTCCTGGTACGGCCTTTACGCACCTGCGAACACGCCGCCCGAGATCATCGACCGGCTCAACAAGTCCGCGGCCAAGGCCGTGCAAGCCGAGGCTTTCAGGAAGCTCAGCATCAATGAGGGCTTCGTGATGGTGGCATCACCCCCGGCCGAACTCGACCGTTACTTCACGGCTGAGGAGGCCCGTTGGCGCAAGGTGGTCCAAGACGCCGGCATCAAGCCGGAGTAGGCTGCCCGCGCGGCACGGCGATCACATCTTTTTGCATCGCCATGCCGCAACCGTGATTCTAGACGCAACGAATGGTTCCTGGGGTCGTCGATGACGGGACGCCGGCAACACCGCCGGTTTTGATCGGACCCCGGGCTGGGGAGTGAGCCATGTGGATTCTGTTGCTGCTGCCGTTCATCGGCTTGCTGTGGGTGCCGTTCTATAATTTCGTCGAGCCGTCGCTGTTCGGCTTTCCGTTCTTCTACTGGTACCAGCTCGCCTGGGTGCCGATCTCATCGCTCCTGATCTGGCTGGTCTATCGCAGCCGCCAGCCCGACGCCGACGAGCAGCGGTGAGGGGAGAGCCATGACCGATCACATCGCCTGGGTGGCGCTCTCCGTCTTCATCTTCTTCTTCGCGCTCGTCACCGTGATGGGCTTCTTCGCCGCGCGCTGGAAATCCGGCCCGGTCAGCGAGCATCTCGACGAATGGGGGCTCGGTGGCCGCCAGTTCGGCACCTGGATCACCTGGTTCCTGGTCGGCGGCGATTTCTATACCGCCTACACCGTGATCGCGGTGCCGGCGCTGGTCTATGCGGTCGGCGCCTATGGCTTCTTCGCGCTTCCCTACACGATCATCGTTTACCCCTTCGTGTTCGCGGTGATGCCGGTGCTGTGGAAGAAGGCGCATGCCAACGGTTACGTCACCGCTGCTGACGTCGTCCACGGTGCCTACGGCTCGCGCAGCCTCGAACTCGCGGTGGCATTGACCGGCCTGGTCGCGACCATGCCCTATATCGCGTTGCAGCTGATCGGCATGGAGGTCGTGATCAAGGCGATGGGCCTGACCGGCGAACTGCCGATCATCGCCGCGTTCGTGATCCTCGCGCTCTATACCTACAGCTCCGGCCTGCGTGCGCCGGCGCTGATCGCCTTCGTCAAGGACATCATGATCTATATCGTGGTGCTGACCGCGGTGGTCGTGGTGCCCTCGAAGCTCGGCGGCTATGGTGCGGTGTTCTCGGCCGCCAACGACGCCTTCACCGCCAAGGGCGGCGCCACCGGGCTGACGCTGAAGCCCGGGCAGTATCTGCCCTATGCGACGCTGGCGCTCGGCTCGGCGCTCGCTGCCTTCATGTATCCGCACACGCTGACCGGCATCTTCGCCTCGAAGTCGGCGGATACCATCCGCAAGAACGCGATCCTGCTGCCGGCCTATACGCTCTTGCTCGGCCTGATCGCGCTGCTCGGCTATATGGCCTATGCCGCCAACATCAAGGTGACGTCGCCGAACGACGTGGTGCCGATGCTGTTCAAGACGCTGTTCCCGGAATGGTTCGCGGGCTTCGCGTTCTCGGCGATCGCAATCGGCGCGCTGGTGCCGGCGGCGGTGATGAGCATCGGCGCCGCCAATCTGTTCACCCGCAATGTCTGGAAGTCCTATGTCAATCCGGACATCTCGCATGCCGGTGAGGCGTCGGTGGCGAAAATCACCTCGCTGATAGTGAAGGTCGGGGCGCTCGCCTTCATCCTGTTCCTGCCGACGCAATATGCGCTCGACCTGCAACTGCTCGGCGGCCTCTGGATCGTGCAGACGCTGCCGGCGCTGGTGTTCGGCCTGTTCACCGTCTGGTTCCGTGCCGAGGGTCTGCTGCTCGGCTGGGCCGTCGGGATCGGCTGGGGCACCTATACGGCATGGAGCAACGGGCTGAAGCCGCTCGCCAGCATCTCGCTCGGCGATTCCAGCTACACCTTCTATGTCGGCCTCGGCGCGCTGCTGCTCAACATCGTGGTGGCGGTGCTCGCAACCGTCGTGGTCGGCCTGATCTCACCCGCCAAGCGCGGCGCGGCGGCCTGAGCCGTCGCTTGCATCTGTCGGGGCGGAGGTGAGCAGCGCGGTCAGCCGCGCCACCTCCGCCCTGGTCTTTTCGATCGCGGCGTCCTTCACCGGTCCATAGCCGCGGATCTCCATCGGCGCTTTTGCGATCGCGACGAGGTCGGGCAGGCGGGCGGCATCGAGCTTGCTGAGCAGTGTCTCGATCAGCGCCTCGTACCAAGAGATCAACTCGCGTTCGGCGCGGCGCTCCGCGGTGTAGCCGAACACGTCGAACGCCGTGCCGCGCAGTCCCTTCAGGTTCGCGAGCAGTCGCAGCGGCGTCTGGATCCATTGCCCGAACGCGCGCTTGCGCGGCCGGCCCCGTGCATCCAGCCGTGCCGGGAGGAAGGGCGGTGCAAGGTGGTACTGCACCGTGAAGTCGCCGTCGAACTCGCGCTTGAGCTCGTCGAGGAATCCGCCCTGCATATGCAGCCGCGCGACCTCATACTCATCCTTGTAGGCCATCAGCTTGAACAGCGACCGCGCCACGGCGTCGGTCAGCGTCTCACTGCCAAGCGAGGCCTCGGCGCGGCGCACGCGCTCGACTGTGGCGCGGTAGCGTGCGGCGTAGGCCTCATTCTGATAGCCGGTAAGGAAGTCTGCGCGGCGCGCGATCATCTGCTCCAGCGTCTCCGGCGTGCTGATGGCAGCACCGTCCGCCTTCGGCAGAAAATCCGGATCGGCAAAAGCGAGCCGGCCCCAGGCCAGCGCCTGCTTGTTGCGCTCGACGGCGACGCCGTTGAGCTCGATCGCGCGCGTCAGCGCGTCCAGCGACACCGCCACCAGGCCCTGCTGCCAGGCAAAGCCAAGCATCATGATGTTGGCGTACACGCTGTCGCCGAGCAGCCGCTCCGCCAGCGCGTTGGCGTCGATCGTGGTGAGGTTGCCCGATCCGATCACGCGCTCGATGGCGCGCAACCGCACCGGCGAGGCGAGGTCGGCGTCACGAAAGCGCACCACGTCGCCGGTCGGCATCTCGGCGGTGTTGACCGCGGCGCGCATGCCCTTGCGATACGTGCCGGACGCCTTCGCCGACGAGCTCACCACGAGATCGCAGCCGATCAGTGCATCCGCCGCGCCCTGGTCGATCCGCACCTGGTGCAGCACCTCGGGCGCTGCCGCCAGCCGCAGGAAGCTCAGCACCGGACCGAATTTCTGCGCAAAACCTGTGAAGTCGAGCACCGAGACGCCGCGGCCCTCGAGATGCGCGGCCATCGCGATCAGCGCGCCGACCGTGATGACGCCGGTGCCGCCGACGCCGGTGACCAAGAGATCATAAGGCCGCTCCAGCGACGCAAGCTCCGGCGTCGGCAGTGCGGCGGCGCGTACCATCGGATCGATTGTGCTCGCGCCCTTCGCCCGCCGCTTACCGCCCTCGATGGTGACGAAGCTCGGGCAGAAGCCGTTGAGGCAGGAAAAGTCCTTGTTGCAGGTCGAGAGGTTGATCTTGCGCTTGCGGCCGAACGGCGTCTCCTTCGGCTCGACGCTGAGGCAGTTGGATTCCACCGAACAGTCGCCGCAGCCTTCGCAGACGAGATCGTTGATGAAGGCGAACCGCGCGGGATCGGCGAGTGTGCCGCGCTTGCGCCGCCGCCGCTTCTCGGTGGCGCAGGTCTGCTGATAGATCAGCACGGTGACGCCGGGAATTTCGCGCAGTTCGCGCTGCACCGCATCCATCTCCTCGCGCGGGTGGATGGTGACGCCGACGGGCAGATCGGCCGCCGAAAAATGCAGGGGATCATCCGACACCAGCGCGATCCGCGACACGCCCTCGGCGCGAACAGAGTGCGCGATCGCCTGCACGCTGACCGGGCCGTCGACCGGCTGGCCGCCGGTCATCGCCACCGCGTCATTGAACAGGATCTTGTAGGTGATGTTGGCGTTGGCGGCGATCGCCTGGCGGATCGCCATCGAGCCGGAATGATAGTAGGTGCCTTCGCCGAGATTCTGGAACACATGCGCGTTGCCGGTGAATTTCGACGAGGCCGCCCAGTTGACGCCTTCGCCGCCCATCTGGATCAGCGACGAGGTCTCGCGGTCCATCCAGCTCGCCATGAAATGGCAGCCGATGCCGGCCAGCGCCTTGGAGCCCTCCGGCACTTTTGTCGAAATGTTGTGCGGGCAGCCCGAGCAGAAATACGGCGTTCGCGTCGCACCGGGGACTGCGATGGTGCGATCCTGCTCCGGCCTCAGCGCGGCGACACGGCGGGCCAGTTGCAGTTCCGGAAACATCGGATCGAGCCGCCGCGCCAGCACGTCCGCGAGCATCCGCGGCGACAGCTCGCCGGTCCAGGAGATCAGCCGTGCGCCGGTTTCGTCATGCTTGCCGACCATCCGCTCCGGCTTGGCGCCGGGATAGTCGTAGAAATATTCCTTGAACTGGCTCTCGATGATGCCGCGCTTCTCCTCGACGACGAGGATCTCGCGCTTGCCCGTCACGAACTCCATCGCATCGTGCAGCGCCAAGGGCCACACCATGCCGACCTTGTAGATGTCGATGCCGAAGCGACGGCAGGCGGCTTCATCCAGTCCAACCAGCCGCAGCGCCTCCATCAGATCGAGATGTGCCTTGCCTGTCGTGACGATGCCGTAGCGCGCGTCCCTGATGTCGTAGATGCGGCGGTCGATCGGATTGGCCTTTGCGAAGGCGTAGACCGCGTGCTTCTTGGCCTCCAGCCGCTCCTCGATCTGCGGGCCCGGCAGATCCGGCCAGCGATAATGCAGGCCGCCCGGCGGCGGCACGAAATCCGGCTGCGCGAAACGGCGCGGGGCGGGCAGCTCGACCGAGGCGCCCGACTCCACGATCTCCGAGATCGCCTTGAAGCCGACCCACATCCCGGAGAACCGACTCAGCGCATAGCCGTATTCGCCGAACGCGAGATATTCGCCGACATCGGACGGATGCAGCGTCGGCATGAACCAGCTCATGAAGGCGACGTCGGACTGGTGCGGCATCGAGGACGACACGCAGCCATGATCGTCGCCGGCGACCACCAGCACGCCGCCATGCGGCGAGGAGCCATAGGCATTGCCGTGCTTCAACGCATCGCCCGAGCGATCGACGCCGGGGCCCTTGCCGTACCACAGCCCGAACACGCCATCGACCTCGCGATCCCTTTGCGTCTCGACCTGTTGCGAGCCGAGCACTGCGGTTGCCGCGAGGTCCTCGTTGACCGCGGGCAGGAATTCGATGCGGCTGTCCTTCAGCAGCTGTTTGATCTTCCACAATTCGAGATCGACGCCGCCGAGCGGAGAGCCGCGATATCCGGAGATGAAGCCCGCGGTGTTGAGTCCGCTCGCGCGGTCGCGCCTGATCTGGTCGAGCGCGATGCGCACGATCGCCTGTGTGCCGGTGAGGAAGACACGGCCGCGCTCCCTGCTGTAGCGCTCGGAAAGCTGGTAGGCGTCGAGCAGCGGCATCTGGCCCATGACTGATCCCTCGAGGAATCGCATTGTCTGATCGGACAAGGCTATGCCTGCGGGGCTGGTAGGTCTTACCTATCTGTTCGCTGGGCGAACGAAATTCGGTAGAATATTGCTGTAGATGGCTATATTTGGTAGACTGTGCCGGACGGGAGCCTCGCAATGGTCGAAGAGCACGACGAAAAAATCCTCGCCGAGCTGCAGAAGGATGGCCGCGCCACCAATCAGCAGCTAGCGGAAACCGTGGGCATGTCGACCTCGGCGTGCTGGCGCCGCGTCCGCGCGTTGGAAGAGGCCGGCGTCATCTCGGGCTATTCGGCGCTGGTCGCGCGCGAACGCGCAGGCTTTGCGACCTCGGCGATCCTGCACGTTTCGCTGGAGCGGCACGATGTGAAGTTCGTCGACGAGTTCGTCGCGCGGGTGATGCAGCGCCGCGAGGTGCTGGAGTGCTTCGCGACCACAGGCGACGCCGATTATCATCTGCGCGTCGTCGTGCGCGACATGGATGCCTACAACAGATTCCTCGACGAGTTCATGTTCCGGATTCCCGGCATCCGCCACGTCCGCACCAACGTGATCCTGAAGGAAATCAAGACCGGCGTGGCGCTGCCGTTTTGATGGAGTGAGCCATCATCTCGGCGATGGAGCCGCGCGCTCCACTCTCAGCTCCGTCACCCTGAGGAGGCCGCATGGCGGCCGTCTCGAAGGGCGAACGGCCACCAGCCGGGCCGTGCATCCTTCGAGGCTCGCCCAGCGGCGCAATTGCGCCGCAAGGCTCGCACCTCAGGATGACGGTTCAAGCAAGTCCACGTCCGCCATCTTGGCCCGCATCAGGATCATGAACACCATCACGTGGCTGACCAGCAGCAGCGGTACGTAGAGCGCCGGAATATAGATGCCGGCGCCGAACAGGCCGGGATCCGCGTTCTTCGTTGCGCCCATGAAGTAGGCGTTGAGAAGATCCAGCGTGCCCCAGATGTTGAAGAGCCAGACGATCGGAATGGCGAGCGGCCAGCGCCACGACAGTGCCGCCATCGCGAGCAGTGCGAGAGTTGCGGCGGTCAGATCGCCCCAGCCGACCGCGCCGGCAAACACCGGGTTGACGTCCGGTGACACGAAGCCGGTGACCAGGAAGTTCATCCCGAGAAACCGGAAGGCATGGAACGCCGCAAGCAGCCGCAGCGCCTCATGGCGCGGCAGGGTGCGGAGCGCCGGCCAGACATAGGTCGCGGCCACCACGGCACTCGTCAGGAATGCTCCGGCGACGCTGAGCAGGAATGGGATGTTGAGACTGACTGGCATGGTCGGGCTCCCTTGTGATGTCCGTTCGGCGTGGAAGGTCGAACCCGTGGATCGGGTTCGACCTCGGCTCGCGCTCAGGGCTTGGCGACGAGCAGACGCAGCGGCAGCAGTGGGCCGACCGCGATGTAGTCGTGGTCCATGATGTCCAGCTTGGACAACGGCAGACCTTCCATGATCGCGTGCGCCTCGGATGCATCCTTGGCGTCGAGCAGGAAGACGACGCCGCGCCCGTCCGACCGCGAATACCATTCGCGAAGCTTGCCATTGAGATAGAGCTGCACGGTCTGGCGGATTTCATCCGGCATCACGGCCATCACCTGGTCGCGGGTGACGCCCGCCTTCACGGTGAGGATGACCATCACGCCGGTGGTGATGGTGGAGGCGGCTTGGGCTTGGGTGGTTTGGGCAAGAGAGGGAGTGGTCATGGAGCTGGCGCCTGTGAGAGTGAGGGTGAGGGCGAGGATTGTGTGACGGATTGCCTTCATCGGTCGCATGTCTCCGCTCACGACATTGTCGTGATGTCGCGTGGATCAGCGCATATCGCGCTGCTTGCTGCTCCGATGTAGGGCGGCTTCCCGTGCGCGACTATTCGCGATAATGTTGACGGGCCATGAAGCAGAACTTCACAGTCCGGCAGGGGGCGCTCGACGGCGTCGAGGCGTTCCTCAGCGTCGCCCAGCACCGCAGCTTTCGCCGCGCGGCGACCGAGCTCGCCGTGACGCCGTCGGCGATCAGCCAGGCGGTGCGCGCG
>NZ_JACMYO010000240.1 GCF_020889685.1 Bradyrhizobium oropedii
GGCCGCGCCGAAGCCTGCAATCCCTGCGACGTTCTCGGTACCGGCCCGCCGCCCGAGCTCCTGCCCGCCGCCGCGCAGCGCAGCCTCCAGCCCCTCGACACCTTCGGCAAGCACCAGCGCACCTGTGCCCTTCGGTCCGCCGATCTTGTGCGCCGAGAGCGTCAGGAGGTCGGCCTGGGTCGAGGCGAGATCGAACGGGATCTTGCCGAACGCCTGGATCGCATCGACATGCAGCAGACCGCCGGCCGCGTGCACGATCTCGGCGACGTCAGCCACCGGCTGAATGGCACCGGTCTCGTTGTTCGCCAGCATTACCGAAACCAAAGCGGGTGGACCATCCGCCAGCAGCGCGCGCAGGTGATCGAGATCGATCACACCCGCGCGCGTGACATTGATCGCCGCAATCGCTTCAGCAGCAAACCGCCCGCCCGCGAGCACGGATGCGTGCTCGATCGCGGACACCAGGAGGCGCCGCACCGGTGCGCCCGCTCCGCGGCGCAATCTCGGCGTCAATGCCAGCGCATTGGCCTCGGTCCCGCCGGAGAGAAACACGACGTCTTGCGAGCGGCCGCCGACCGCCTTCGCCACCGCATTGCGGGCATCCTCGATCAGCCGGCGCGCGCGGCGTCCCTCGCTGTGCACCGAGGACGGGTTGCCGCTCAATTCCCACGCGGCCGCCATCGCCGCTTTCGCCTCCTGGCGAAGCGGTGTCGTGGCATTCCAGTCGAGATAGACGCGATCGGCCATGGAGCTCGTCCGCCGCGATCACCGTGGTCGCAGCCTCCACTGCGACATAACGACAGTCGGGCATCGAGACCAGATCAGAGTGACCCGCGCTGGAGATTTTTCGCTCTCGCGGGAGTCTCGCCGTGTTGCCAGGCAAGACATCGCGGCGCCCTGCGCACGATAGCAATGTGACAAACCAAAACTTCAGGTAGCCAGCGCGCAATTCGGCGTGTTGATCGCGATCGCCGCCGGCACGCGCATCACAGAGCGGATTCGCGCCGGCCAAGCGGCACAATTTCCTTGATTTTTGCCCCTTGCGTCATGCTAGAAGGCCCTCCAGCGTGCCGCCCGGCGGTGCCTGCGCCGAATCCATCATGAGCCGCCCTGTTCGCGCCCCGTCGCTGAAGATGGCTCCAACCGGTTGATTGATCGACGTCAATCAAGGGAACGCGTCAATCAAGGGAACACAATGCCTGAAGTTATTTTCACCGGCCCTGCTGGCCGTCTCGAGGGTCGCTACCATCCGGCCAAGCAGAAGAACGCGCCGATTGCGATGATCCTGCATCCGCATCCGCAATTCCACGGCACGATGAACCATCAGATCGTCTATCAGTGCTACTACGCGTTCGCGCATCGCGGCTTCTCGGTGCTGCGTTTCAACTTCCGTGGCGTCGGCCGCAGCCAGGGCTCGTTCGATCACGGCACCGGCGAATTGTCTGACGCCGCGAGCGCACTCGACTGGGCACAGGCGATCAATCCGGAGGCGCGTGCCTGCTGGGTTGCGGGCTTCTCGTTCGGCGCCTGGATCGGCATGCAGCTTCTGATGCGCCGGCCGGAGGTCGAGGGATTCATCTCGATCGCGCCGCCCGCCAACCTCTACGACTTCTCGTTCCTCGCGCCCTGCCCGTCATCCGGCCTGATCGTCCACGGCGACAAGGATGCCGTGGTGCCGCCCAAGGACGTCAACACGCTGGTCGAAAAGCTGAAGACGCAGAAGGGCATCGTGATCGACCAGCAGGTCATCCCCGGCGCCAACCACTTCTTCGACGGCAAGCTCGAGCCGCTGATGGAGACGGTGACCGGCTATCTCGACATGCGTCTCGCCAACGTGCGCTGAGGCGTGCCGCTGACCTGGTAGCCCGGATGGAGCGCAGCGAAATCCGGGACTGCTTTTTCCACGAAAAAAACCCCGGATTGCGCGGAGCCTGTCATCGGGCGCGCGTTCGCGCGACCCGTTGGCTCCATCCGGGCTACGGATTCATTCCGGCGCGAACTTCAGCGCCGCAATCCCGATCAGCACCAGCGCGATCCCCGCGATTTTCATCGGGTTCAGCGCCTCGTTGAACAACAGCACGCCCATGGCGAGCGTGCCCGCTGCGCCGATGCCGGTCCATACCGTGTAGGCGACGCCGACGCCGAGCACCTGCAACGCGCGGCCGAGCAGGAACACGAACGCGGCGAGCAGCACCAGCGAGACCAAGGTCCAGCCGAGCCGCGTGTAACCCTCGGCATATTTCATCGAGATCGCCCAGCCGACATCAAGGAGGCCAGCGACCACGAGCGCGATCCAGGCAAGCGAGTGCGACATGGCTCAGGCGGCAAGCTTCAGCATGTGCGCGCGATGGCCGACCAGGAATGCGTGCAGCAGCGCCGGATAATCTGGCGAAACCGCGCTGCGTACGCTCGGCCGCTGGGCCAGCGCGCTGCGCCAGGCGCGAAGTTTCGTCGTGTGCGTGAACACTGCAAGATCGGTCAGCTGATCGAACAAATCGAAATAGCGGAAGATCGGTGCGAACACCGCATCCACCAGGCTGAACTTCTCTCCCGCGAAGAACGGACCGGCGCCGAGCGCCGCCTCGACGCGCGCGAATTTTGCCGCGACCGCCTGCCGCTTGCTCTCGAAGGCCGCAGCATCGGTGGCGGTCTCCAGCCCCCAGAGATCGCCGAGAATGGCCGAACCGAATTCCATCCAGGCGCGATGCTCGGCGCGGGTGAGCGGATCCTGCGGATGCAGCTTGGCGCCGGCTTGCGTCTCCTCGATGTACTCGCAGATCACGTTGCTCTCGAACAGCGCAACCTCGTTGCCGTCGTCACCGGTCACGACCAGCACCGGCACCTTGCCGAGCGGCGAGATATTCAGGAACCAGTCCGGCTTGTTGGCAAGATCGATGTCGATCCGCTCGAACGGCACGCCCTTCTCATGCAGCGCGATCACCGCGCGTTGCACATAGGGGCAGAGCTTGTGGCTGATCAGTTTCAGGGCGGCCATGACGAACCTCGCGTTCAATGCAACTGCATCTAACTAAATGCAGCGGCATGGAACTGTCAAGGTAGATGCATTTGCATCTAAATCACGGTCGCGCGATGATGCCCCCGGTCATCGGGATCGGCACCCCCGTCGTGGTGGGGTAGCTCAGCGGCAGTCCCTTCATGCCGCGCGCGGCGAGGAAGCCGAAGGCCTGCGCCTCGATCGCATCCGCCGCCCAGCCGAGCGCCTCGGCGGGCTCGACGGTTGCCGGCGGCAGGCGCTCGCGCAGCATCCGCAGCATCGTCAGGTTGGAGGCGCCGCCGCCGCAGACGATCCAGCTCTTCGGCACCTTCGGCAGCAGCGGCACGATGCGCGCGATCGCGGCCGCGGTGAAAGCGGTCAGCGTCGCGGCCCCATCGGCCGGCGCCACGGCGCCGAGCTTGAGCCGGCGAAATCATTGCGGTCGAGCGATTTCGGCGGCGGAGCCGAGAAGAACGGCAGCCTGAGCGCCTGCGCGATCCAGGCCTCGTCAGGCTTGCCCAGCGCCGCGAACTTGCCGGCAGTGTCGTACGGCTGATGCATCTGGCGGAACATGAAGTCGTCGAGCAGCGCGTTGCCCGGCCCGGTGTCGCAGGCGATCAGCGTGTCGGTCCCGTCGATATAGGTGATGTTGGAGACGCCGCCGATATTGACCACGACGATCGGCCCCTCGCGGTTCAGCGATTGCGCCAGCGCGCGGTGGTACACCGGCACGAGTGGCGCGCCCTGCCCGCCGGCGTCGACGTCGGCGGCTCGGAAATCATGCATCACCGGGATGTGGATCACCCGGGCGAGCGCCAGCGCATCGCCGATCTGCACCGTCAGCCTGCGCTCGGGGCGATGCAGCACGGTCTGGCCATGGAACCCGACGATGTCGATCTCCTGGGGAGAAATCCGGTGCTGCGCCAAGAAGCTGGCGACCGCCTGGGCATGGGCTGACGTGACGGCCTGTTCGGCCTGCCGCAAGATCCCCGGCCGGGCGTCGCGCTGCGACAGATGAACGGCTTCGGTCAGCGCCTGGCGCAGCAGGCTGCGCTCGGCGTCGGTGTAGGGCCGATAGCCCGAGGGTCCGAAGGCCTTGATCTGGCGGCCGTCGGTCTCGATCAATGCCACGTCGACCCCGTCGAGCGAGGTACCGCTCATCAGACCGAGTGCCGTTAACATCATGATGGAAGCGCCCCAGCCGGGAACCCCCGGCTTGTCTCAAACAAGTACATCCTATAATGCCACTGCGCGTCCGCCTGCGGCAGCCTCAGCGCCAAGGTTCCGCAAATAGATGCAAAAACCGTAAAACAAGAATGAGCTGGCTGGCCGACAAATGACTGCATTTAAATCGGATTTCCTGAACACTCTACAGGAACGCGGCTTCGTCCACCAGTGCTCCGATTTCGAGGGCCTCGACGCGCTTGCCGCCAAGGGCGAGGCGACCGCCTATGTCGGCTACGACTGCACCGCGCCGTCGCTGCACATCGGCAACTTCCTCACCATGATGATGCTGTACTGGCTGCAACAGAGCGGCAACAAGCCGATCACGCTGATGGGCGGCGGCACCACGATGGTGGGCGATCCCTCCGGCAAGGACGAGACGCGCGCGATGCGCACCGTCGCAGAGATCGAAGCCAATAAGGCCTCGATCCGCGGCGTGTTCGCCAAGGTGCTGCGCTATGGCGACGGACATGCCGACGCCATCATGCTCGACAACGCCGAGTGGCTGACGAAATTGAACTGGATCGAGATGCTGCGCGACATCGGCCGGCACTTCTCGGTCAACCGCATGCTGACGATGGACTCAGTGCGGCTCCGGCTCGAGCGCGAGCAGGAGATGAGCTTCATCGAGTTCAACTACATGGTGTGCCAGGCCTACGACTTCGTCGAGCTGTCGCGCCGCGCCGGCTGCCGGTTGCAGATGGGCGGCTCCGACCAGTGGGGCAACATCGTCAACGGCGTCGATCTCGGCCGCCGCATGGGCTCGCCGCAACTATTCGCGCTGACCACGCCGCTGCTCACCACCGCCTCCGGTGACAAGATGGGCAAGACCGCCAAGGGCGCGGTGTGGCTCAACGCCGACCAGTTCTCGCCGTACGACTTCTGGCAGTACTGGCGCAACGTCGAGGATGCCGACGTCGTCAAGTTCCTCAAGCTGTTCACCATCCTGCCGATGAGCGAGATCAACAAGCTCGCGGCGCTCGGTGGCAGCGAGATCAACGAAGCCAAGAAGGTGCTGGCGACTGAGGCGACCGCCCTGCTCCACGGCCGCGATGCGGCCAATGAGGCCGCCGAGACCGCGCGCCGCACCTTCGAGGAAGGCGCGCTGGCCGAGACCTTGCCGACAGTGGAAATTCCGCGCGGCGAATTTGAAGCCGGCGTCGGCGTGCTGGCCGCCTTCGTCAAGGCCGAGCTCGTCGCCTCCAACGGCGAAGCGCGCCGGCAGATCAAGGGCGGCGGACTGCGCGTCAACGATGCCGCCGTCACCGATGAGAAGATGCTGCTGACATCGGCCAATCTCACGCCGGAAGGCGTGGTCAAGCTGTCGCTCGGCAAGAAGCGCCACATCCTGCTGAAGCCTGCATAGGCGCATTCGGATTTGTCGGTTGTGGGGAGTGCGGAAAGCGCGCTCCTTGCAGGAGCGCGATCAGCAAAAGTGGACTTCCGGTTTTGCGTCCGATCGCGCTCGAAAAGAATGCGATGGACCAGACCACGCCTCCGAACGACACGCTTGCAGCGCCGCCGAAACAGTCGCGCGTCGCGCTGAACGTGCTCGCGCTGTGCTTCGTGCTGTCGGTGCTCGGGCGCGGCCTCAGCGACAGCTTCACGGTGTTCCTGAAACCGATCTCGGAGAATTTCGGCTGGGATCGCGCCTCCGTCGTGTCGGTCTATTCGCTGACCTGGCTCGCCAGCGGCCTGACCGCGCCGCTGGTCGGGCGCCTGTTCGACCGCTCGGGGCCGCGTGTAGTCTATGCGCTGGGCCTGTCGCTGCTCGGTTGCGCATTCCTGATAGCCTCGCGCGCGCAACAGCTCTGGCAATTCCAGCTCAGCGTCGGCCTCTGCGTCGGCTTCGGCACCGCGCTGATCGGCAACGTCTCGAACTCGATCCTACTCGGCCGCTGGTTCGGGCCGCGGCTGCCGACCGCGATGGCCGTGATGTATTCGGCGACCGGCGCCGGCCTGCTGCTGCTGTTGCCGCTGTCGCAGGTGCTGATCGACCGGATCGGCTGGCGTGAGGCCTATCAGGTGTTCGGCATCGGCGCGCTCTGCCTCCTCATTCCACTCGTCTTCCTGCCGTGGCGGCTGCTTGCCGGCGGATCGCCGCACATCGTGAAGAGGGCCGAGCCCGGCCTGATCGATGAAGGTTGGACGTTGCTTGCCGCGATGCGTCATCACGCTTTCTGGGCGCTGTTCTCGACCTTCTTCTTCACCGCGATCGCGATGTATGCGCTCACAGCGCAGATCGTCGCCTATTTGATCGACGTCGGCTTCCCGCCGCTGCAGGCGGCCACCGCCTGGGGCTTCTCCGGCGTCGCGCTGTTCGTCGGCATGCTCGGCGTGTCCACGCTCGACGGCATCATCGGCCGCCGGCCCAGTGTGATGTTCAGCTACGGCGTCTCGATCCTCGGCATCATCCTGCTCTGGCTATTGCAGTGGTATCCGAACTACTGGCTGCTGACCGGCTTCATCATCTGCTTCGGCAGCATGATCGGCTCGCGCGGCCCGCTGATCACCGCGACCGCGCTGAAGATATTCCGGGGCGAGCGGGTCGGCACGATCTACGGCACCATCATGATCGGCAGCGGCCTCGGCTCGGGCCTCGGCTCCTGGGGCGGCGGCCTGATCCACGACTGGACCCACAGCTACAATCCGCTGATCGTCTTCGCGCTCGTCAATGTCGTGCTCGGCCTGATCCCATTCCTGGTGGTGCCGGCGCTGCGGCGCTGACGAACGTTCCATAGAGGAAGAGCAGCGGTTATGAACGGTGACAAGCCGAAGCAAATTGACCGGCGTGCAAAGCAACTCAAGCGTCGTCGGTTTTACCAAATGTCCTTCGATTACCGAAGAGGCGGGCTGCCGGGTTATCTGCTGCAAAACCGCGAGACGCTAGTACCAGGTGAAAAGGTGCTGTTGGCTCCGGCTGGCCGACGCGGTTTTCCGGCCTATCCGGTGCGTCCGCACTTCCTGCTCGATCGCAAAGCCGGACGCCTTCCTCGCGACCTTGAAATGTTCAACGACTATTGGCTGGTTTCAGATCAAACGAAAGCTGTTTTTCAAGCCGTCGATCACAGCGGCTTCGATTTCTTCCCATGCGACGTGTCGTTGCCGGAAGATGAATATCAGGGACCCGCCTATTGGCTGTGTGATGTTGTCCGGATACTCGATGCCCTCGACGAAGCGGAATCCCGCCTGAAAATCTTCAAGCGCGGCGAACCTGACTACCGCTACATCGGCGATAAATTCTACGACATTGCAGGCGGGGCCCGCCTTGTTTTCAAAGAAGACGCAATTGGTGCCGCTCACGTGTTCCGCATGGCCTACAGGATGCCAACGATCATCTGCGACGATGTTCTCAAAGATGCCTGCAAAGCGGCAGGCTTGAGAGGCATCAAGTTTAGAGACGCCTTAGAACTTTGAATGTGGATCACCGATCATGTAGGCATTTTTGGGCATACGGCGTTATTTCTGAATAATAGAATAATGTCACTGATTTGCCCGACATGTCAAGTTGCCGTGTCGAATGCCGGCACACCGCCAGCTACTTTGCATGGGGTTGTTTTCGATATTTTGGCAGTGCGGCCCTGCGGAGGCGGGCTATATGCGATAGCACCGCACGCATGGGCATGACGCTCGTAGTGATCGACGATCCGGTCAGCCCGCAAACCCATCCGAACGTGGATCGCCCGCCGAGGGAAATGAGCCGACGCTCTAGTTATTCGTCGTCGGCAGGTCGTTCGGGCCGTACTGCTTGAACTCGAAGATCTTCCGCGTCAGGCCGGGCGCCAGCGCTGAGATCGGGTTGACGCGCAGCACCGGCTGGCTCGGTGTTCCCACCACTTCATATGTCACGCCGATCAGGCCTTCGTTGCTGCCGGCGCCGAGGAAAATCCCGAAGAACGGGATCTGGCCGAACATGTTGTTCAACCCGTACATCGGAATGAAGGTGCCGTTCATCCGCACCTGGTTGCCGAGATAGTCGATACTGCCTTCGATGGTCGCGCCGATGCTCGGCCCCTTGACCACACCGTTGCGGATCGAGAGCTGGCCGCTCTGGCGCGTGAACTCGGCGCGCAGCGCGTCGAACCCGATGCCGTTCTGGGTGCTGACCGGCCCGCCGGCGACGGCGCGGTCGAGCTGGGTTTCGCCCTTCACCGAGAAGCCGGTGATGTTGATGAGGCCTTCCCTCGGGCTCGGTTCGGGGATCGGCGGCTCCATCGCCAGCGTGAGCTGGCCGCCGATCACCTTCGAATAGGTGTCGATGAAGCGCAGGAACGCACCGGCGTCGCTGGTTTGCAGATAGATCACCTCGCGGCCCTGCTGGCGGCCGCGCATGTCGACTGACACGGGCGTATCGCGGCCGACCTTGCCGCTCAGCGTGAACGCCTTGAAGAACCCGTTGCGGCGCGAGATCTTTGCATCGACGCCGCGCAGCGCCTCGCCGTTGAAGCCCGCCACCGCACCGAGTTTCAGATCGACATCGAAATCGGTGGTCTTGGTCTTGCTCTTGGGATCGCTGTCGCGGCCGGAGATCGCCGATTTCAGGAAGCCGCGGCCATCGAACACGTCGCCGCGCATTGTCACCTTGATCACGCCGTCGGGACCGCGATCGGCCCGTAGCGATGTCTTGTCGCCTTCCGACGGCGCATAGGTCGGGAAGTTCGCATTCATGAGGTCGCCATTCTGGTCGACCTCGAGCGCGCCCTTGATCGACACGCCGGCGCCGTCGATCGAGATATCCTCGAACCTGGTCGATTGCCCCTTCGGCACCACGTTGAAGGTCGCCTTGCCGGCCCTGCCCTGCGTCTTGACCCAACCCGGCAGGATGTTGTCGAGCTTGAGCTGGGTCAGGTCGGCCTCGACGCCCATCTTGGTGGTGGGATTGTCGCCGCTGCCGATCTTGCCGTTCAGCTTGATCGGGATCGCGCCCGACACCGCAGGACCGAGATCAAGCCCGAGGCGCGCGCGGCTTGCATCATCCAGCGTCGCCTGCAGCTTGACGTCGGCATCGCCGTCGGCCGGCTTGCGGTAGTCAAGCGAAGCGGCCTGTCCGTTGATCTTGACGTCGCCCTTGACCTGGAAGCCGGCGTTGCTGGCAATCACCTTCAGCGTATTGGCCTCGAGCTTCTGGTTCATCACCAGCTTATCGACGGCGACGCCGGAGATGTCGGCGGAGACGGAATATTGCGTGTCGGCCTTGGTCAGCCCGCCCGTCACCGGCATGCCGAGATTGATCGTCGCCGTGACGTTGCCCTTGCTGGCGTTGGGATCGATCGGCGGCCCGGAGAGATCGCTGAGCCGATCGGAGGCAAGGATTTCGGCGGCGGCCGGCACCGGACAATCGACCCGGAATTTGACCTTCGACGGCGACGGCTTCGGCGCCATGTCAGGCACCTCGAAGGTGAAATCCGACAGCGTGATCTTGCGGCCGGCCGGCGTGTCGGCGATGCCCTGGTTGATGGTCACGGTCGCGGTACGGCCGGTCACCCTGGCCTTTAGATCCGCATCGTGGACCGCGGGCATCTTGTCCACCGGACGCACCGTGACGCCGGAGGCGACAATGTTGACCGAGAGACCGTCGTCGGGGATCGGCGGACCCTTGCGCGACAGATTATGCACCGGCGAATTGACGCCGACATCGATGCGCTGGAGCGTGCCGCGGTCGATCCGCTCGAGCACCCATTCGCGCACCTCGGGCACGATGATGATCGGCCACATCCGTTTCAGGGCGGAGGCCGACATCGGCGTGCCGGCGAATCCGAGTTGCAGCCGCGGCTCGCCGGAGTAGTCGATGCTGCCGGTGCCGGCGACGCCGATCTCGCCGTTCGAAATGTCGGCCTGGGTCAGCAGCACGCGCTTCTTCTCGGTATCGAAGCGGAAACCGACGTTGATGCGGTTGAAGATCAGCGGCGGCTCGTTCTTGTCGGCATCGGCCAGCACGATGGTGCCGCCGGACAGGCCCGCCTGCCAGTCCGTGACGTTGTCATTCGGTGGCTCGAGGTGCCCGAGCAGCGTGATGCGGTTGGCGCCCGAGACGATCTTGATCGGCGCCAGCAGCACGCGCCGCCCCGAATCCCATTCGACGCTCATCTCGGCCGAATCGACCGGCATCGGATAGTCCGGCGTATCGGTGTCGATGATGTTGCCGGCGCCGACATTGATCTTGCCGCGGAAATAGGTCGGCAGGCCGTCGCGACCGAGTTCGCCCTTCATCTCGCCCGACAGCGGCAGGTCGGCGGTGTAGGTCAGATCCTTGCTCCTGAGCGCGAGCAGGATGTTCCGGGTGGAAACCTTGTCGGCCTTGATGTCGACCGTGCGCACGCCGTTCTGCTGCGGTCCAACCAGGACGCGGACCGACCAGGGCTTGGCGCCCTCCTCGCCGAAGCTGAGGGCGACGCCGCCACCGCTCGGACGCCGCAGGCTCAGGCTGATATTCTCAAAGCTCCATTTGTTGCCGCGCTGCTGGTCATCGACGACGAGATTGCCGTTCTTCAGGCCGATCTCGTTGAGGTTCTGACCGTCGAGGCCGGTAAGGCTGAGGCTGTCGAGCCAGTCGAGACCGGCGAGCAGCCCGCTTTGCGCCGAATCCGGTGCGGCCG
>NZ_JACMYO010000241.1 GCF_020889685.1 Bradyrhizobium oropedii
CCCGCCTGCACACGCCCGGCGACCGGAAACGTGCGCTCGCCGCTCGCCGGCAGATCAGCACCTGATACCGCGTAGCCGTCGACGGCGGAGTTCTTGAAAGGCGGCAGCGGCAGCGGCGCGGCAACGTCACGGCCGAGGATGCGTCCATCGGCGTTCACCAGGGCAACGGTCTCCGTCTCGCCGACGGGCTTGACGCGCGAGGCAATGATCGCGACGGCCTCGTCGACCGACATCATCGGTCCGCCGAATGCGAAGCAGTCATCCGAAAGCTGCGCCATTTTGTCCCTCAGTCCTCGGCTACCGACAAGGTCTGCTCAACCTGGATCGCGAACTGCGGCGTTATCCTAAATGCCGGACCGATCGATGACCAATCCGTGGCAGTTCCCGCAACCCGGCGGAAAGTGGCCAGTCGGTCTCCGATCGTGCTTATATCCCCAGCTGCGTTACCATGTGAACCCGTCGGGACGTCAATCAGTGACCGAGAAGACCGCCGCTCCCATCATCGTTCCAGATCCGGACGACCCGCGACTGACCGAACGCGTCACAGGCATCGATCAGACCGGCGCGCAGACCGAGATCAGGGTGCCGGTCGAGCGGCCGCTAACGCTGTACCTCAACGCGCAGGAGATCGTCACGATGATGACGATCAACGACTATCCCGAATACCTCGCGCTCGGCTACCTCTTGAACCAGAACATGCTCAAATACGACGACGTCGTCACCGAGGTCGAATATGACGACGATCTGGAGGTCGTCGTGGTGCGCACCGCGCACCACACCAATTTCGAGGCGAAGCTGAAGAAGCGCACGCAGACCTCGGGCTGCGCCCAAGGCACCGCGTTCGGCGACCTGCTCGAAGCCGTCGAGAAGGTCGCGCTGCCGAAGGCCGAGCTGCGGACCTCCTGGCTCTACCAGATGACGCACACCATCAACACGATGCCGTCGCTCTATCTGGAAGCGGGCGCCATTCACGGCTGCGTGCTGTGCAAGGAGAGCACGCCGGTCTGCTACACCGAGGATGTCGGCCGGCACAACGCCGTCGACAAGATCGCGGGCTGGATCTATCGCCACAATGTCGATCCGGCCGACAAGATTCTCTACACCACCGGGCGGCTGACCTCCGAGATGGTGATCAAGACGGTGCGGATGGGCATCCCGATCCTGGTCTCCCGCTCCGGATTCACCGCATGGGGCGTCGGTCTGGCGCGGCAGGTAGGACTGACGCTGGTCGGGCGCGCCCGCGGCAAGCGCTTCATCGCGCTGTCGGGCGAGGGGCGGATCGTCTACGACCAGAACCTCGACTATGTCGAAGAGGAATCGATGCGTCACAAGCGCAAGGGCGAGACCGACAATGACTGAGATCCCGGGGACTGGCATCCCGGGCGTGCTGCTCGCCGGCGGGCTGGCGCGGCGAATGGGCGGCGGCGACAAGCCGATGCGCAAGATCGCCGGCCGCACCATCCTGCAACGGGTGATCGACCGTCTCGCGCCACAATGCGGCGGGCTGATCATCAACGCCAATGGCGATCCCGCGCGCTTCGCCGCGTTCGGCCTTCCCGTCGTTGCCGACGATGTCGCCGACTATCCCGGCCCCCTCGCCGGCATCCTGGCCGCGCTCGACTGGACCGCAGCCAACCGGCCGGACGCGAAATGGGTGCTGAGCGCGGCGGGCGACTGTCCGTTTCTTCCGCGCGATCTCGTCACACGCCTGGAGCAAGCGCGCGTAGCCGAGAATGCCGAGCTCGCGGTCGCCTCATCCGGCGGGCAGACGCATCCGGTCATCGGCCTCTGGAGCGTGCGCCTGCGGAGCGAATTGCGCCACGCGCTGGTCAAGGAAGACGTACGCAAGATCGATCGCTGGACCGCGCGCTACCCACTCGCAACCGTGGAATGGCCGACCGAACCGCTCGATCCGTTCTTCAACGCCAACACCGTTGAAGACATCGCGGAAGCCGACCGCCTCGCCGCGCTTGACGGAGGCTGAGCCGCTCGTTCGCCAGCGGATTGCTGACGGTCTGCGATAACATCGGATGCACCGCAAGCAACACGGGCCCCCGCGATCAAGCGCCGGACGATGGCGCCGCAAGTTTGCGACGTAGCGATTGAATTGAACATCCGAGGGTTCTCCCCTTCTCAAAATGAAAGGAGGCCCCGGCTCGGTCGTTACATTTTTGTGACAGATCACGAACTGCCTGTACACGCTCCGGAGATTTTGCAGCGCCTGCGAATGAGGTCGCGAAGGAGCTCCGCTGTTTCACTCCGCGGGCTTATGACGGAGACGAAGGTATAAGCGCAAGCTACCCGTTTCCAAGCTACAAACCGAACGAAAGAGATCTTCCGCGGCCATAGTGTCAGACGTCACTGGACACCCATTGAATGAAGCGCGCGAACGTCTTGCGGAACGGCAAACAAGCTGCGATAGCCCATTCAGCGCCCCGGGAGAGAAGGCTTTGCGAAGAACGTTGGCTTGGATACTTCCCTTTCGGATTATACTACAGGTTGTTTGCGATCATGCCCACCTGGATCGATATATCGCACCCATTCTTATCTTGGGTTTGATCGGTATCGGTTCGCTTGTTCCACGCAACACTGATAACCCTCAATTGCTGGCAGCTTTCTCCAACGATGAACCATGGATGACGCTGGCACTCGATGGTACGGCCGCAAAGCCCTTCGGCAACCCCGCCAACTACCTGGATCCGACAGCCGAAGCCTTCAAGAAAATCCCGGCATATTGGGGAACGCTTCGATACAACAACATCGTCTACTACGGCGCGGTGATGTTCGACATCGCCTTTCCCTTCTACGCGACGGCGCACCTGGTTGGACTCCCTGCCTTTCCAACTGCTCCCATTATCCTCAGAACGATATCGATGCTCGCCGCGTTAATGAGCCTGCTTTTCGTCTACAATTTTGCAAAGAGGCATGCGGGTGTTGTTGTCGGAGTACTATCCTGCGCCGCCTTGCTGACGGATGGCAATTTTATCTACTACATGACGATTATTCATCCGGATACGCTTCAGATCTATTTCGGGCTCCTGGCACTCGGACTTGCACTGCGCCATTCAGGTGACGGGTCTCTTTCAAGCCTCGCCGCCTTGGGGATGGTTTGTGGTCTGGTGCAGGGGACGAAGTTTGGAGGACCGTGGACGGTACCGTTAGCAACAGCTGCGCTCTTGATGGGAATTCGTGCGACAGGCGCTCACCAATGGGACAAGAAAGTCATTGCCCAGCGAGTTGCCGTACTCGGAGCAACCGCCCTGCTGGGGTGGCTCGGTACGAATCCTTACGCAGTCATCACGCCCTACTACTTCGACTCCTGGGTCGCACAATGGCAGATCGTCGGCAGCTCGGGTGGCCCCCTGGGGACCTTCACGCCCTGGGATTGGATGAAGGCCATCTATGACTACGTTGGCCCGCTTGGTTCAGCGTTGGCTGTGGCAGGATTGCTGCACGGGCTGAGCGGCGGCTTCTCAACGACGCGCAAACGAGCCCTCTTCCTGGCCGCTATACTCTCGCTGTCTCAGATTGCCTACTACGCTCTTCTCGGCAAGCTTTGGGTCGTTGTTGGATACCTTTTGGTCGCGCTGCCTCTGATGGCGATGCTTAGCTTCGATTTCGTCGTAACATGGCTGAGGTTTATTCTCGCGAAGCCGTTCGGGCGCCTGGCACGTCCAATCACACTCACCTTCGTTTTCCTTGCAACGCTATACCTCGGCACCGACCACGTCTTTGCACTGGTCAACCAGACGCTCGCGCTACGCCATCGCGATAACACCTTGTTGGCACTGAACGACTGGGCTGCCAAAGGCGGTATACCGCCCGATGCCCGTATAGTTTTCGATGATCTTGGCTACTTCGATCCAAAGATATTCAAGAACGCCAAGATGTATGGAGGCGTGTTGACGTGGAGCGGCGTCAATGCTCTCGATCCCGAATATATCGTCCTTTCGAGCAGTCTCTATGGAAGCCCGCACTACGCCAAACTGATCGAGACTCAACACCTCGCTGCCGACGATCCCAATCCGTTTTCGATGCTGATGTACCAAGCTCTGATTCCAACCCCGGCACCCGGCCCGACCGCAGCGGAGGGAATTACCTTCGTCAAAGAAATCGCTCCCGAGTCCAGCAGGGCGAAGGCCTCCTCGCCGGCACATCTCACACCATGGCGAAGCCTTGAAGCTCGGGTGAGATCCTCGCTCGCCCTCTTGGAGGGGATTTGGCAGCCGATCGACAAACCGCGCGTCGGACCGACCCTGAAGATTTATAAGCGAAAGCCCAACAAACCTTCTGACGACCAACACTGACGCCCGTGCGGCCATTCGTTCCAAGAGTTGCATATCTTGACCGGCTCACCTAGAAATCTCGTTTGCACTAACAGCAACGACCTGACATGAGCAGCAACGTCGATACGGGTACATCTGAGCGAGAGCCGAACACACGGAGACGGCTGATCTCCCTCGTCATGCCGGTCTACAACGAAGAAGCCAATGTAGATCGCGCCTACGCCGCGCTGACTACTATTTTCAAAGACCTGCCCCAATACGATCTGGAGTTTGTTTTCACCGACAATCACAGCGAGGATCGAACGTTCGAACATCTCGCTGCACTTGCCAAGATCGACCGCAGGGTCAAGGTGATCCGCTTCACGCGCAACTACGGTTTTCAGCGCTCGCTGCTGACCGGCTACCGAAACGCATCCGGTGATGCAGCGATTCAGATTGATTGCGATCTTCAGGATCCGCCGGAATTGATTCCGCAATTCATTGCGCTTTGGGAAAAGGGCCATGATGTGGTCGTGGGCTTGCGCCGGCGCCGCGAGGAAGCAAGACTGCTCACGCTCGGTCGCCGCGCATTTTACGCGCTGCTCACCCACATTTCCGATGATCCAATCACCCGCGACGCCGGCGACTTCCGCCTGGTCGACCGCTCCGTGATCGACCGCCTCAAGGAGCTGAACGACTACAACCCGTACGTCCGCGGCGTCATATCTTCATTTGCCGCGCGCGAGACCGGCATTCCCTACGACCGGACAGAGCGGATACACGGCCGCAGCAAATTCCCGGTGCGGAAGCTGGTCGGCTTTGCCCTTGACGGGATCATCGGGCACTCGGTTCTTCCGCTGCGGCTTGCATCCTATGCCGGCCTCCTGATCTCGGTCGCCGTCTTTCTGCTGGGGCTGTTTTATGTCGTCGAGGCGCTGCTGCGGGGCAAATCGTGGCCGAGCGGCTTTGCGACGCTCATTGTCGTTATGTTGTTTGGGATCAGCCTGAATGCAATCTTCCTTGGCATTATCGGGGAATATGTGAGCCGTATCTATCAGCAGGTCCGCTTCAGGCCGCTGGTGACGGTCGAGACCGCCGCCAATATCTCCGCAGAACAGAGCAAACAATGACGTCAGCAATTTTCACATCATGTACGCCGCGGCGGGAAGAGCGAATTTGACCCCGAGCTTCTGGCGCGGCCGCCGCATCCTCTTGACCGGGCATACCGGTTTCAAGGGCGCTTGGGCCAGTGTGATGCTGGCCGATCTCGGCGCGAAGGTAACCGCGTTTTCCTTAGCCCCTCAGACCGAACCTAATCTTTGGCAAACCATCGGGCAACGCGTAGCGATCGACAGCCGCCATGCCGATCTGCGCGACATGGCGGCGGTGACCGAAATTTGCAAAACCGCCGAACCCGAGATCGTTTTGCATATGGCTGCACAGGCGCAGGTTCGGGAAAGCTATCGCGACCCGGTCGGAACCTTCGCCAGCAATATCATGGGTACGGTGAACTTGCTGGAAGCACTGCGCGCCAGCCCGGGATTGCAGGCGATTCTGACCGTTACCAGTGACAAGGTCTATGCGAATACGGAGACTGGCCTGGCGTTTCCCGAGAGCGCCCCGCTAGGCGGCTCAGATCCCTATAGCGCGTCCAAGGGCGCGACCGAAATCGTGGTCCGGAGTTACGCCGAGAGCTTCTTTGCACCGCTCGGGGTGCCTCTGGCCTCGGCGCGCGGCGGCAACGTGATTGGTGGCGGCGATTTTTCCAGCGACCGACTCGTTCCCGACGTCTACAGGGCCGCACAAAAAGGCGTGCCGGTTGAACTGCGCTATCCTGCGGCGACCAGGCCCTGGCAGCATGTACTTGACTGCCTCACCGGCTACCTTGGCTTTGCCGAATATCTCGCCAACAGAGGTGCGGCCGATCCACCCTCCCTGAACTTTGGCCCGTTGACGGATGAATCAATGTCGGTCGCCCAGGTGGCGGCGGCGATCGGCGAAGGACTGGGCAATGGACAGGCCTGGAAGCAGGCGTCGGGCTCATTCCCACCGGAAAAGCAGACACTGCGGATCAACAGCGCTCTGGCTGCCAAGACGTTGCAATGGCGGCCGCGGCTCGACGCCAACGAGACGATTGCGTGGACGGCGCAATGGTATGCGGATTTCGCGAACGGCAAGGACGCGCTCGAACTTACGCGTGCGCAGATTTCGCGGTACGGGACCTAGCCTGCATCGAAAAATAGCCGACTTCGGGCCAGGAACATCTTCAGTTCGGCCTGATCAGCAATCGTCGGCCAGGCCTTTGAGATGCTGTCGGCGTTCCCGGCTTCGTTGCTGCCGAATTCCGCAAGCGCATAGAGCAGCTCGGTATCGAGCGGTTCGCCCAAGCGCGTCGCCAACCATTCGACCTGATGGGCGAGGTAGCGGCCGCGAACGGCCTCGGCGAATGCGGCAGATGCGATGGCCCAGTCCGGCGACAAACGAGGATCCAGTGGTGCGCCTTCCACAGCGGCGATGAACGCGGAAAGCATTGTTCCCAGTGGCCGGAGCGCCGTGGTCCACTGCGGGTCGCCGTTCACGCGCGTTCCTGCAATATCGATGGCGCCCGGCTCGTCAGCGAAATCGAGCACAGCAACGCCCTTTTCGGTCTCGACTTCGATCCGGCGCTGCCGGCCTTGATCGTTGCGTGCAATGAGCAAGGAAACCGGCAGCCCGTTGGCCTGCGCTTCGATCGCCAGACGCGCGCCGCCCCGTCGAACATCCAGCGCAACGAGCGCGAGATCGCGGAACTGCAATTCGCCGACCAAGGGCACGATGTGGGGCAGCACATCATCGAACAGTGTCACAGCAGGGTCGTAGCTCTTGGCTTCCCCACCACGGATGTCCGAAGGGCCGTCGGTCCAAATCATCCGGAGGCTCCGCGGGCGGCCAAGCGGGGCCAACGAGGCCGCATAGGCCTCGACGTATCGCGCGAACAAGAAGACGTGGCTGCCCCCGAACGCCGTACTCCTGGCCGTTGCGATGCTGTTGAGTTCCTCGATCCTGCGACGTGAGAGTGCCACAGGCTTTTCCACCAATACTGGGATACCGCTCACCAGCGCACCAGCCGCAGCCTCGAAATGGTCTTCCGCGCGGTTGGCGACGATGACGGCATCAGGCCGCTTCGAGCCGGCTCCAGCGCTCGGCCAGGTGTCCTGAGCGCTCAACCGGCCGACAAATTGCGATTGCGCAGCCCACGCCCGGAGGCCGACGGCATTGCTCGGCGAGTGCATGGTGATCTGGTCTGCGCGGCCGGGAAGCCCGCACAGTACCGAAGCGATCGTTCGGGCCCAACGCCCGCCGCCGATGACCGATATCTTCATCGCTATCGCCCTAGCCATCCGCGCAGGTTCTGGCAACCCGCCGAACGCGAGACGCTGCCGGCGCACAAGACCCACCAGGGAAAGCCGCCGACCTTAGCCTTTGACAAACGGAGCCCGATACGCAAAGTCACCGCGTATTTCAGGGTACGGCGGCTTCGATGCGACAATACGCGCCGTAATAACTTGTCACATGGATCCCGAATGAATTCGACAATCGTGCCGGCGAATGAGATCGACCATTGCGAGGTGTGCGGCAACCGCACCTTGGCTCCCGTGTTGGATCTCGGGGCCCACCCGATGTGCGACGATCTGGTTGCGACCGGAAGCTCGCGGACATGCGCCGAGTACCCGATCGAAATCCTCTTTTGCGACAATTGCCGGACCGCACACCAGCGCTTTCAGGTTCCCAAACGCGAGCTGTTTCCCGAAAGCTATCACTACCGGTCGCGCTTCACCGCCGACGTGCTTTCCGGAATGAAGAGCCTGGCCGATTCCTGCGAGCAGCGCTTCGGCCTGGTCGCCGGCAGGAAGGTCGTTGATGTCGGCTGCAACGATGGCAGCCTGCTCGATTTCTTCCGTGAAAAGGGCGCCATAACCATCGGTGTCGAGCCGACCTCAGCCGCGCAGGATTGTGCGGCAAAAGGACACTCGACCATCCATGATTTCTTCACCGAAGCAACGGCGGAGCAGATCATCGCCAAGCATGGCAAGCCGGACTTCATCACCTTCACCAACGTGTTCGCGCATATCGAAGACCTCGGCAGCGTAATCGCTGCGCTGAAGCGCCTGATCGGCGAAAACACCATCCTGGTGATCGAGAACCACTATCTCGGATCGGTTTTGCTCACCAATCAGTTCGACACTTTCTATCACGAGCATCCGCGTACATACAGCTACCGCTCGTTCGTCTTCATCGCCCGTGCGCTCGGTCTCAATCTGATCGACGTGCAGTTTCCCGCGCGGTACGGCGGCAACATTCGTATTTTTGCGGGCAAACAGGCGTCCGCGGTCGACGCCGCGGCTATCGAGAAACTCGAAGCCAAGGAGGCCCAGTTCGGCCTGGACTTCGCGACGCTGCGCAGCGGCGTGACACGCTGGCGCGACAAGAAGAGCCAGGAGTTGCGGACTCTCGTACAGAAAAATGGTCCCCTTCGCGGCAAAGCGTTCCCGGGCCGCGCCGCCATCCTGATCAAACTGTTGGCGCTCGACAACGACTCGATTTCGATCGTTCATGAGAAGCCCGGTTCAATGAAGATCGGCCATTACCTGCCCGGCACGAGAATCCCGATCGGCTCCGACGATGATCTGCTCAAGGCCCCGCGGGGCGCCAATCCATTGCTCAATCTGGCGTGGCACATTCCGGTCGAGATACGCAATTATCTCAAAGACGCTGGCTATGATGGTCCGGTGATCGACATTCTGAGCCAGCAGGATTTTCAGCCCGGCGCGTGAGACCACCGATACAACTCAACTGCGCCCCGATGCGGCGAACTGAGAGCCAAGACATGAAAGCGGTCATTCTCGCTGGTGGGTTCGGCACACGTCTTTCCGAGGAAACCGATCTCGTCCCCAAGCCGCTGGTCGAAATCGGCGGACGGCCGATTTTGTGGCACGTGATGAAGCTCTACGCAGCAGCCGGGCTGAATGATTTCGTCATCTGCGCGGGCTACAAGGCATCGATGATCAAGCACTATTTCGCCAGCTACTTCCTCGAAACCAACGACATCGAGATTCACACCGCCACGCGCGAAGTTCGATACCTTACCCCCAAATCGCTCGATGACTGGACGGTGAAGATCATTGATACCGGCCTGAATACCATGACTGGCGGACGCATCAAACGTGTTGCTCCGTACCTGGATGAAACCTTCTGTCTCACCTACGGCGACGGCGTCGCAAATCTCGATATCGCCCAGGTGATCGCATTCCATCGCAGGCATGGGAGGCTCGCGACGGTGACGTCAGTCCCGTCACCTGGCCGTTTCGGCATTCTCGACATGGATCAGCACGATGCCGTATCGCGGTTTCACGAAAAGCCCGACGCCGAAATGGGCTGGATCAATGGCGGCTTCTTCGTTCTCGAACCGCGCGTCCTCGACTATATCGACGCCGATGAGACGGTTTGGGAACGTCGACCGCTGGAACGGCTGGCGGCCGACGGACAATTGATGGCCTACCGCCATCCGGGCTTCTGGAAGGCGATGGATACGCTACGGGAGAAACGCGAGCTCGAAGAGATGTGGGCATCAGGTTCCGCACCTTGGAAGCTATGGTGACAACCGATGACACAGCCTGACGATATCAACCGCGCCGAGTTCGACGCGTATACGGCGAACTACAATGAAGAGATCAACAAGGCCTTGAATTTTTCGGGCCTCGATATCGACTTCTTCGCGCGCGTTAAGAATGACTATCTGGTCGATATCCTCGACACACGTCAGGGCGGCGCAGCCAAAGCCAAACTGCTCGACGTCGGCTGCGGCGTTGCCAATGCCCACAAGCAATTGACAGATCGGGTCGGCGGGATTTCGGGGGTCGACGTTTCGGGCGCCAGTATCGCGGTGGCACGTCAACGCAACCCTGGTATCCGCTACGAAGTCTTCGACGGCACTCATCTTCCGTTTGGCAACCAGTCATTTGACTGCGTGTTCGCGATCAACGTGTTTCATCACGTCCCGGTCCCACAGCGGCCGGCGCTGGTTGCTGACATACGCCGGGTACTGCGTCCCGGAGGCTTATTCGCGATCTTCGAGCACAATCCGTTCAATCCCGTGACCCGGCGCATCGTCAACACCTGTGAATTTGACAAGGACGCGGTGTTGTTGAAACGACGCGATTCCGAAGCACTTCTCGAGGGTGCCGGCTTCGACGATATCAGCACGCGATATATCTTCTCGGTGCCTGCGGCCGGCCCCCTGCTCCGCAGAGTTGACCGGCTCTTTTCCTTGCTACCGTTTGGCGCGCAGTATTACACGCTTGGTACCAATCACTAGTGTCCCGAATCCGAAGTTCGCATCATTTGCCGCACTTTCGGAACGAACTTCGGGTTCGATAAGGACACTAGCAAACTTATGATTCTAGTGTGCTTTATGAATGCGAAGTTCGTGAAAGCGGCTGCCGCGAAATCGCACGAACTTCGCATTCAGCACACTAG
>NZ_JACMYO010000242.1 GCF_020889685.1 Bradyrhizobium oropedii
CGGGGAGGTGGGACGGTTGTTGGTGAGAACCACACAGCGCATCGCTGCCATCGGCTAACGCAACTGGTCTCGGCTACCTCCGCGTCGTACGACACGGAGGTATTTTTTGCGAGTCCTCGATTGCGTTCCTTACCGGTCTGTTCGTCAGCGCCGTGCTGACGGTCGTGATCGGCCTGATCATCTCGTCGGCGACGTCGGCGATCATCGTGTTCGCGCAGGAATTGATGCCGCATCGTTTCGGCATGATCTCCGGTGTGTTCTTCGGCGTCGCCTTCGGCATCGGCGGTCTCGGCGCGGCCGTGCTTGGCAAGCTCGCCGATCACACCGGCATCGCCTTCGTCTATCAGCTGTGCGCATTCCTGCCGGCGATCGGCCTGCTCGCGGTGTTCCTGCCGAAGATGGCGAAGGCCGTGCGCTGAACGCTTGCGGCGAGGGCCGCTGACGCGATGCCTTCATTAATCATTCGCTAACACACGCGGTTCGCGTGCGCTGCAAACGGCGCGCTTGCGTCAACGCTTCATTAGCATCTGTGGCGAGATCGCCATCTTTCGCGGTCGAACGCGCGCATCTATGGACCCATAAGCAACAGCCGCAGCAGAAGGTGAGAGAAAATCAACCTTAAAAATTAGGGTTAAGTGCCGCTTAAACATTTGCTGCCATCGTCCGCCCGTGAGTTTCAGACGTGGGGCCTTTCGTGTCGCCTCACTTGGCCCAAAAGGACGAAGCCAATGCGTAGCGTAAAGACCCTGATTGCCGTCGGAGCGGCATCTCTGTTGTCCTCGGCGGCGTTCGCTGCCGACATGCCGATCATGCCGCCGCCCCCGATGGCGTATGCTCCACCGCCGGTCCAGGATTTCGGCGGCTGGTATCTGCGCGGCGATATCGGCATGACCAACACCAAGGCCAGGCTGCACGTCAACGCCTATGACACGTTGCCGGCCGGCACCGCATTCAACCAGTATGGCACCGGCTTCGACAGCGGCATGCTGTTCGGCCTCGGCGTCGGCTATCAGTTCAACAGCTGGTTCCGCGCCGACATCACCGGTGAGTATCGCTCGAAGGTGAGCTTCAATGGCACCGACTTCTTCACCTTCCCCGGACCCAGCTCGCTCGGCGACACCTATCATGGCGGCGTCCAGAGCTGGGTCGGCCTCGCCAACATCTACGCCGATCTCGGCACCTGGGGTTGCCTGACCCCGTTCATCGGTGCCGGTGTCGGTGCTGCGGTGATCAAGACCTCGGCCTTCTCCGACGTCACCACGTTCCCGAGCGGGTCCGGCCTGACCAGTTCCTTCATCGCCGACGGTGCGACCAAGACCAACTTCGCCTGGGCGCTGCATGCCGGTGTCGCCTACAAGGTCACCAACAACTTCACGGTTGAACTGGCCTATCGCTACCTCGACATGGGCACCGCCGCCCACGGCCAGGGCCACTTCTTCGACGGCACGCCGGCCGGTCCCTCGACCTTCCAGTTCCGCGACATGACCTCGCAGGACGTGAAGCTCGGCGTGCGCTTCGCCCTGCCTTGCTGCGACGTGCTGCCCCCGCCGCCGCCGCCCCCGCTGATCCGCAAGGGCTAACAAGGGTTAATTTCGACCCTCTACGGTTAACGTTTGAAACGGCGCGGGATCCTCCCGCGCCGTTTTCTTTTGCCGCGTCATGCTGCGAGCTTCTGCAACTTGCGTAGTCGAAAGCGGCCGGCGACAACGATTGGTTAAGGTTAACAGGCGATGATCAACGCACATTCGAAGAGTGGGATGGAGCGTTGCGATGCGTAGGATCTTGCTGGCGGTGATGATGTTCGGGGCGGTGACCGGCGCGCACGCGGCTGACATGCCCGATTTCCTGCGCGGCAGTCTCCCTGCTTCCAGCGCACCAACCAGAAACTGGGACGGCTGGTATGCCGGCGGTCAGGTCGGACAATCATGGATCAACACCGACTTCGGTGGCAGCGTTGCGTCCCTGACCAATTCCATATTCCGCAACACCACGCTGCAGGCTCCGACGGCCCAGTTCAATCTGCTGGGTCGGGTCAATGCGCAAAGCTCGGGCTTCGGAGCGTTTGTCGGACGCAACTGGCAGTTCGACGACGTCGTGGTGGGTGTCGAAGCAAACTATACTTATTGGTCCGGCCTGACGACGTCGACCTTCGGAAGCCTGGGTCCGATTCAGGTCGCTCAGCCGACCCTGGTTCTTCCAGTCGGCGCGACTGCTGCCGACGGCGTGTCGTTGAATGGAAACGCTACGCTGAAGGTCAAGGATGAGATGACATTCCGCGGGCGCGCAGGTTGGGCAACCGGTGATTTTCTGCCCTACATGTTCGGCGGCCTTGCGGTCGGCCGAATGGACGTCTCGCGCACGGTCACAAGTTCTGTGACCAGAACGATCAACTTCAGTGACGGAACCTCGACCAGCTTTGCGCTTCCGCAGTTTGCCCAGACCGCGACGGATTCGAAAACCGATGCCTTCGTGGCCGGCTGGACCGCTGGTCTCGGCCTGGAATACATGTTGTGGAACTGTGTTTTCCTGCGCGGCGAGTGGGAATACGTCAAGTTCATGCCGGTCAAGAACACGTCGGTTACACAAAACAGCGTACGTGCTGCGATCGGCTACAAATTCTGATTCGCTGCGTCGCTTGACACCGCAATGTGCGGCTGATCGGATGTTGCTTCGCAAGCGGAGCGACCTCGCATGAAAATCTACGGCGACGCCAATTCAGGCAATTGCCTGAAGGTGAAATGGGTGTGCGACAAGCTGGCGCTGCCGTACACATGGGTCGAGATCGACACCATGAAAGGCGGCAGCCGCACGGCGGATTTTCTCACGCTGAACGGCTGGGGCCAGGTGCCGACGGTGGAGCTGGATGACGGTCGCACGCTCGCGCAATCCAACGCCATCATCCGTTATCTCGCGCGCGGCAGCGATCTGATCCCCGGCGATGCCTATCGTGCGGCGCAGATGGATGCCTGGATGTTCTGGGAGCAGAACAGCCACGAGCCCTATGTCGCCGTCTGTCGTTTCCAGGCCGTGTATCTCGGCAAGCCGGTCTCGGAGATCGATCCGAATCTCATCAAGCGCGGCTATGCCGCGCTCGATCATCTGGAGCGGCATCTTGCAGCGACGCAATTCCTCGTCGGGGATGCGTTCTCGCTCGCCGACGTCTCGCTGCTCGCCTATACGCGTATGGCGGAGGACGGCGGCCTTGCGCTCGAACGCTATCCGATGATCCGCCGCTGGATCGCCGATGCCGAGCACGTGCTCGCGCTGCCGCCAGTCCGCTGACCTCTCCAGAATGCAGCCATGACCGAAACCTCGTCCATCGTGATCCGTCACGCTCGCCGCGAAGATGTCGCGGCCATCGTCGGCATGCTGGCGGACGATCCGCTCGGCAATGCGCGCGAGCGGATCGAGGATCCGCTGCCGCAAAGTTATTTTGATGCCTTCGCGCGGGTCGAGCGCGATCCCAATCTGCAGCTCGTCGTCGCCGTCGACGGGGAGGGCACCGTCGTCGGTTGCCTGCAACTCGCGGTTCTGCCGGGCATCAGCTCGCAGGGCGGTTCGCGCGGGCTGCTCGAGGACGTCCGCGTCGCAAAGCACTGCCGCAGCCGCGGCATCGGCGAGCAACTGGTGCAGTGGGCGGTCGCGGAGGCGCAGGCGAGAGGCTGCATGCTCGTCGAGTTGCTGACGCATCACACGCGCGTCGACGCGCAACGCTTCTATGAGCGGCTTGGATTTGCGCGCAGTCATGTCGGTATGACGATTCGCTTTTGACGTGCGCGAGTTGTGCCGAATACATGGCAACGCCTGCGGTAGCTGCTGCTCCGCGATCCGGTTAACAGCCAATAAACTAAGCCGGTCTCCGTGATTTTACCGGGCGGAACGAGTCCGGTATGTCGGGCGTCTCCCACGGGGCGGCGGGCAACTGGGGATTGGAATGTCGGACTATTCGATCGTGCGGGTCGGCAACGAGTACATCGTGCTGGCCGGCGATAAGAGCATTTTGAGAATATCGAGCCGGCGCAGGGCGGTTAAGATCATGAACCTCGCGGCAGATTTGCTCGATCAGGAGACGGTGCAGCAGGTCGAGGACTCCCCATCAATCAGCCGTGATCCCCCGGTTGCGCGGGAAAAGCCCGAACTTCCTTGACGTTTGGGTCCCTTTCCACTACCTCCGACGGCGGGAAACCTCTCCCCACCGAGAGGCAGCTATCTGGAAGGGTAGACTATGACTGCAGCGAAGCCCGCTTCGCGGCCCGATGTGCCGCATTTCTCCTCCGGCCCCTGCGCCAAGCGCCCCGGCTGGAACCCCAACAATCTCAAGGACGCAGCCCTCGGCCGCTCGCATCGTGCGAAGGTCGGCAAAGCCAAGCTCAAGCTCGCGATCGAACTGACGCGTGAAGTGCTTGAGGTGCCTGCCGACTACAAGATCGGCATCGTGCCGGCGTCGGACACCGGCGCGGTCGAGATGGCGCTGTGGTCGCTGCTCGGTGCGCGGCCCGTCACCACGCTCGCCTGGGAATCCTTCGGCGAGGGCTGGGTCAGCGACATCGTCAAGGAATTGAAGCTGAAGGACGTCACCAAGCTGAACGCGGCTTACGGTGAAATCCCCGATCTCTCCAAGGTCGATCCGAACTCTGACGTCGTCTTCACCTGGAACGGCACCACCTCGGGTGTGCGTGTGCCGAACGCTGACTGGATCAGCGCAACCCGTGAAGGCCTCACGATTTGCGACGCGACCTCGGCCGCCTTCGCGCAGCCGCTCGATTTCGCCAAGCTCGACGTCGTCACCTTCTCCTGGCAGAAGGCGCTCGGCGGTGAAGCCGCGCACGGCATGCTGATCCTGTCGCCGCGTGCGGTGGAACGGCTCGAGACCTACAAGCCGGCCTGGCCGCTGCCGAAGATCTTCCGCCTCACCAAGGGCGGCAAGCTCAACCAAGGCATCTTCGAAGGCGAAACCATCAACACGCCGTCGATGCTCTGCGTCGAGGACTACCTCGATGCGCTGAACTGGGCGAAGTCGATCGGCGGCCTGAAGGCCCTGATCGCGCGCGCGGACGCCAACACCAAGGCAATCGCCGACTGGAAGGCGAAGACGCCCTGGATCGACTTTTTGGCCAAGGATGCCGCGATCCGCTCCAACACCTCGGTGTGCCTGAAGTTCACCGATCCCGCGATTACCTCGCTTCCCGCTGACGCACAGGCCGACTTCTGCAAGAAGCTGGTCGCACTCGTCGAGAAGGAGAACGCCGGCTTCGACTTCGCGTATTACCGCGATGCGCCGGCAGGCCTGCGGATCTGGTGCGGCGCCACCGTCGAGGCAAAGGACGTCGAGCTGCTGACGCAGTGGATCGACTGGGCCTTCGCCGAGACCAAGGCCGCGCTGCCCAAGGCGGCGTAAGCTTTCTCTTGTCACCTCTCCCCGTTCTTCCGGGGAGAGGTCGGATTTCTCCCGGCGATGCGGAGCATCGTCCGGTGCAATCCGGGTGAGGGGCCTTTTCGGCTTGTTCCTCGCCCGTGGCTGCCCCTCACCCCAACCCTTTCCCCGCAAGAGCGGGGCGAGGGAGAAGTGATCAGAGACTTCACCAGTTTGGTCCAAGGGACCCGCCCGCCGCAGGGCAAAGGAACAATCGACATGACAAAACCCAAAGTTCTGATTTCCGATGCGCTGTCTCCCGCCGCCGTGCAGATCTTCAAGGATCGCGGCGTCGAGGTCGACTTCCAGCCCAACCTCGGCAAGGACAAGGACAAGCTTGCCGAGATCATCGGCAACTATGATGGCCTTGCGATCCGCTCGGCCACCAAGGCGACCGCCAAGATTCTCGAGAAGGCGACCAGGCTCAAGGTGATCGGCCGCGCCGGCATCGGCGTCGACAATGTCGAGATTCCGGCCGCGACCGCCAAGGGCATCATCGTGATGAACACGCCGTTCGGCAATTCGATCACGACCGCCGAGCACGCCATCACGCTGATGCTGGCGCTGGCGCGCGAGATCCCGCAGGCCGACGCCTCGACCCAGGCCGGCAAGTGGGAGAAGAACCGCTTCATGGGTGTCGAGATCACCGCCAAGACGCTCGGCGTGATCGGCTGCGGCAACATCGGCTCGATCGTCGCCGACCGCGCGCTCGGCCTGCGCATGAAGGTGATCGCGTTCGATCCGTTCCTGTCGCCGGAGCGCGCCAAGGACATCGGCGTCGAGAAGGTCGAGCTCGACGATCTGCTGAAGCGCGCCGATTTCATCACACTGCATACGCCCCTGACCGAGAAGACCCGCAACGTCATCGACGCGGCCGCGATCGCCAAGATGAAGAAGGGCGTGCGCATCATCAACTGCGCCCGCGGCGGCCTGGTCGACGAGCAGGCGCTGGTCGATGCGCTGAATTCCAAGCATGTCGCCGGCGCCGCCTTCGACGTGTTCGTCGAGGAGCCGGCGACCTCGAACGTGCTGTTCGGCCATCCCAACGTGATCTGCACCCCGCATCTCGGCGCCTCCACCACCGAAGCGCAGGAGAACGTCGCGTTGCAGGTCGCCGAGCAGATGTCGGACTATCTGCTGTCGGGCGCGATCTCGAACGCGGTCAACTTCCCCTCGATCACGGCGGAAGAGGCGCCGAAGCTGAAGCCGTTCATCGAGCTCGCCGAGAAGCTCGGCTCGTTCGCCGGCCAGCTCACCGAGAGTGGCATCCTCAAGACCACGATCACCTATGAGGGTCACGTCGCCGAGATGAAGATCAAGGCGATCACCTCGGCGGTGCTGTCCGGCCTGCTGCGTCCAATGCTGGGCGAGGTCAACGTGGTCTCGGCGCCGGTCGTGGCCAAGGAGCGCGGCATGGTGGTGGACGAGGTCGTCCGCGCCGCGCAGAGCGATTATGAAAGCCTGATCACGGTCACCGTCACCACCGAGCGCCAGGAGCGTTCGGTGTCCGGCACCGTCTACGCCGACGGCAAGCCGCGCCTGGTCGACATCAAGGGCATCCGCGTCGATGCCGAGTTCGGCAAGTCGATGATCTACGTGACCAACGAGGACAAGCCGGGCTTCATCGGCGCGTTCGCGAGCCTCTTGGGTGATGCGAAAATCAATATCGCGACCTTCCATCTCGGCCGCGTCAAGCAGGGCGGCGACGCCATTGCGCTGGTCGAGGTCGACGGTGCGGTGCCGGCGGACCTGCTCGGCAAGGTGCAGGAGCTGCCGCAGGTGAAGCAGGCCAAGGCGCTGACGTTCTAAGAGGCGCATACGCTCTAAAGGCCACAGACGTTTTAAACGTTGTTTGAGCGGCTCTCGTCATTGCCCGGGATACCGTTCAGACCATCAAATTCCGATCTGCGGAACATGACGCCGTCTCCGGTCCCGGAGGCGGCGTTTGTCGTTCCGGGGCCTCCGGTATTGCTGTTGCGCCCGACGAAAAATGTGTACGAACAGGCCACGACGCGCCACAATGACTGATATCTCAGAGGGAGAAAACAATGCGTGAAGCCGTAATCGTTTCCTACGCGCGCACCGGCCTGGCGAAGTCCGGCCGTGGCGGATTCAACATCACCCCGCCGATGTCCCTGGCCGGGCACGCCATCAAGCACGCCGTCGAGCGCGCCGGCGTCGACAAGGACTATGTCGAGGATTGCTATCTCGGCAATTGCGCGCATGGCGCGCCGAACATCGGCCGTCAGGCGGCGCTGCTCGCCGGCCTGCCGAAGTCGACCGCCGGTGTTTCCGTGAACCGCTTCTGCTCGTCGGGCCTGCAGACCATCGCGATGGCCGCCAACTCGATCCGCTCGGACGGCTCCGATTGCATCGTCGCCGGCGGCGTCGAGAGCATCTCGATTCCCGGCGGCGGCTCGCCGAAGGAATCGATCGATCCGGACCTGCTCAAGACTGCGCCCGACATCTTCATGGCGATGATCGACACCGCCGACATCGTCGCCGAGCGCTACAAGCTCAGCCGCGAATACCAGGACGAGTATTCGCTGGAGTCGCAGCGCCGCATGGCCGCCGCGCAGCAGGCCAACAAGTTCAAGGACGAAATCGTCCCGATGAAGACCAAGATGAAGGTGGTCGACAAGGCGACCAAGGCCGAGTCGATCGTCGACTATGTGGTCGACCGTGACGAGTGCAACCGTCCGGAGACCACGCTGGAAGGTCTTGCCAAGCTCGAGCCGGTCAAGGGTCCGGGCAAGTTCGTCACCGCCGGCAATGCCAGCCAGCTCTCCGACGGCGCCGCCGCTGTGGTGCTGATGGAAGCCAAGGATGCCGAGAAGCGCGGTCTCAACCCGCTCGGCCGCTTCGTCGCCTGGGCCTCGGCCGGCTGCGAGCCCGACGAGATGGGTATCGGTCCGGTGTTTGCCGTGCCGAAGCTGCTCAAGCGCCACGGCCTGAAGGTCGAGGACATCGATCTCTGGGAGCTCAACGAGGCGTTCGCCAGCCAGTGCCTCTATTCGCGCGACCAGCTCGGCATCGATCCCGAGAAGTACAACGTCAACGGCGGCTCGATCGCGATCGGCCACCCCTTCGGCATGACCGGTGCCCGGCTCACCGGCCACCTGCTGCAGGAAGGTCGTCGCCGCAAGGCCAAGTGGGGCGTCGTGACCATGTGCATCGGCGGTGGTCAGGGCGGCGCAGGCCTGTTCGAGATCTACAGCTGAGCGTGCAGCTTGGCTGACTGTTCAGGATTTGCAGCACGGCGCCTCAGGGCGCCGTGCTTTTTTGTGCTGGTCTCTCGACCGTCATTGCGAGGAGCGCAGCGACGAAGCAATCCATTGATCCACGGACGTGGAGGGATGGATTGCTTCGCTTCGCTCGCAATGACGGCAGAGAGATACCCTCCGACATCGCCGCGCCATGCGGCAGTCGCGGCGGCGCCATCGTCGCGCCGCAGGGAAACCTCAATCGAACCAGTCCCTTCCTCGCTGCGTCTCACCACCAGAAACGGCGCGCCTGTGAGCCTGACGCGCCGTTCGTCTCGCGCGCGATGCAGCGTTTTTTCGGAGGGATGTCATGCGAAGGATTGCCAATTGTCTTGTGACCACCAGCCTTGTGCTGGCGGGTGCGCTGGTTGCCGGGCCGCTGCACGCGGCCAATCTCGACGCGGCCTCGCAGGTCGATGCCGTGACCGTCTATCCTGATGGCGCGAGCGTCGCTCGCGTCATCTCGCTCGATCTGCCCGCCGGCGACAACACCCTCATCGCGAAGGATTTCCCGATGGGGCTCGATCCGTCCTCGCTGCGGGTCGAAGGTGAGGCGGGCGGCCGGCTGACGATCGGCGCCATCGACGCGCGGCCGCCGCACCCGGTGGCGCCGGCGAATCTGCCTGAGATCGACAAGCGGATCGAGGCGCTGCGGGACCAGCGCGAGGATCTGCAGGGGATCATCTCCGCGGCCGAGGCGCGGCGCAAATTCGCCGAGCATTTTGCCGAGGCATCGCCGGTCGGGATCGGCGAGAAGGGCGAGGCGCGCCCGGTGAGCGAATGGCGTGCCGCGTTCTCGGCGGTGGGGGACGAAGTCGCGACCGCCGACAACGCGATCCGCGACGCCACGCGCAAGCAGCGCGACATCGATCGCGAGATCGCGCGGCTGGAGGCCGATCGTGCCGCCAAGCCGCCGAGCAAGCTCGAGGTGCGGATCGAGCTGGCGTCAGCTGCGGAGACGAAGGCCACGCTGCGGGTCACCTACGCGGTGCGTAGCGCGCGCTGGATGCCGATTTACGACGCCCGTCTCGATACCGGCGCCAAGGACCGCAAGCCCGCTATCGAACTGGTGCGCCGCGCCGAGATCACCCAGTCGACCGGCGAGGATTGGTCGAACGTAGCGCTCGTCGTCTCCACCGTGCGCGTCGCCCGCGGCGGCAACGCGCCCGATCTTAATTCGCTGATCGTGCGATATCCGCAGCCGCCGCGGCCGCTGGCGGCCGCGGGCAAGGTGTTTGACAGCGTGCAACCGCGTTCGGTGCTGGCGCCTGCGCCGGCTGCTGAGGCGGTCCAGCAATTCCGCTTTGGCGGGGGAGCGACCATGGAGGAACAACAGGCAACCGCCGAGATTGGCGCCTTCCAGGCCACCTTCAAGATTCCCGGCCGCGTCAGCGTCTCGGCCAATGAGGGCGCCAAGAGCCTGCGCATCTCGACCGCAACGATCACGCCCGATCTCGCGGTGCGCGCCGTTCCGGTGATCGATCCGACCGCGTTCCTGGAAGCGAGCTTCGTGCAGGCCGACGACGCGCCGCTTTTGCCGGGGCAGGTCTCGATCTATCGCGACGGCATCTTTGTCGGCCGCAGCCGGATGGCGACCGCCGCCAAGGACGAGACCGTGCGGCTCGGCTTCGGCGTCGACGACAAGGTCAAGATCGAGCGCACGGTGGTGAAGCGCAACGAAGGCTCCGCCGGCCTGATCGTGACGACGTCGAAGACCGACGAGCGCGCGTTCAAGACCACGGTGCGCAACGGCCACGACTTCCCGATCAAGGTCGCGATCCAGGATCAGCTCCCGGTCAGCGAGAACGACGACATCGTGGTCGAGATGCTGCCGTCGTCGACGCCTGCGACCACCACCAATCTGCGCGACAAGCGCGGCGTGCTGGAATGGGCGTTCGAGGCCAAGCCCGGCGAAGTCCGTGACATCAATTTCGCCTGGCGGATGCGCTGGCCCAAGGACAAGGGCGTCGTGATGGTGCCGGCGGGGTGATCTGCGTTAACTAGA
>NZ_JACMYO010000243.1 GCF_020889685.1 Bradyrhizobium oropedii
AGGGCGCCGGACGGCCGGCCGGGCTTCGTCTTCAGCCTGACGCCGGAAGGCGGCGTGCATGACCCGCTGCGCGACACCTATGGCCATGCCTTCATCCTGCTCGCGCTGGCGACCGTCTACGGCCTCGTCCAGGACGCCCAGGTCCGCGCCGAGATCGACGCGCTGCTGTCGTTCCTCGACAGCCAGCTGCGTTCCCCCCATGGCGGCTTCCAGGAGGGCCTGCCGCCGTCGATGCCGCGCCGGCAGAACCCGCAAATGCATCTGTTCGAGGCGATGATCGCCTGCTTCGACGCGACGCACGATCTGTCGTTCCAGAACCGCGCCGGCGATTTCTTCGCGCTGTTCCTGGCCAATCTCTACGACAAGCAGACGCGGGTGCTCGGCGAATATTTCGAGGAGGACTGGTCGAAGATCCCGCCGGTCAGCGTCGAGCCTGGACACCTTGCGGAATGGGTCTGGCTGTTGAAGGGATTTGAGCGGATCACCGGCTGTCCCACCGGGCGCCCGCGCGGCGAGCTGCTGGCCTCTGCGCTGCGCTATCGCGACGCCACCGGCTGCCTGATCGACGAGGGCGATGCCGAGGGCAACATCCGCCGCCATTCCAGGCGGCTGTGGCCGCAGAGCGAGCTGGCGAAGGCCTGGATCGCGCAGGCCGAGTCGGGCGAGGCCGGCGCTGCGGACGAGGCGCGCGCGGCGCTGGTGCTGCTCGAACGGCACTATCTCAGCCATCCCGTGGCCGGCGGCTGGTACGACCAGTTCGACCGCGACGGTGCGTCGTTGGTCGCCACGATCCCGGCGTCGTCGTTCTACCATGTGCTCTGCGCGGTCACCGAAGCCGAGCAGGTGCTCGCCTAGAACCGTCTTCATGGCTGGAAGCGCTTTCTGCACGCGAACTGGTCCTCAACTCCGCGCTAAAACGCGCCACGGCCTCACAGCCAGCGCTTGCGCCGCTTGAAGCTCTTCAGGTTCTTGAAGCTCTTGCGCTGGTCGCCGGCGCCGCCGAGGTAGAATTCCTTGACGTCCTCGTTGTCGCGCAATTCGTCGGCGGAGCCGTCGAGCACCACCTTGCCCTGCTCCATGATGTAGCCGTGGCTCGCGACGGAAAGCGCGGCACGGGCGTTCTGCTCGACCAGCAGAATCGTGACGCCGAGATCGCGGTTGATCTCCTTGATGATCGCGAACACTTCCTTGACCAGCAGGGGCGACAATCCCATCGACGGCTCGTCCATCAGGATCATCTTCGGGCGCGCCATCAGCGCGCGGCCGATCGCGAGCATCTGCTGCTCGCCGCCGGAGAGATAGCCGGCAAGGCCGGTGCGCTCCTTCAGGCGCGGGAAATACTTGTACACCATATCGATATCGGCCGAGACCTCGCCGTCGCGCCGGGTGAAGGCGCCAAGCCGCAAATTCTCCAGCGACGTCATGTCGGCGACGATGCGGCGGCCCTCCATCACCTGGAAGATGCCGCGCCGGACGATCTTGTCCGGATCGATGCCGTTGATGCGCTGGCCCTCGAACAGGATCTCGCCGCGGGTGACTTCGCCGTCCTCGGTCTTGAGCAGGCCGGAGATCGCCTTCAGTGTCGTCGACTTGCCGGCGCCGTTGGCGCCGAGCAGCGCCACGATCGCGCCCTTCGGCACCTCGAGGCTGAGGCCGCGCAGCACCAGAATGACGTCGTCATAGACGACCTCGATGTTGTTGACGCTCAGCAGCGGCGGCGGTGGGACTGCCGTCGGCACCGGGCGGGTAGCTTCGAGGGTTTCGTTCATGGTCTCGATCACTCTCCACTGTCGTCACCCGCGTTTCGTGCGCAACTGCGCACTAGGGCGGGTGACCCAGTATTCCAGAGACGCCAGCGATCAATCGAGAGGCCGCGGCGTACTGGATCCCCCGCTTTCGCGGGGGATGACAATTGTTGTCGAGGCTGCGCTGGTGGCAGCCTCACCACCTCACCAGCCAAACCATTCCGGCTTGCGCGGCAGTTCGACGGTCTTCACCTTCTCGAGCTTGATCGTGCCCTTGCCCATCAGGTCGTTGATGTCGCCATCGGTCGCGCCGGAAACCTTGGCGCGATAGAGATCGACCTTCGTCGTCGGGCGATGATCCTTCTCGGTCCAGCTCGAGGGATTGCAGACGCCCTCCATGCCGGCCGGCATCCAGTCCTTCTTCTGGTAGAAGCCCTTGGCGACGTTCTCGCCGGTGGCGCCGCCGTTCTTGGTGGCCCAATCCAGCGCTTCCTTCAGGTAGAGCGCGCTGCAGACCGCGGCGATGTAGTGCACCGGGCGATAGACCTTGCCCGACGGATCGGACATCTTCGAGATCTCCATCACCGTCTTCATGCCGGGCGCGTTGCCGCCCCAGCCGACTGCCGTGCGCAGCGGGAAGATCACGCCGTCGGCGGCATCGCCAGCGGCCTTGGCGGCGTTCTCATCCATGCCCCAGACGTTGCTGAGGAACTGGACGTCGACGCCCGCGGTCTTGCAGGCCTTCATGACCGAGATGTTGGAGGCCGCGGTGTTGCCGAGATAGGCGTAGTTGGCGCCGGAGCTCTTCAGGCTCAGGCACTGCGCCGAGTAGTCGCCGGGCGACAGTGCGAACACCAGCGGCGGCAGCACCTCGAAGCCGAGCTCGGTCGCGAGCGCTTCGCCGGCAGCCTTCGGCGCATTCGGATAGGGATGGTTGGCGCCCATGTGGACGAATTTGGGCTTGCCAGGCTTGCCCTTGGCCTTCCAGTCCTCGGCGGCCCAGGTCAGCTCGGCACGTAGCGCGTCCGAGTAGCTCGGGCCGTAGAAGAAGTTGTACGGCGCGGGCTTGGCCTTGCCGCTGGTGCCTTCGGGATCGGTCAGCGCGGCAGCATACGAGCCCGACATGTCGGGGATCTTGTCCTGCGCGAGGAAGCCGGTCAGCGCCTCGGTGTCCGCGGTGCCCCAGCCCATGATCGCCGCGACCTTGGCGTCGGACGCCGACCACTTCTTGTACAGCGCGATCGCGCGCGGCACCTGATAGCCATAGTCGTTGCTGTCGACACTGAGCTGCTTGCCGCCGACGCCGCCGTTCTTGTTGACCCAGGCGAAGGTGTCGGCGACGCCCTGGCCATAGGGGGTACCGACGTCGGAGGTGCCGCCCGAGAGGTCCTGCAGATGGCCGATGGCGATCTGCGCCTGCGCGGTGCCGGCGGCGCTGCCGATCAGCAGCGCGAGGGAGACCGAGCTCAAAAGGGATCTAATCGTCATTGTTGTTTCCTCCTGCTTATTCGTTGAACCGAATTTGAGTTGCGTTTCGTGCCCTGCGTCAATGCGAGAATGGATAAAGCTTCCAGTAGGCCTTGATCTGCCGCCAGCGATGCGCGAGGCCATCAGGCTCGAACATCAAAAAGCCGATGATGATCAGGCCGATCGCGATCTCGCGCAGGAAGGTGATGTTGTTGTTGAGCTGCAGCGCCTTGTCGAAGGCGCTGCCCTTCAGCCAGGCGCTCAGCCATTCCATCGATTCCGGCAGCAGCACCACGAAGGCCGTGCCCATCAGCGTGCCCATCACCGAGCCGGTGCCGCCGATGATGACCATGGCGAGGAACAGCACCGAGCGCTCGATGCCGAAGCCTTCCTGGGACACCACGAGCTGGTAATGCGCATAGAGCGCGCCCGCGATGCCTGCAAAGAAGGCGGCCAGTCCGAACGACAGCGTCCGGTACTTGGTCAGGTTGATGCCCATGATCTCGGCGGAGAGATAGTGGTCGCGGATCGCGACCAGCGCGCGGCCGTCGCGGGTGCGCATCAGGTTGGTGACGAGCAGATAGCTGATCACCATGTAGGCGAGCACGACGTAGAAATACTGCCGGTCGCCGCGCAGGGTGTAGCCGAAGATCGAGAACGGGTTGGCGCTGGCCGGCACCGAGCCGCCCGAGAACCATTCGGCGCGCGAGAAGAAATCGAGCAGGATGTACTGCGCGGCGAGCGTCGCGATGACGAGATAGAGCCCCTTCAGCCGCGCCGCCGGCACACCGAAGATCAGGCCGACCAGCGCCGTGATCACGCCGGCGAGGGGAATGGCGAAGAACACCGGGATCGGCGCGTTGTTGGAGATGTAGGCCGAGGTAAACGCGCCGAACAGGAAGAACGCGGCGTGGCCGATCGAGATCTGGCCGGTGAAGCCGACCAGGACGTTGAGGCCCAGCGCCGCGATCGCGAAGATGCCGATCTGGATCGCGATCGAGAGCAGGTAGTTGGACAGCAGCAGCGGCGCGCAGCAGGCGAGAGCGATGCCGAGAATCGCGAAATTGCGGCTGGTCGCGGTCGGGAAGATCGTGGTGTCGGCCGCGTAGCTGGTGCGGAAATCGCCGGAGGGGATGAGTGTGCTTGTCGCCATTGATCAGACCCGCTCAATGTCCTTGGTGCCGAACAGGCCGTACGGCTTGATCATCAGGATGATGATCAGGACGTAGAACGGCGCGATCTCGTAGAGATTGCCCCAGTGCAGGTACTCGCTGTCGACATACTGGGCGACATTTTCCAGTAGCCCGATGATGATGCCGCCGAGCACGGCGCCGCCGACCGAGTCGAGCCCGCCGAGGATCGCAGCCGGAAATACCTTGATGCCGTAGGCAGAGAGGCCGGACGAGACGCCGTTGACGACCGCAACCACAACGCCGGCAACCGCCGAGACCGTGGCCGAGATCGCCCAGGCCATCGCGAACACGCTCTTCACGGAGATGCCGAGCGACTGCGCGACCTGCTGGTTGAAGGCGGTGGCGCGCATCGCGAGGCCGTATTTTGAAGCGCGGAAGAACCAGGCCATGCCGACCATCATGGCGAGCGAGACCACGAGGCTCATCACATAGACGGTCTGGATCTGCAGCCCGAACAGGCTGACCGCCTGGCTCTGGAACACGCGCGGGAACGGCTGCGGGTTGACGCCGAAGATCCACTTCAGTGCGGCCTGAAACACGGTCGAGAGGCCGATCGTCACCATGATCACCGAGATGATCGGTTCGCCGATCATTGGCCGCAGGATCACGACCTGGATCGCGATGCCGAAGATGAACATGAAGACCAGCGTGATCGGCATGCCGATCCAGAACGGCACCTGGTACTTCGTCAGCAGCGCCCAACACACCCAGGCGCCGACCAGCAGCAATTCGCCCTGCGCGAAGTTCACGACCTGCGTCGCCTTGTAGATCAGCACGAACGACATCGCGACCACGCCATAGAGCGTGCCGACGACGAGGCCGTTGACGATCAGCTGGATCAGGAACTGGATGTTCATGTGCTACACTGAACCGTTCGCCTCGCCCCGCTTGCGGGGAGAGGCCGGCGCGCGAAGCGCGGCGGGTGAGGGGGAGCTTCCGCATGCGCGGTGCTAATGAGTCCAAAATCAAACGCGCGAGGAAGTTGCGAAACGTCTCGACGGATGCTGAAGGGACGCTCTGGTACAGGCTTCGTGCTCGCAGGCTGAGTGGCTACAAGTTCGTGAGACAGGAGCCGATTGGGCCTTACACCGTCGACTTCATCTGCCGCGAGCACCGCCTCGTAATCGAGGTGGACGGCGGGCAGCACGCCGACAGTCAGTCCGATGCTATTCGCGACAAATGGCTTGTCGACCACAATTACCGTGTCTTGCGTTTCTGGAACAACGACGTCTCCAGCAATTTGGTTGGTGTTCTCGAAACGATCCTGAACGCGCTTGCGGAGGCTCCCCCTCACCCGGATCGCTGACGCGATCCGACCTCTCCCCGCAAGCGGGGCGAGGTGACGGTCAATGTGTGTCGCGGAGAACATCATTCCGCGGCCTCCGCGATCGCGGCGCGGCCGAGATCGACGACCTCGAGCGTGGTGCGGACGCGCTGCGTCGTGCCGTCCTGGAAGCGGATCACGGTGTCGACGGGGATGCTGGCCTTGCCGCGGTAGATCGCCTCGATGATATCGGCGTATTTCTCGTTGATGACGCTGCGACGGACCTTTCGGGTGCGGGTCAGTTCGCCGTCGTCGGCATCGAGCTCCTTGTAGAGCAGCAGGAAGCGCGAGATGCGCTGTGCCGGCGGCAAGGTGGCGTTGACCGTCTCGACCTCTTTCTTCAGCAGCGCATAGACCTCGGGCCTTGACGACAGGTCGGTATAGGTCGTGAACGAGAGCCGGTTCTTCTCCGCCCATTTCGAGATGATCGAGTGGCGGATGCAGATCATCGCGGCGAGCGCGTCGCGGCCGGCGCCGAGCACGACCGCCTCGGCGACATAGGGCGAGAACTTCAGCTTGTTCTCGATATATTGCGGCGAGAAGCGCTCGCCGCGCGAGGTCTCGGCGAGATCCTTGATGCGGTCGATCACGACGAGCTGGCGGTTGTCGTTGTAGTAGCCGGCATCGCCCGAGTGCATCCAGCCGTCCCTGATGTCGGCGACCGATGCTTCGGGGTTCTTGTAGTAGCCGTGGAACATGTTCGGGTGCCGCACCACGATCTCGCCGACGCCGTTGATGTCGGCATTGTCGATGCGGATCTCGATGTTGTCGGCCATCGGCACGCCTGTCGTGTCGGGATCGACCTTGCCTTCGGGATGCAGCGTGTAGGCGCCGAGCAGCTCGGTCTGGCCGTACAGCGTGCGTAGCGGGACGCCCATCGCCTGGAAGAACTTGAACGTATCCGGTCCGAGCGCCGCGCCGCCGGTCGCCGCCGAACGCAGTCGCGTGAAGCCGAGCCGGTCGCGCAGCGCGCGGAACAAGAGCTGGTCGGCCAATATCGAGCGCTTGCCCTCGGCGAGCGCCGCAAGCCCGGTCTTCATGCCGAGATCGTAGAGCCGCTGCTTGAACGGCGAGGCGTCCATCACGCCGGCGCGGACGTCGGCCGCAATCGATTCCCAAACCCGCGGCGCGAACAGCACGAAGGTCGGTGCGATCTCGCGGAAGTCGTGCATCATGGTGTCGGGCTCTTCGACGAAGTTGACCTTCATCCGGGAGAGCAGCGCTTTGCCCAGCGCGTAGATCTGTTCCATGATCCAGGGCAGCGGGAGCACCGAGACATACTCGTCGTCCGGTCCCTTCGGATCGAAGGTGAGATAGGTCGCGCAGTGCCGCAGCACGCGTCCGGCCGAGAGCATCGCGAGCTTCGGATTGGCTGTCGTGCCGGAGGTGGTGCAGAGGATTGCGACGTCTTCGCCGCGTGTGGCGTCGACCAGCTGATCGTATAGGGTGGGTTCGCGCGCGGCGCGGTCGCGGCCCAGTGCGACGAGCTTGCTCGCCTCCATCAGCCGCGGATCATCGTATTTTCGCATGCCGCGTGGGTCGGAATAGACGATGTGCTTGAGATTGGGCACGCGATCGGCAAGGCCGAGCAGCTTGTCGACCTGTTCCTCGTCCTCGGCAAAGACCAGCCTGGCCTCGCCATAGGTCAGCAGATAGGAAGCCTCCTCGTCCAGCACGTCGCGGTAGAGGCCGAGGCTCATCGCGCCGATCGCGTGGCTGGCGATCTCGGCAGCGACCCAGTCCGGCCGGTTGTCGCCGATGATGCCGACCACGTCGCCGCGCCCGAGGCCGAGTTCGATCATGCCGAGCGCGAAATCATGGGTCCGGGCTTGGTAGTCGTTCCATGTGAATTCGCGCCACAGCCCGAAATCCTTCTCGCGCAGCGCGATCTCCTTGCCGTGCTCCCTGGCGTTGAGGCGCAGTATCTTGGGAAAGGTGTCGGCCTGCGCGGCGCGACCGGCATAGTCGATCATGCCGCGCTCTCCCGCACCGCCGGCTTGTCGTCGGGATCGACCAGTACCTCGTCCTCTTCCCCGAGATAGGCGCGCTTGACGTGGGGGTCGGCGAGCACGGTTGCCGGATCGCCCTCGGCGATCTTGCGGCCGAAGTCGAGCACCATGACGCGGTGCGAGATGTCCATCACGACGCCCATGTCGTGCTCGATCATCATGACCGTCATGCCGAACTCTTCGTTGAGATCGACGATGTAGCGCGCCATGTCCTCCTTCTCTTCGAAGTTCATGCCGGCCATCGGCTCGTCGAGCAGGATCAGTTGCGGCTCGAGCGCCATCGCGCGGGCGAGCTCGACGCGCTTGCGCAGGCCGTAGGGCAGGGTGCCGGCGGTCGCCTTGCGCACCGACTGCAGGTCGAGGAAGTCGATGATCTCCTCGACCTTGCGGCGGTGCTCCAGCTCCTCGCGGCGCGCGCCGGTCAGCCAGTACAGCGATCCCGTGATGAAGTTGTTCTTCAGGAGGTGATGGCGGCCGACCATGATGTTGTCGAGCACGCTCATATGGTGGAACAGCGCGAGATTCTGGAAGGTCCGGCCGATGCCGAGGCGGGGCCGCGCGTTCGGGGTGAGGCCGGTGATGTCCTGGCCGCGATAGAACAGCTGGCCTTCGGTCGGCCGGTAGCGGCCGGAGATGCAGTTGACGATTGAGGTCTTGCCGGCGCCGTTCGGGCCGATGATGGAGAACAGCTCGCCCTCGTTGACACCGAAGCTCACTTCGGTCAGCGCGCGGACGCCGCCAAAGCGCAATGAGACTCCGCGCACCTCGAGACTGTTAGCCACCCTGTTCCCTCCAGATATGGGCGCTTTGGCGCGCTCTTTATCTTCGCTTCGATCTTGTTTCGATCTTATACGGGCTGCCGAAGGGAGACCATCCGACTATTGGTGCCGGCGTTCCGGAGCATCGCTCGCCCCGATCGCCTGCATCATGCGCGGTAACGCCGCACCCCGTCTGCATGCCCGGCCTCGCGTCGTCCGCCTCAACGCTCCATGAAGGCGCAGCGCGGCGTTACGCGAGGTGGCTCTGAATACGAGAAAGCGATAGGTTGAATTGTCATGTGCCCGACAATTGGTCAGGAATTTTCGCTGGCATTCCAGGAGGCGGGCTCCTGGCTTTGCGCACGGCATTGCTGCGGTGCAATATCGTGTCTGTGTCTTTGGGGTGGGATGCCGTCGCCAGAATGATCGCTGCTGATTACCTCAAGCGCATCGCGGCCTGGTCGCGCGAACTGAGCGAGCAAGAAATCGAAATCGCGCGCGCCGGCATTTCCGAGAAGTCTTACCGCGCCAACGAATTCATCTTCATGCGCGGCGACAATTTTCAGTACTGGACCGGCATCGTCACCGGGCTGGCGCGGATGGGTATCGTGTCGCGCGGCGGCAAGGCGGCGAGCTTCGCAGGCCTCACGGCCGGCGCGTGGTTCGGCGAGGGGACCGTGCTCAAGAACGAGCTGCGGCGCTACGACGTGGTCGCGCTGCGCGACACGCGGCTGGCGATGATGGATCGTCGGACGTTCGTGTGGCTGTTCGAGAACAGCGTCGGCTTCAATCGCTTCCTGGTGGGACAGCTCAACGAGCGGCTCGGCCAGTTCATCGCGCTGCTCGAATATGGCCGGACGCTGGATGCGACGGCGCGGCTGGCGCGCTCGATCGCCTCGCTGTTCAATCCGATCCTCTACCCCGAGCTCACCTTGCACCTTGAAATCACCCAGGAGGAGATCGGCGCGCTGTCGGGAATCTCCCGGCAGAACGCCAACCAATGCCTGAAGCGGCTGGAGCGCGAGGGGCTGCTGCGGCTCGAATATGGCGGGGTGACGATCATCGAGCTCGACCGGCTGCGCCACTACGGGGAGTGACGGCCCCTGGGCTGTATTTGCCATTTTCGGACGCTCTAAAGTCCTGATTTCAAACGATTATGCCATTAGACTTGGGGGAGGCCGGATGCTACAGACCGGCCTCGTCGGGATCGCGCGGTCTCGCGCTCTCTGGAGATGATATGACGGTTCAGGACTCAAAGCGGCGCGTTGCGCTGATCACCGGCGTCACCGGGCAGGACGGCGCGTATCTCGCCGAATATCTGCTCGGCCTCGGCTACACCGTGCACGGAATCAAGCGCCGGTCGTCCTCGTTCAACACCGCGCGTGTCGACCATCTCTACCAGGACCCGCATGCCGGCAACGTGCCGTTCCTGATGCACTACGGCGACATGACCGATTCGACCAATCTGATCCGGCTGGTGCAGCAGATCCGGCCGACCGAGATCTACAATCTGGCCGCCCAGAGCCACGTCCAGGTCAGTTTCGAGAGCCCGGAATACACCGCCAATGCCGATGCTATCGGCGTGCTGCGCCTTCTGGAGGCGATCCGCATCCTCGGCATGGAAAAGGAGACCCGGTTCTACCAGGCCTCGACCTCGGAGCTGTACGGGCTCGTGCAGGAGGTGCCGCAGAAGGAGACCACGCCGTTCTATCCGCGCTCGCCCTACGGCGTCGCCAAGCTCTACGGCTACTGGATCACGGTAAACTACCGCGAGGCCTATGGCATGTTCGCCAGCAACGGCATCCTGTTCAACCATGAGAGCCCGATCCGCGGCGAGACCTTCGTCACGCGCAAGATCACGCGCGCCGTCGCCCGCATCGAGGCCGGCCTCGAGAACAAGCTCTATCTCGGCAATCTCGATGCCAAGCGCGACTGGGGCCACGCTCGCGACTATGTCGAGGGCATGTACAGGATACTGCAGGCGGACGAGCCTGGCGATTTCGTGCTCGCGACCGGCGAGACGCGTTCGGTCCGCGAATTCGTCGAGTTGGCGTTTGCGGAGGTCGGCCGCAGCATCGAGTGGCGCGGCAAGGGCGTCGAGGAAGTCGGCATCGACAAGGCGTCCGGCAACACCCTGGTGCAGATCGACCCGACCTATTTCCGGCC
>NZ_JACMYO010000244.1 GCF_020889685.1 Bradyrhizobium oropedii
CAGCTTGCACCAGCCGCACCCGGCCGCCAGACGGGTCCAAAAACGCGCGACGCCGATGGGGACGGTCCTCCGGTCGGGCTACGCCCTCCCTTCGGTCCGCCCCCATCGGCGCAGTCTCACCTTGATTGTCGCTGGAGTCTCACCCTGATCGCCGCCGCGCAGACACCAGCCGCAGCTTGAGTTTCACTGCTTCGGAGGAGAACCTGCGTCGCCAGCGCGCTCTCCTCGAGTTGGCGCGACTGGAGCCCCGCGCGACAGAATACGCAGCGACGACTCAACGGTGCGCGAATTCGCCCACGCATTCGCGCTTCAGCACGGCCAGCAAGCCGGGCCGTCTGTTGTGGGTCCGTCCCGCGAACTCGGCTTTCAGAATCAAGAAGCCGCCGGACTCTCGTCTTCCGCCGAGCCTTCACGCCGTCACCAGCGACTGGATCGCAGCAACAGGGCCAATGAATAACTCGTGGCATCTGGATTTCGGGCCTGTTGTCGGCCCGAACTGGGTCCATCGTGATCAACCGGCCCTGCTTCCCTGATTCTTCAGTCAGGTCAGCACGGCTTACTGCCGAGTTCGAACCAGCGCAGACGACCATCGAGATCAATAGTGTGCCCTATACGGTCGTGCGGGGTCCGGGAGGACCATGGGACATTCGCCTCTTCCGTAACCGGTATGTTCCGCCGCCGCAATCTGGTAGGGCGACACCGTGAGCAGCCCGCGCGGGCAACGCCTTGCACCGGGCCATCTGGGAGATACCGCGATCTGGCGGGGACTATCGCTACTGACCGACATCGAACCGGGAGCCGCCAGCGAAGCAAAAGTGATGGGTCATTCAAACGTCTCGCCGGTGGATACATTGAGCCGCGCGTCCTCACCGCCGCTTATCCTTCGAACTTGACTGCATCGATGCCGACAACGTCGATGCGAGCGGATACCGAACTCCTGGGTTTGTTGCCGTCTCCCTGCGGGAGCGGGCTGTCGGCTGGCGCTGAAACCCCGCCTTGCGTCGGGTTTTCACCCTTCGGGCTTCCATCCCTGACGGAAGCTGCGGCGGGGCGGAATGTCATGGGGCCGGGCGGCCGATGAAACAGGAGAGGCAGAGTGGGGCGGCCTTGGCCATGACGGGTTGAGGGTCGGAGGAGAGTCTTCCGGCGCCCGTCATGGAGATTGCTCCCATGAATACGCAGATCGTTGATGGCAGCCGCATTGCGAGCGGCGGATACAGAGTGGATGTGAGTCGCGGCGAGCGCGTCGGTCGGGTGTCCTCGGAGTGGTTCTCCCGCCCGGCAGATGAGCGTTATTTGTCGCTCAACGAACTGGCCCGCACGGTGCACGATCGTGCGAGCCGCAGCCGGACGCGCGTGGTCGAATGCGCGCTCATCCATGTCGACGCAAGCCGTGCCGACCCTGAGCGGCTGGCCTTGATGTTGCCCGGCTCCGACACACCAGTTGCGCCGACCCACTGGAGCTTCGGCCAGCTTGCAAGCCAGGTTGGTGCTCCGGCGGCTTACCTGAGGCAGTTGCCTGCGGCACTCGCGGCCATCAACCTGCAATATGGCTTGACCGCCAATCGCGTCGAGCAGATCAAGACGCTCGAGACCGAGGATAGCCGTGTTGAGCTTCGCGCCGTCACCGGTCCCGACTATGGCCGGATCTTCGACCACGAGCTGGTCGAGGCCGTACAGCGCATCGCTGGCAATGGCACAGGCGATACACGGTGGAAGGTGCCCGGTGTGCTCGACTGGTCAACCAGCATCTACAATCCCGGCGTCGACATTTCCAAGGCCACGACGACCCTCTATGCGTCGGACAGGGACGTTTTCCTCTTTCTGGTCGATGACGCGAACCCGATCGAAGCTGGTCGTCTTCGTGACGGCTCGCCAGACCTTTATTTCCGAGGCTTCTATTGTTGGAACTCGGAAGTTGGCGCGAAGACGCTCGGCATGGCGAGCTTCTATCTTCGTGCGGTTTGTCAAAATCGCAATCTGTGGGGCGTGGAAGATTTCGAGGAGATTACCATCCGCCATTCCAAATATGCAGCCTCGCGCTTTGCTCACGAGGCAGCCCCGGCACTGTCGAACTTCGCCAACTCCTCACCCATGCCTTTCGTCAACGGCATCAAGGCCGCCCGCGAGCGGATCGTGGCACGCAGTGACGAGGATCGCACCGAGTTTCTGCGCCGCCGCGGCTTCTCCAAGGCCGAGACAGGCAAGGTGATTGACGCAGTGCTGGCGGAGGAAGGCCGCCCGCCTGAAAGCATCTTCGATTTCGTGCAGGGCATCACCGCGGTCGCGCGCGACAAGCCGCATCAAGATGTCCGCCTGGACATGGAAGCCAAGGCCAAGAAGTTGCTCGACCGGGCGTCCTAATGTCGGCCAGGCCGGAGATCTAGGTCTCCGGCCTGGCACGTCCACCTTTTCTATTCACGGGTGCATGGGCGCCGCTCTCTCGCGGTCATGTCCATCGCGGGCTGACAGGTCCGGGCGGTTCCGGATCGCTTGCGGGATTAAGATCCGCGAATAGGATTGCGACGACGACATCCGAAATATCGGGCTTCTCGCGACAACACGATCGGCCCATATCGCCGCCACGAAGACGCGTTCGTGCGTTCAGCTTCGCGTCCACCCAAACGTCATGGCTCATGGGCAGTTAACATAACCGCCTGTGCTACCGGCGCCAGCCATTTTGAGCTTCATTCGATCCGGGATGTGAACGGCGCGTCCTGGTTTTTCCGATAGCACGGCAGCCGCCAAGGGGCGCCATTTGCCGCCAAAAGCCAGAGCGAGAGCAGGACAGGCTTGTCCATGAACGGGTTGGAGGCCGAGAGAGAGGCTCCCGGCCGCCCAGTTCGGAGAAGCTGCATGGCAAACGCCGTTCAGAAGATCAAGCTGTCGCCGTCGAGCGACATTCCCTTCAGCAAACTCCTCTTGAGCCAGAAGAATGTAGGCCGGGTCAAAGCCGGCGTCTGCACCGACGCAAGCGGTGTGGCGGTCGTGGCGAAGGTGCTCGATAGCTATCTGGTTGGCGCTTCGGTGAGCGGGAGGGCGCGTGATGGCCTTTGATGCCTCAGAGCTGGCACGCCGCCTCGCGCGCGAGGCCGAGGGAGTATGCCGACACTATCTCTCCAATGGCAAGCGGGTGGGGCGGTACTGGGTGGTTGGCGATGTCCACAACACGCCAGGACGTTCGTTGTTCGTGCGGCTCCAGGAATCGACGAAGGGGCCCGCCGGAAAGTGGACTGATGCCGCCACCGGAGAACATGGCGACCTGCTCGATATCATCCGCGAAAGTCTGGCCTTGCGAGATTTTCGCAAGGTTACCGAGGAGGCAAGACGCTTTCTAACGCTACCTCTTTCCGAGCAGCAATCTGCCCCGAAAGCCGTCAGTCCAGCAGTTATGGCGGGATCGCAGGAAGCCGCCCGTCGCCTGTTTGCAATGTCCAGCCCAATCGACGGTACGGTGGTTGAAGCTTATTTGCGGCGTCGCGGAATAGTCAGTATCCACGATGGCGGCAGCTTACGCTTCCATCCACGGTGCTACTATCGACCAGACGAGCATTTGCCGACGGAAACGTGGCCAGCGATGATAGCCAGCGTCACGAATCTTAATGGGCGGATCTGCGGCGTGCATCGCACTTGGCTCGATCCAGACGGCTTTGATCGCGTCCGGCTCGGCAAGGCTCCCATCGACACCCCACGGCGGGCCATGGGCGACCTGCTCGGTAACGCTGTTCGTTTCGGCCTGGTGGATGACGTGCTTGCTGCCGGCGAGGGCATCGAGACCATACTGTCGCTGCGCTGCGTCCTGCCGACCTTGCCGATGGCTGCTGCGCTTTCGGCCAATCACCTCTCAGCCATGTTGCTGCCGTCCGGCCTGCGTCGACTCTATATCGCCCGCGATGCCGATGCCGCCGGAGACGCCGTACAGGCGATCGTTACCCGTCGCGCGGAAGACGCAGGCGTTGAAGCGATCGCGCTGTCGCCTCGGCTGGGCGACTTCAATGAAGATCTGCACATCTTCGGCCTTGAGGCCCTCCGGGCAGCGTTGCGGCTTCAACTCGTTCCCGACGATGCCGCCCGCTTCCTGCGCTCGTCCACGATCGACGCCGAGTAGCTGCGGTAGTTCGACCGATGGGGAAAGGTCGCTCATAGCCGAGGCCATACTGGCTGAGAGGACGCGACCCCGGCCTTCTAGCGGGCGATCGGACGGCAAGCTGCCCGGGCCGGCAATGGCTGCGTCCGGCTATTTTCCGCCGCGCGCAGGCGATGAGAAGACACGATCGCGATCTGGCGAGCGCGCTTTGCATCGCGAAGCAAAATAGCCGGTCTTCGCCATCCTCCGCTGCCGCTTCAGCCCTCCGCTCCCGCTCGCGCCCTGCCGGGCTTGGGCGGACAAGCCGCTCCGGGTTCTGGCCCGGTCCGCCCACCGTCTGAGTGATCGCCACGAAGGCCGCGATGGGCGCGGCCAATCCGCCAAAAGGATCTCTTCCGATGACCGACCACGACGACATCGAACCGACGCACGTCCCGTCTCCGACCGAACACGTCCTCGGCGAATTGCAGCTGTTCGGCTATCGCCCCTTCGACGACCAGCCAGATTCAAGACCTCTCCCCGAGAGCAAGATGATCGCCGGTACCATAGTCGACATGTTCGACGCTTTGGTTGCCACTCTGAGCAATACGCGGCTTGAACCGGACCTCGACGAACTCCTCTGGTCAACCGTCAACCTGTTCCATCGTGCCGTCGCTCGCATCGAACACCAGCTCGACGACAATGAACAAGCGCAGCACAGGAGCCAGCGGGAGCAGGATGGGTCAGAGGTGCGATCGGTCGAGCTCGAGCGCCTGACGGCGGAAGGCATCACGTTGATCGAGCGCCGAAATTGCCTGGAAATCTTTCGCGACCAGGCGGTCGACCAATTTGAGGTTCACACCGGCTCGTCCTGGCGTCCTCGGTCGGGCTCGCTGGTGAGCCACCGCACGCTCACGGCAGCTATGATCGACTCCCGCGACTTCATCGCTGCCAAGCGCCGTTCCCAGACCGAGGTCATGTTGCCGGCAGGACCGAAGATCGCACTCACCGGCGGCCTCGAATTCAACGACCACCGCCTCATCTGGGATCGCCTCGACAAAGCTCACGCCAAGCATCCCGACATGGTCCTGCTCCATGGTGGCTCACCCAAAGGGGCCGAACTGATCGCTTCCAAATGGGCGACGACCCGCAAGGTGCCCCAGATCGCCTTCAGGCCCGACTGGACGAAGCACGCCAAAGCAGCACCCTTCAAGCGCAATGATGCCATGCTCGAGCTCTTGCCGATCGGCGTCATGCATTTTCCGGGTACCGGAATCCAGGACAACCTCGCGGACAAGGCGAAGCGTTTCGGGATCCCAGTGTGGAAGTTCGGCGACGCGTGAGCGTCGTCGTCCTCTCTTCTCCAAACCATCAAAGCGGAGTTGGACGCCTCGCAACTCCGCCTCATCCAGTCTTTGTATCTGAAATTGCGCCGCGGTGACGGTGGTGGAGAGCGCGATTGCATATCCATGCGGACGACGCCACCATGCTCGCACCTGGTCTTGTCTTCACACCACCGGCCGCCGGGGCGCTGACATTTGTCGTCGGTGAGCCTGCCGTCGCTGTTACTCGTCCGTGACTTCGCGCGTCGTGATCGCGGCCGCATTCGCTGTTCCAGCTGCCACTGCCGGCTACAATCCGGTGCTCCCGCTTGCGCAGAACAGGGGGGCGACGCATTTTGCGTTGGCGGCGCGACCTGGACGCGCATGATTGTTCCTACTTGCCCAGACCCGCCTGTTCGAGCCGGCTAGACTGGTGGAGCACCCTTCTTAACCATTCTCACGGCCGCCGCGCGTGAGGGATGATCCTCACCTTGCTCGTCGAACAGGTCCGCCTGGATCACCATATTGAAACGGGGTCAAGGTGATTAGAGCGAGAGGTTGTCGGCCCCTATTCGGAACGCTTCGACCAGGCTGCCTAGATCTTGGCCGGCCCACCTAGCCGCTTGGCGCGTCGCGTTGCTCTCGATCGTTCTCTCGGGGACGACACCGCCCTTTGCGGCAGATTGTTTCTCTTTGTTCGCTGAATCTTTTCAACTTCTTGTGCAACTCAACCGAGATTTGCCAAGTCTTCTCCCGAGCTTGCGATTCAGCACGCGGACGCACGTGGCCTCTTAGATGGCTTATCTGGCCGAGGACCGGCTCCGCCTCGATCGTCTGAGCCGCAACGCCGTTGATGCGGCTTTCTTCCCCTGGGCTTCGCCCATTCCTCGCGAGGCAAGAAAGCCGCAACAACGGCGTCCTCCGCTGCGCTCCGGCCCGCAAGGGGTGCGTCGCCGATCGTCCTCTGCCTTTAGATCGCCATCGAGGCCGCGGTGGTCGCGGGCTCGAAACACAACAGGAGAAGTGACATGGCTAACATCGGTTCTTTTAAGAAGGTGGGCAACGATTTCCAGGGCGAGATTGTCACCCTGAGCCTGCAAGCCAAGGGCGTCCGTATCGTCGCCGAGACCAACCGCTCCAACGACAACGCTCCCAGCCACCGCATCTACGTGGGCCGGGCCGAGATCGGCGCAGCCTGGTCGAAGCGCTCCGAAGAGGGCCGCGATTACCTCTCGCTCAAGCTCGATGACCCCTCGTTCAATGCACCGATCTACGCGAACCTGTTCGACGACGAAGGCGGCGAAGGCTACACGCTTCTCTGGTCGCGGCCGCGCAAGAACGGCGAGTGAGTTCAGCCGAGTGCTGCGCCCCGCTGATCCGGCGGGGCGCTTCGCCGCGGGTTTGTGGCGGCTTACGATTTGCCTGTCCGCGCCGCCGTCTTGAGGAGAACTCCCCGTTCGAGCCCGATCCAGCAATTTGTCCGAATGCGGTGACGCTTTTTGAGACGTCGGCGCGCTCAATCGCGCCGACGTGGCGGGCGCTTATCGTCCCACCCACGTGCGACACATCCGGAAAGCCTTCGACCGCCACATCGAAAGCTTTTTTTGGTTTCCGGAGGATGCATGGTGAGGAGCGATACTTGAGCTAGAATCGTATTTACGATTTTACGATGGTCGCGCCCGGCGTCACCCGCCGGGAATTCAGCCGACCGGCTGGTACAGTCTAGGAAACCATCGATCGACCACGGCTGTGGGGAATCCGAGCTTCACTGGCGAGCGCGTCGTGGGTGAAACCAGGTAGCCCTTTTCAATAAGGGCATTGAGGACCGTTCGCGCTTGGCGTTCTTCGTATCCCGTAAGGGCAGGCGCATTACCCCGTGCGTACTCTCCGGCCATCACCGCTTCGCGCAGTAAAGGCCAAGCGCCCTTTGGAAGCCGCTTTGCGCGCGTTTCCTCTTCGGTCCAGATTTCCATACGCCTCAGTAATTCTTCGGGCTCCAGGAGTCCGGCCATGAAGTCGATTTGATCGACGCACATGGTCAGGAAGAACGTACAGAATCCGACAAGTCCCGACATTGTGAGATTACCGCGGCCATCAAGATCACCGCGCCGCGGTTCGTCTGCTGCCTGCAGATTTGCTTTGTAATCGGCGACCCGCCGCGCAAGTCCCCGCGAAACGGCCCAAAGCTCGAAGCCGACATCCAATTCGCGCAAGAGCGCATGTGAGAACAGGCGTGTCACGCGGCCATTGCCGTCCAAAAACGGGTGAATCCAAGCTAGGCGATGGTGTGATGCTGCAACGCCGATAATCTTGCGCAGCTTCGAAAGGTGCGGGGACGAATATCCTTCGGCAAAACGCTTCAGGAATGCGGGGAGATCGGCTGGATCGGGCGGGATGTGACGCCCCACTCTCACATGGTCCTTACGAAGTTCGCCGGGGACAATCTTGATCTTCTCTTTGGTCGTGGGATGGTCGACGACCAGCAACTCTTCGGGCAGGCGCTCGCAGAAGTTTTTGTGCGTCCAGATAATGAAGCCGACGGACAGCGCGGGCGAGGGGGCTTCGCCGCGATCGATTATCCGCTGGACTTCAATGTGAGCGCGCGCCTCCAATTGCAGACTGCGGCGCTCTGGCTCCTTGGCCAGGTCGTTGTTCAGTGCTCGATCAATGTCGATGGGCAGTGTGTTGTGGCCTTCGATGAGGTTGGAGTAGTAACAGTTCATCGAGCGCACCAAGTCGCCTACCGAGGCCCGCATCACCGGGTGGAGGCGGCCAGCCAGTGTGTTGGCCTTAGCGACCAGGTCGGTCGCCAGATCTTCGAGTTCCTGCCGATCCTCGGGCAGGAGTGGTTCCATTGCTGATATGTTCATTTTTTGCCGCTTCCTTTGCCAATAAAATATATAGCAATATTCAATAGTTATATAAGATTTTCTCCGCTTGTTTTGCCGCTTTTGTTGCCGCTTCAAAAGGCAAAAAAAGATGGAACTCTTGCTTCTTAGGGCTAGCTGGACCTACATCATAGCTAGGTCCAATGGCCCTAGGAGGGTTTTATGACCCTCGTCAGAACGCCGGAAGCTTTGAAGGATGCGCGCGCTGCGCTTGGACTAAGCGCCGACGCCCTGGCCAAAATCGTGCGGGTTGAAGATGGGCGCACGGTGCGCCGATGGGAAGCCGGCGAACGCGAAATCCCCGGGCCTGTCACGGTTATTCTGGAAACGGCAATAGGCTATCTCGACAGTATCAAGCTGATCGACAAGCAACTGGCCATGTTGCGCTCGGGCAAAATGACCGGCGGCGAAACTACGCGTGCCGGCAGAATCGACCAGACCGACACCGACATTGAGCGTCTCTCGGCCTCTCGAAAGAGCCTTGTAGAAGCCTTGGAGATACTCACCCGGCAGCCTGCCAACGACGGTTCGGACAGGGTTCATTGGTACACCCTGCGGCGGGCCACACCGCTGTTTGACCCGGCACAAGAGGATGAATGGTCAATCCCCGGAGAACTGAGCCCTGAAGCAGCATTGGCCTATTTTGCCAAGCATAAGGGCTTCGACGAGGGGCTCGAAGTCGCCGACGACGAAGGCCCGCTTACGGAGTTCGTTCTTGAAAGGCGGGAAGTGCTACGCCGTCAAGTTGGCGCTTCGCAGCGCCTCAGCGCGGGCCGCGTGATCGAGACCTATGGTGCGCGTCGACATCTCAGGCATTCTAATCCATGAAGGCGTAGCAGTGGCGAACCCAAAGCGTTCGGAGATCCGAAACGCGTCACCGCGCCTCTCCTCGACTCTACTATTCATCGCACGCCTCGTGCCTGCCTGGGATTACCCGAAGGGGCTACTCCAGCCCGCGAGCACTCTTGGCTCATTGTGAATCCCTCTGAGGCTCGTCAGCTTATCGAAAGCTCACCCTGATAGCTCAGAGACCAGATTGCCAAGCGGCGACGTCGCCTCTTGACTGTAGTCGGAACGCTCTCCTGCTCCGAGCAATCGAAAGCGGGATTGGTGTCCCTTTTGGTGGAGGGCCGATGGTTTGTAATCTGCTGGCGCCAACCTCGACCCGTTCGCGGCTAGCGCCTCCGTCGCCCTCGCGCAGTTAGCTTCATCTCCCTCACGTCAGATCTGAGCTCGGCTGCGCACATTCGCCAGAGCCAAATGGAGAGTAGTATGGATGGTTCCTATTTCCAGCCTTGGCAGTTGAACTCGTTCGCTCCGGACTTCGCTCAGCAGTACGCCGAGCTCAGGGCTCGGCAGCAGGCGGAGCAACAACCCGACAACACAAGCCAGCAAGAGAGCTTTGAGCGGCGGCTGGACGAGTTGCAGGTGAGCTCCTCTGATGAGGGCTCTACGGAGGCTGCTTCGCCCGATGCAGGCCCTGCAGCGGGTGTTGGAAGGACCGGGGGCACCGGCCACGGCCATTCGCTGCCGGTGTCGCAGCTGGACAGCCTGTTCGGCAGCTCGCGCTACGGCCTTGAGGTCCCTCGGGCTCCCTTCGGCGCTTCGAGTGAAATGCCGTTGCCGTTTACACTGCGGGACAGCGAGGTCAGCGGCATGCGTTACACGTCCGAGGCGGCGCCGCCGGTAGCCGCCCCCGCGGCGCGTAGCAGGCGAAGCGGATGGATGTCGCGCATTGGCTCGAAGCTCGGGCAAGCGTTCGGGCTGGATCGGGGTGGGGGGGCGCCGGGTGCTTTGCCGCCGCAACCAGAACTCGTGGCGAACACAGTGTTTCGGCTCGATTACGCCAAGCGCGACCGCAGCGAGCCGTTTGCTGAGGATGAGGCTCTTGTTTCCGACCTCAAGGCAGCAGCCCGGGGCAGAGGCGTACCCCAAGGCACCATCGCGGGGGCCGGAGCTGCTCTGTATGCTTTAAGCATCTGGCTTCGCCAGAACAATAGGGCCCCTATGGCGGGCCGGCTCGATCCCAACTCTCCTGGCCATGATTCCTTTTTGGCCGACGTGTGGGACTATCTGAAGGGCGGTGGCCCCTCGAACGTCGTGCGCTCAGCGAACAAGCTAAAGCCCGGGAGCCTCCCGCCGCTAGCCGAGCTAAGCCCGGACCTCCATCGCGAAGACGGAGACCTCCTGGGAAGGTTCCGAGCGGCGGCCAAGCGGGAAGGAGCTTACAAAAAGACCATCGACAAAAATGTCTACAGTCTCAGGGGG
>NZ_JACMYO010000245.1 GCF_020889685.1 Bradyrhizobium oropedii
TAAGGGAGTGTTTGTTGCGGCGCCGCAAATTGAGATCAATTCAACGGCACACACACCTCAACCCCATTAAACCTGATCGTCACTGACGCGACTAACTGGCGCGATTTCGCTCGAACGCCATCGGGATAGAGATTGGGACTAGAACGTTATGAACCTTAGGCAGCTTCATATTTCCCGTCGCACCATCGCCGTTTGTGTGGCGGTGGCCGGCACGGTGTCGCTGGCGATCGGCGCCCATGCTGCGCTCAACAAGCGCACCCTCGATGTCGCCAAGGGGACCGTCGCAGGCGCCGTCGCCACCGGGCAGACCGGCAGCATCCCGACCGGCACCTCCCGTCTCGCGCTCATCATCGGCAACGGCCACTACCCGGACGCCGCGGCCCCGCTGGCCCAGCCGATCAACGATGCCCGCACCCTGTCGTCCGCGCTGCGCCGCGAGGGCTTTGACGTCGACGTGGTCGAAGATGCGACCAAGGACGACATGTTCCGCGCGGTCGAGCGCATGAAGGCCAAGATCCGCCCCGACACCGTCGTGATGCTGTTCTTCGGCGGCTACGGCGTGCAGGTCGGTCGTGAGAGCTACATGATCCCGGTCGATGCCACGATCTGGAAGGAAGCCGACGTCAAGCGCACCGGCGTCAGCGTCGATTCCGTGCTCGATGCGATGAAGGAGCGCGGCGCGAAAGCGAAGCTCGTCGTGCTCGATGCCTCGCGCCGCAATCCCTATGAGCGCCGCTTCCGCGCGTTCTCGCACGGCCTCGCGCCGATCAGTCCGCCGGAGAACACCATCGTGCTGAGCTCGGCGACGCCGGGCAAGGTCGCCGACGACAGCAAGGCGCCGAACAGCGTGCTGGTCTCCGAGCTGCTCAACAATCTCAACGCCCAGGCCGGCGCCGAAAGCGCCTTCAACAAGACCCGCGTCGCGATCTCGCGCGCGAGCGAAGGCGAGCAGGTGCCGAGCGTCTCATCGTCGCTGCTGGAAGACATCAAGCTCGGCGGCTGAGCTTCTCTGCTCTATCCACACGTCGTCCCGGCGAAAGCCGGGACCCATAACCACAGGGCGGGGTTGCTGAACCGCGCTGTGGCCACAGCTCTTCAAGACAATTTACATTCGTGGTTATGGGTCCCGGGTCGCGCTTCGCTTGCCCGGGACGACACTGTGAATGTGGCCCCGCCTTACTTCGCGTCCGCGCTGGCGCCCACCGGCCGCACCGGATCGCCCTCGCGCAGCAGCGCGCCGGCGCGGGCGACGACGATGTCGCCTTCCTGGATGCCGTCGCGGATCTCGACCTGGCCGGCCGACATCAATCCGGTCTCGACCCGCCGCGTCTCGACGCGGCCGCCGCGCACCACCTGCACCACGGTGCCGGCGGTGGAATAGAGAATCGCGGTCAGCGGCACCGCGACGCCGCAGCTCTGCCCGGTCTTGATCTGCGCGCGGCCGGACGAATTCACCAGCAGCCGCTTGTTCGACGCGATGCCGACGAACACCTGGCCGAGCTGACTGTTCGGCTCGATGGTCGGCGCGATCAGCCGCACTTTGCCATCCATCTCGCCGGCGCCGATGATCTTGAGCTTTGCCGTCTGTTCGGTCTTCAGCTTGGCGATGTCGCGGGTCGGCACCATGCCGACCAGATCGTATTCGCTCTTGGCGATGATCGAGAACAGCGCGTCCTTGCCCGAGGCCGGGCTGCCTACGATCGCCGACGATGCCGAGATCGTGCCTGCCACTGGCGGCGTGAGGTTGATCGAGTTGGCGCCGTCGGTCAGCCGCGCCAGCACCTGGCCCGCGGTGACGGTGTCGCCGGGATCGGCCTTCACCTCAGCCACCTTCAGGCCGAAGCGGTCGGGCCGGATCTGCTGCTCGTCGCGCGGCAGCACGATGCCCGAGACCTCGACGATGTTGCCAAAGCAGAATTTCGAGGCCTTCAGCACGGTGACGGCGGCGCCCTTCGGCACGGCGTCCGCTTCGCCGGCGGCAGAGGCGGGCGAAGCTGCAAGAGCAAGCAGCGCGGAGGCGGCGAGGGCGGCAGCGCATGCACGAGGCAAAATCATCGGCAGACTATTCCCAAAATGCAGCGCGTTTTCGAGCGAAGTGGGTATCGGTTCGCGTGAAGAAAACGCGTCAATTGAAGCCCCTCCTGAATACCAGATGCGGCCTCGCCGAGCCAGCCGGCTGCACTGTGGCCGGCGCCGTGTCGGCACGGCCGGCATCCGCGGCCAGCTCCAGCTTCGCCAGCTCCTCGGCGCGCCAGACGTGCCGCAGGATCTCCGGGTTGACCCGGTCGGCATGCGTCACCGGCAGCATGTGGCCGGCGGCCGGCAGATGCCGCAGCTCGGCGCCATCAATCAGCGCAGCGAGCTTTGCGACAATGCGCTGCGTCACATAGGGCGACAGCCCGCCCGACATCACAAGCGTCGGCACCCTCACCGCGCGCGCGGCGGCCGCCACGCCGTCGAGATCGAGCGAGGCATTGAAATCGTAAGGCAGCTTGTCAGCCTGCTCGATCGTCCGCAGCCGCCCGCTCGGCGAGAATTGCTCGCGCGGGCCGGAGCCGGCCCAGAACGCGGTGAACGCCTCGACCGCCTCCAGCACCGCGCCGTCGAAAATATCCTGCGACACGATCTGCGCGATCCGCGCGAAGCGGTCGTACAGCCGCGCGTCGGCAGGCGCATCGCGCACAGCATGATCCGGAAAAGTGTGAAGCGGTTTTCCCTCGCGACAAACGCGGGACGCGTTTGCGCGGAGATCATGCTCAAACAGAGCGCTCTTGCGTGATGATCCATCACGCAGCAGCGTCGGCAGCACCGGTTCGATCAGCGTTAGGCTGCGGATGCGCTGCGCATGGGGCGAAGTGGTCGCCAGCCGAAACGCGATCGCCCCGCCATAGGAATGCCCGACCAGATGCATCGGCCCCTTGGCTTTGGCGAGCCAGGGCTCAAGCCGCGCGATCTCGCCATCCAGCGTCCGCGGCCAGTCGCGCCCGCAGGCCGCGACGCCATAGCCGGAAATATCCGGCGCGATGAACGGCGTGGCGCCGAGCGCGGCCGCAAGCTTCGTCCATTGCCGTCCCGACCCCAGCGAGCAGTGCAACGCCACCACCGACGCCGCCGCGTGCGTCCTGTCCAAACCCGTCATCAAACCATCCTGCTTGTTCTTGTTGTCGCCGCCCGCGCGTTCGCACGCCGCCCGTCATGACGCGAGCGAGGTGGGGGAGGCGCTGAAGAAGGCCTTCAGCTACATCAAGGCGCAGCAGGCCCAGCTCGACGCCAGGAACGGCGAGCTGACAAAGCTGCTCACCGACAAGGAGAACCTCGACGAGGAGCTGAAGCGGCTCCGTACCGAGGTCGCAGCCGCCCGCAAGGCCGCCGAGGCCAAGCCCGACCGGCACGACTACAACGAGGCCGAGACCCGCGACCGTTATATTGATCTCCTGCTGCGCGAGGCCGGCTGGGCGCTCGATAGGCCTGAGGATACCGAGTTTCGGGTCGAGGGCATGCCGAACAATGAAGGCGTCGGCTTCGTCGACTACGTGCTGTGGGGTGCTGATGGCAAGCCGCTCGGGGTGGTCGAGGCCAAGCGCACCCGCAAAGATGCGCGCAGCGGTCAGCAGCAGGCCAAACTCTATGCCGATCGTCTGGAAGCGCAGTTTGGTCGGCGGCCGGTGATCTTCTATTCCAACGGCCACGAGCACTGGGTCTGGGACGATACGCGCTATCCGCCGCGCGAAATCGGCGGATTCTATAAACGTGACGAACTGGAGCTGCTGATCCAGCGCCGCACCAGCCGCAAGCCGCTTGGCGGCGAGGCGATCAACCGCAAGATCGTGGAACGGCCTTATCAGCAGCGCGCGATCCGCGCGGTTGCGAAACACTTCGAGCAGGATGGCGAGCGCAAGGCGCTGCTGGTGATGGCGACCGGATCGGGCAAGACCCGGACCGTGATTGCGCTGATCGATCTTCTGATTCGCGCAAACTGGGTCAAGCGCGTGCTCTTCCTGGCTGATCGGACTGCGCTGGTGAACCAGGCTGCGGGGGCCTTCAAGGCGCATTTGCCCGATTCAGCACCCGTCAATCTGGTGACGGAGCGCATCAGCGATGGCCGCGTGTTCGTGTCGACGTACCCGACCATGATGAACCTGATCGATGGTAAACAGGACGGCAAGGTCAAGTTCGGCCCGGGCCATTTCGATCTCATCGTCATCGATGAAGCACACCGCTCTGTCTATCAACGCTACCGCGCCATCTTCGACTATTTCGATTCCTTCCTTGTCGGCCTGACGGCGACGCCGAAGCACGACATCGACAAGAACACCTATTCGCTGTTCGATCTTGAGGACGGCGTCCCCACGGATGCTTACTCGCTGGAAGAAGCGGTAGCCGAAGGGCATCTGGTGCCGCCCAAGGCAATCTCCGTGCCGCTCAGGATCGTGCGCTCCGGCCTGCGTTACGACGACCTTACTCCTGAAGAAAAAGACCAGTGGGACATGCTGGAATGGGGCGAGGAAGAAATTCCCGACAGCGTAGAGGCGGCCGAGGTCAACAAGCGCCTGTTCAACGAAGATACGGTCGATCATGTCATCGCGCATCTGATGCAGAACGGCATCAAGGTCGAGGGCGGTGACCGTCTCGGAAAGACGATCATCTTCGCCAAGAACGAGGCGCATGCAAAATTCATCGAGAAGCGCTTCAATGCCGCCTATCCGGCGCATGCCGGCCATTTTGCACGCGTCATTACCCATCAGACCGGCGCCTATGCGCAGACCCTGATCGATGAGTTCTCGAAGAAGAATGCGATGCCTCACATCGCGATTTCCGTCGACATGCTGGATACGGGTATCGATGTGCCCGAGGTCGTCAACCTCGTGTTCTTCAAGCAGGTTCGATCCAAGACCAAATTCTGGCAGATGGTCGGTCGTGGAACGAGGCTGTGTCCTGACCTATTCGGCCCAGGACAGGACAAGGAGTTCTTCCTAATCTTCGACTACTGCCAGAACGTCGAGTTCTTCGGCGCGAATCCGGAACTGAAGGAAGCGGCGGCAGCACGGTCGCTTTCGGAGCGGCTGTTCGCCGGACGGATCGATCTCGTGCGGGCTCTCGACGAGAAGCATCACGAGACAAACGCGCTCTCGGCGGGCGAGCAAACACCCTATGCCGAAGGCGACGAAACGCCTCCCACGGAGCAGCAAATCCGCGAGAACGCTGCGAAGACGCTGCAAGACGTCGTCGGCGGCATGAACGTCGATAGTTTCATCGTCCGCCAGCACCGCCGCGCGGTCGAGAAATATCGCGGGCCGAAGGAATGGACAGCGATCGATGCCGAGAAGCGCAAGGAACTTGTCGAGGAGGTCGCGCCGCTGCCGTCCTCGCACATGCTGGGCACCGAGGAGGCCAAGCGATTCGACCTCCTGATGTTCTCGTTGGAGCTTGCGTTGCTCAAAGGCTCAAAGCGCTTCGACACATTGCGCAAGCAGCTGCTCGAAATCGCCTCCGCTCTAGAGGACCAGACCGGCATTCCAATCATCGCGCAGCACGCTGCGCTGATCGAGGAAATCCAGACTGACCAATGGTGGGAGGGCGTCACCGTTCCGTTGCTGGAACTGGTGCGCATTCGACTGCGCGACCTGATCCAACATATCGAGAAATCCCGCAAGGCGATTGTCTACTCCGACTTCACCGACGAAATCGGCGAGGGCGTCGAGATGACGTTGCCGCAGATCGGTGCGGCCGACTATGCGCGATTCAGGTCGAAGGCCCGTCATTTCCTTCGCTCGCACAAAGATCATCTTGTCTTGCACAAGCTGCGGCAAGGCAAGCCGCTCACGCCGTCAGATTTGGGCGAGTTGGAGAAAATGCTACTCGATGCTGGCATCGGAGAGCCAGCCGATATCGAACGGGCGCGCGAGGTCAGCCAGGGTTTTGGTCGCTTCGTCCGCTCGCTCGTTGGCCTCGATCCGGCGGCGGTCAGCGAAGCATTTAGTGAATTTCTATCCGCGGGCACCGCCAGCGCCGCACAGATCGAGTTCATCAACATGGTGATCCAGCATCTCACGGATCAGGGCGTCATGGACCCGGCTCTGCTCTACGAGCGCCCGTTCATCGATATCGCTCCGACCGGGCCTGACAAACTCTTCGACGAAGAGAAGGTCACCAAGCTCTTCACGAAGATACGGGATCTCAACGACAGCGCCGTTGCATAGCTCGCAAGGTGTATTCCGATTTTCGGAATTCATCTTGACTTCACCCCCAACTCACTTGTACAACTTCCCCCATCCCGCCCGGCAAGAGGGGCGTATCGCGATCGTCACGAACGTGCGGCGGGATGCGATGGACGCTGGCGGCGTGTGCGACGACACGCGCTGATCGGCGGACGGTGAAGTCGTGTGGTCCTGACGCCCTAGTGGTAGGTGTCTTTTCGCATTGCGCGATGCGCGTTGTGAAGACGGTGACAAACAAGCCAAGTCTCGCCGGGGAGAGCACGAAGTAAGCCGTAACCCATTGCGCAGGGAAGGCCGGATGTTTCCGGTTTCGCCTGTGGTCCTACCTCCCGTGCTTTTTGTTGCACGGGACCCATGGGTGCAATCGGCGCCCGGCCTTCCCTGCGCCCTCTTATGTGAAAGAGGGAGACACGGATCGCATCCCTCGGGCGCAACGCGTCGCGAGATGGCGAACGCGTATCTCTCAGCTGTTTGACAGTGTTGATCGGGGACTAAACGCGGCAGCGCCATACTGCCGCTCCGTCACCCCCGCGCAACGGCTTTGCCGTTGTCGCTGGAGGAGCGCGCTCTTGCGCGTCTCGAAGGGTCGTCGGCCCAATTAGTGGCCGTGTATCTTTCGAGGCTCGCTGCGCTCGCACCTCAGGATGACGGAACGAGGAAGAGCGGTCGTTCGGATCAAGCATCGTCAGCGCGCGATGCGCTTCACCCGCGGTTTCTTCTTGGCAGCGACGGCCGGCTCCGGATCAGCTTCAGTGGCGGCCTTAGCCTCGCGCGCTTCGCGCAGTGCACGCAGACGCTCCATGTTCTTGCGCACGGCGAGTGCGTCGCGCTCGACATCGGCCATGGCGCGCGCGCCTTCCTCGGCCGCCAGGCGCTGGCGCTCGGCTCGCTCAAGGCTTGCGGGCGATGGGGCGGGCTTGCTTGCGGTCATCGGCATCCCTTCGAAGGTGAGATCTTGCGCGGAGGTCTGCGTCCGTCGCGCGAGATGGCGACATGGCGCGCCGCGGGATCACGCGGAATAAAGATACGCAAAAACCCGCCCAATCCAGTGGGACCGAGCGGGTCGCGACGTCATCCCAGTACATCCGTGGAATGACGAGGGGCACGATCCCCCGCTTCAAACGCGGAACGCGTTTGCGCGGGGTCATGCCGATCAAGAGCCTCAGACGATCTGAAGGTTCTCGGCGCTGGTCTTGCCGCGCATCTTGTCGGTCTTCAGCTCGAACGAAACCTTCTGGCCTTCAGCCAGACCGGTCAGACCGGCGCGCTCGACGGCGCTGATGTGAACGAACACATCCTTGCTGCCATCGCTCGGCTCGATGAAACCAAAGCCCTTCTGGCCGTTGAACCACTTCACAGTACCTGTTGCCATCTTCTCTTCTCCAAATTGCGCTGATGCGCATGTGTTGCGCAAAATTGCGCGTCATCGATTGAGTTCACGATGTCTTTGGAGGAGGGCCGTTCTGACCATTCAACAAGGCACAACGGCTAATCGAATGTCGCAAATATACACACTTTGCGCGCGAATGCAAGGTTTCGGCGGTAGCGGGTTCCGCCTGGGGCTCACTCCGCCGCCGTCGCCTTCGCGGCCGGTTCGTCCTTCCAGCGCAGGATCTCCGCGGCCAGGATCGGGTGGTTGAAGCCCTTCAGCACGAGGTCGTCGATGGCACGGCCCTCGACATGGGGCTCGACCATGCCGTAGACGCGGCGGCTCACCACGATCTGGCCCGCTTTGGCCTCGCCGCACAGGCGGGAGGCGAGGTTGGTGACGCTGCCGATCGCGGCATATTCCAGCCGCTGCTCGAAGCCGACCTGGCCGAGCGTTGCGTAGCCGAGCGCGATCCCCATGCCGAACCCCAGGCTGTGGCCGCGGTTGCGCCACTTCTCGGTCAGCGCGCCGATGGTTTCGCGCATCTCGACCGCCATCTTCACCGCACGCAGCGTGTGGTCGTCGAGCTGAATCGGCGCGTTGAACAGGATCATCACGCCGTCGCCGGCATAGCGATCGAGCGTGCCTTCATATTTGAAGATCAGCTTGCCGAGCGCCGCGTGATATTCGCGCAGCACGTTCATCGCCTCTTCCGGCTCGGTCGCCTCGGTGAAGGCGGTGAAGCCGCGCAGGTCGCAGAACACCACAGTCACTTCACGCCGGTGGCTGTCGAGCAGTCCTTCATGACCGTCGGAGGAGGCGATCAGCTGCGCCACCTGCGGCGCCAGGAAACGCTCGAGCTTGCGGATGCGCTCGATCTCGCCAAGCTGGGTCTCGACGCGCGCCTCCAGCGACTTGTTCCAGTCGGTGAGCTGCTCGGTCTGTTCGCGGAGCTTGTCGGCCTGCTCGCGCACGGTGGAATTGGCCTGCTCCAGCGCGTGGCTCTTCTGGTCCACTTCAGTGAACAGCCGCGCGTTGCGCATCGCCAGCACCGCCTGGTGCGCGAAGGTCTTCATCAGGCCGATCATGTTGGCCGGGAAATCGCCGGCCGCCTTGCGCAGCACCACCAGCGCGCCGAGCACGCCCTGCTGGTCGACCAGCGGCACGATCAGCACGGAATGGAAGCCGGCGCCGACCACGACATCGCGCAGCGGATGATCGGGCTGGTCTGTCAGATCGGGAAACGCCAGCGGCTCGCCGTTGGCCGCGGCCTCGGCAAGCGGGCTGTTCGCCGCATCGATCGCGCGGTGATGGCCATCGGCCTCTGCGTCGATGCCGATCGATTGCGTCAGGTTGAAGCTGCGGTTCGCCGCGTCATAGCCATAGATCAGCACCGCATCGGCATGGGTGATCTCGAGCGCGCGGGCGGCGACAGTCGGCAGCACGGCGTTGAGGTCGAGCGATGACGCCACCGCGCGGCCGACCTCCTCCAGCACCTTCAGCTCGTTGATCGATTGCGCGAGGTCGCGGGTGCGCTCCTTCACCTTGCCTTCGAGGTCGGAATAGGTTTCCGCAAGCTGCCCCGCCATGCTGTTGAATTGCCCGGCAAGCTCCTCCAGCTCGTCCGCGGTCTTGACCTCGATGCGATGGCCGAAATCGCCGGCGCCGAGCCGCCGCGCGCCGGCGCGGAGCGCGGTGATCGGCACCAGCATGCGCCGCGCCAAAATCGTGCCGGCGATGATCGCGACCACGAGGCCGAGCGCAATCAGAAGCGCGATGCGTACCAGCTGGTCGCGGATCGGCGACAGCGCCTGCGCGGTCGGCTGCTCATAGAAGACGTGCCAGCCGAGGTTCGGCGCCGCGGTCGCGGTCGTCAGCACGGCGTTACCGTCGATATCCTTGCCGGAGGCGACGGGCCTGCCTTTGGGCGACAGCACGGCCGCGACCTGCGGCAGCGCGGCGAGATCCTTGCCGACCTCGGGCCCCTTCGACGAGCTCGCCAGCACGCGACCCTTGGCGTCGACAACGTAGGCGTAGGTGAGGTGGCCGACCTGGGAATCGCCGAAATAGTCACCGAGGAAGCGCAGGTCGATCTCGGCCACGGTGACGTCGGCGTTGAAGCCGGCATGCTGCTCGCCGATCGACATGAACGGCCGCTCGTCACGGAAATAGGCCGGCGCGTAGGCGGTGCCGCGGCTGACCGTCTCGGTGAAGCGCAGGTCACGGGAGAGGTCGGCGTTGGAGTTCACGGTATAGGTCTGGCGCGACAGCCGCAGCACCTCGTGGCCGCTGGCATTGATCAGGGTGAGCTGGCTCACCGCCGGCACCTGGCCGAGCAGCTGGGCATAGTCGGCGCGGCGCAGGTCGATCGTGTTGGACCAGGCGCGGGTCACCCAGGAGATCTGGCGCTCGAGATCGGAGATCGACTGTTCGATGCGCTTGGCGGTGGCATCCGCCTTCTCGCTCATCGCGTCCGTCAGCGTGCTCTTGATGCCGCGATAGCTGATCCAGGTCTCGAGCGCGCCGTTGACCGCCAGCACGAACACGACGAGGCCGACCAGCGCGAGGACATATTTGGCGAACAGGCCGCCGCGCAGGAACCAGTTCTTGCCCTTGTCCGTAGCCGCGTTCATCCAGCCTCGTCCGTCCCCTCCAATCAGTCGGGTGCGCCATTGGATCTGTCGCTGTTTAGCACGGATCTGCGGGCCGAGGCGGCCCCTCCGGGTGCATGGTTAGCCGAGTCACCCTTCGATCTTGGCGGGAATATCCGGGAATATCAGCGATTGAACAGCTGACGCAGCACGTCCTTCATCGTGGGATTGTCGTGCTGCTCGGCGGTGTCGCCTGGCGGAGGGGGCGGCGGTGGGGGCTGATCGGCGGCCGGCGGGGCGTCCGGCGTGGGCGGAGCCAGGCTGCGGCTTGGGCGCGACGCGTTGCCC
>NZ_JACMYO010000246.1 GCF_020889685.1 Bradyrhizobium oropedii
CGCCGGCCTCGTTACGGTGGCCTCGCCGCGCGATGCGCTTGCTGTCAACGCGGCGGCCCTGACTGCGGTGATGGTGCGCGCGATCGACAACCCGATCCAGTTCGCCGAACTGCTCGACGACAAACGTCTCAACGCGTGCGTGATCGGACCGGGCGCGGGCGTCAGCGCGCGCACCCGCGACTTCGTTCACACTGTGCTGTCGGCACGGCGGCATCTGGTGCTCGACGCCGACGCGCTGACGAGTTTTGCCGGGGCGCCGGACCGCTTGTTCGAGGCGATCAAGGCATCCGACGGCCTCGGGGTGGTGCTCACCCCGCATGAGGGCGAGTTTCCGCGGTTGTTCAGCGATATCTCCAACAAGCACCCCGGCCGTTCGAAGCTCGAACGCGTCCGCGCGGCGGCCGAGCGCTCCGGCGCGGTGGTGCTGCTGAAGGGCGCAGATACGGTGATCGCCTCTCCGGACGGTCGCGCCATCATCGCCGCCAATGCGCCGCCGTGGCTTGCCACCGCCGGCGCCGGCGACGTGCTGGCCGGCATCATCGCGGGCTTCCTGGCGCAGGGCGTCGCGGCCTTCGAGGCGGCCGGCATCGGTGTGTGGTTGCATGGCGAGGCGGCCGGCGAAGCGGGGCCCGGCCTGATCGCCGAGGATCTGACCGAGGTGCTGCCGGCCGTGTTCCGCCGTCTCTATGACGAGTTCGGGATTGAGTATTAGGCTACTCGAACTCGCCGACATGGACGCCGCTGCGCGCGTGCATCGTTCGGCGTTCGATCATGCGCTGCCCTGGCTCGCCGGCCTGCATACACCTGACGAAGACCGCTGGTTCTATCGTGAGCGGATGTTTGCGACCTGCACGCTATGGGGTGCGTTCGACGGCGAGGCGCTGAACGGCGTGATCGCGCTGCACGATGACTGGGTCGAGCAACTCTATGTGCTCCCTCCCGCGCAGCGCCGCGGCATCGGCGGCGCGCTGCTCGCGATCGCAAAGCAGGGCGCCGACCGGCTGCAACTCTGGACCTTCCAGCGCAATGCACGGGCGCGCCGCTTCTACGAGGCGCACGACTTCGTGCCGGTTGAGGAAACCGACGGCAGCCGCAACGAAGAGAAGGAACCGGACGTGCGCTATCTGTGGACGCGCGCGGACCAACCGGCATCCGCATCGCGCGCGGGCGCGTTCGACGACACCTGAATTCGATTCATTCCGCGGCTGAAATCAGCGGGGATTGGTTCACTCGCGTCTCCCCTTTGAGGTTGTCGACGGTGACGTGCGTATCATACCAGGTCAATCGCGGCCGGGCTCCGAACCGTTCAGTCAGTTCGGCCATCTTGGCCTCGGTGAACCATGCCTCGGCCGCCTCTCGGCTCTCCCACAGGTAGACGCCGCCCGTACCGGCCTCTCCGTTGAGGTAGTCTTTACGGATCAGCCCCCGTGTCGCGAGGTTTCGATAGATGGGCGCGGTACCCACGCCGCCCTTGATGGCCTGTTCCTCGGTTCGTTTCGGAAGGTCGAATTGAACGATAACAACGCACTGTGCCATCCTGGTTCTCCGATCTGAGCGACATGGTGTCAGGTTCGTTCGGCGGCAGGCCGACCAGCTTCACGATACAGGATTGATCCAGCACTTGTCCCGAGTAGAGGGGCTTCGCTTGAGGGGAAGCGCATGTCGCCTCTCACAAGACTTTCGGTGGACGCGTGGGGAGATGCGGGCTAAAGCCCAGTGACATTCCTCGGCATCCCGTGAATCTCGCTCGTGAGTGGCAGGCAGAACAATTTCCTCGCTCAGGCGCTGCAACAAGGCGCATTGGCGTTGCGGGCGCAGCAATTTGCTCAGGCAGAGCAGATTGCGACGAACATCCTGAAATCAAGCCGCACGGACAGACATGCCGCGCTCCTGCTGGCGCATGCCCTGATGGGGCAGAAGCGGGGAGACGAGGCGATCGCACCGCTTGAGAGGATTGCGCGCCGCGGCGAGGATGGAGAGGTCGAGACCTTGCTCGGCGCGTTGCTGTGTGGCGCGGGGCGCGTCACGGACGGGATCGCGCAGCTTCGGCGCACGACAACACGCCGCCCGCCATATTTTCCCTCCTTTCAGGAGCTCGCCGGGCAGCTCTCCAAGGCCGGTCAACACGACGAGGCGATCAGCACGATCGAGGCCGGCCTCGCGCTGGCCCCTGACAGTGTCGATCTGAAGCTCGACCTCGGGCGCCTGTTGCAGAACGTCGATCAAATCGCGCGGGCCGTGAACGTCCTGCAATCCGCACGTGATGCCGCGCCGGGACGCCCCGATGTTCTCAGCCAGCTCGGTCGGGTCCTCGTCGCTCGTGGCGACTATGCCGCAGCTGCGGATGCATTCCGCCGCGTGCTCGCGCTGTATCCGGATGATCGCTCGAACCGCGCCTACCTCGCCACTTGCCTCTTGGAGCTGGGGGACCGCGATGCCGGCGAGGCAGCGCTACGCACCGTGATACGTGGTCAGCCCCAGCTCCTGGGACGCGCCGCTTTCGTCATGGCCTCGGGATCGCACGGCCGCTTTTTCTTCTCGCAGCGGGCCGCGTCGAAATTTCTCGGCGGGGAATCGAATAGAGCCGACGAGATCTCGTCGCGCCTCAAACCCTGAAGTTTCTCCGGTAGAAGTTGGGCTGCAGTTTGATCTCGGTGCGGAATTCGCCGACGCGCTTGGCCTCGTCCGCCGTGAACGGCGATGCCTGCGCGCTCCAGCTGTCCCGCTTGACCGGAATGCATTGTGCGATGGGCGTCCCCTTGGGGAGGACACCTCTGAAATTCCTGTCGTGCCAGTATGCCGGAAAGTGCACCCAATTGTCGGCATAGAGATCAGAATTGACGAGGCCGCTGAGTGTCGTGAATGGCAGGTCGAAGCGGTTGACGGGATGCGTGAAGTAAACTGCGTAGCCTTCAGGGGCTTCGACGGTCCACAGATTGTGGAATTTGAGGAAGAAGCGGCCCTCTTCAAACAGCGGGGTGCCGGTGACCTGACCCGGATCATGGAAGCCGATCGGCGAACGGGGAAATTCGGGCGTGCCTCCCGGCGGCAGGTCCTGATCCCAGGTGATTTCGCCGTCCTCGACCTTGAGGTCGCAGACCAGCGGCAGCAAGAACCCGCAGGTCATCGCATCGACGAATGGCGGGCAGCGCTTGATGGTGTCTTCCTCGTGCAGGTTGATCGAAGAGAAGGCCGTCGCCGGCATTGCCTTGAGCCAATCGGGAACGCCCTGCGCAGCCGGGATGGGTTGCGGTATCAGTCCCTCAAGCTCCGTCGGGCAACGAAATTTGAGCGTCAGTTTGTTGTTGGTGGACATTGAGCGCGCTCCGATGTCCTGATGGCCTACATCAATGCGACGCAAAGGTGAAGCTCACGATCTAGGGCGCGCAGCCGCCGCCCATCCTCCGATTTGCGATCGCCGGCGCGGGCAGGCTGCATCACTTGCGCACAAGATAGAGCGGCGTTCTCAGCGTCAGCTGATAGGATGGTTTCGGAACCCACATGATCTGAGCCGTGACCCCGAACAGGCGATTGTCGTTGTCGTCCGTCCGATCGAGATCGAGCCGGAGAATGGGCTGGGCGAAGGGCTGGATCGGTGTCATGCTCAGGAGCTGTGCGCCGCCAAAATATTGCACGCCGACGCGGCCGGTGAATTTCCAGTTGCTCGGCCACTGATAGTAGCCACCGACATAGCCGATGATGTTTGGATGGATCCTGACCAGCGCGGTCGCGACTTCGACGCGGGTGTCCTGGATGCCCGCGAGCATTCCCCGTGTTGCGTCCTCGTCGAAGGCGTAGTCGAACTCGAGAACGTTGTTGAAGGTCGTCGTTCCGGCCGGTCCATTCGGGATCGCCTGGGTGATCGTCGATTGCCAGGTGATGGTCGGGATCGAGCCGCCATTCTGACTGTAGATATCTGCCTGAAATCCGACGTTCCAGCTGGTGACATCGAAGGACGACCAACCTTGCGCCGGACCGTAGGTCGTCGTTCCGGAAATGCCGGCATAGAGCGAGACGGTATCGGTAACATCCACCGTCAACGGAAAATCGACGGCAAGGGATTGCCGGGATGCCAGGGGCACGCTGGTCGGAAGCGAGCCGCCGTTCGCAAGCGCAAGCGACTGGAGCGCGCTAAAGAGAGCCGAGCTGCCGAAACCGACCGGCAAGGCGCCGGCCGGCACCGTCGCGTAGCTTGTTCGCAAATCGAGATAGATATTCGGCGTCGCACGTGTCGCATTCGCAGCTCCGCTGTCGTCGTCGCCATCCTTGCCGAACGCTACTCCGGTGAAGCCTGCGCCGATCAGGCAGGCCAGGACGAGCCCCGGCAACACCAGGGAATCGCGGAATGACGTGGTCGAAACGCGAGGGGAAACTGGCACGGCCTCCGGGCTCCTCGTCCACTTCGACCACGCGCTAGCTTACCAGATACTTCGCCACCGCCGGCTCGTTCCACTCGATGCCGAGGCCGGGACCGCGCGCAGTCACCGCGCCGTCGACGATCTCTGCGGGCCTTGCGAGGATCGCGCCGGCGAAGTCGAGGAATTCGAGCCAATGCGCGGTCGGCGTGACCGCGAGCAGATGCGCGCTGACCTCCGCGAACAGATGGCTCGACATCGGGATCGACGCGGCATCGGCCTGTCCTGCGACCTGCATCCAGCCGGTGACGCCGCCGACCTTCATCACGTCGGGCATGATGAAGTCGGATGCGCCGGCCGCGATCGCCTCGGCGAAGCCGCGCGGAAACCACCAATTCTCGCCGGCCTGGATCGGGGTCGGCGAGGTCTCGCGGACCTTGGCGTGGCCGGACAGGCTCTCCTGCGGCACAGGCTCCTCGATCCAGTGGAGATCGTAGGGCGCAAGGCGGGAGATGCGGCGGGCGGCTTCGGCCGGATCGAGCGACTGGTTGAAATCGATCATCAGCGCGATGTCGGGGCCGAGCAGGGCGCGCACGCCCTTCACGACGCGCTCGTCATTGGCGGCATCCCCGTCGCCACCCTTGATCTTGATGCCGCGAAAGCCCTGATCGAGCGAACGGCGCAGCGCGCGCTCATCGGCCGCAGGATCGACCACGCCGTAGCTGTCATAGGCCTTGATCGGTTTTGCGGAGCCGCCGAGCAATTCGACCAACGGCCGACCAGCGAGCTGGCCCAAGACATCCCAACAGGCCATGTCGAGACCGGACACGGCCATGCCGACCAGGCCCTGCCAGCCGAGCAGACGAAACCTGGCATCCATCGCCTTCATCAGGTCGAACGGCGCGACCGGCTTGCCGACGAGCTCGCGGCCGATCTCGTCGATCAGATAGACCAGAGGTTTAAGCGTGAGCTTGCTGTAGGCGAAGATGTAGGTGCGGCCGGTAACGCCTTGATCGGTCTCGACATCGATCAGCACCAGCGGTCCGGAATCGATCACGCCGAACGCGTTCTTCACGGGACGCTTGAGCGGCACCACCACGCTTCGCGCCCGCACTCCGCGGATCGCGGCAACGGTCTGACTCATGGGCGTTTCCTCTTGTTGTTATTGGACACTGTACCATCGGACGAGCCTCGGCGCGGCCCAATCGGTCGCGACCTGCTCGATCAGATAGCGGCCCGGATATTCGGCGAGGAAGGCGATGCGCTGGGTCTGGCCCGGCTCGACCGCGAGCGTGTCGAGCCAGAACGGCTTCCAGCCGTCGTCGAGCCGGTCGAGCAGTCGGAAGTGATGGCCGTGCAGATGAAAGACGCTGGCGATCGTGCCGCGATTGGTCAGTGTCAGCACGACAGGCCGGCCGGGTTTGGCCTGAAAAGCCGAAGCGGCCGACGGCTTGAACTCCGCCGGGCGGAACCAGTCGGTGGACGTTCCGAGCGCCAGATCGAACCTTGCGGCGCTCTTGAGGTCGAGCGCGGCCGGCATGTCGTTGCCCGGAAGCGGTGGAGCGGGCGGAAACGGCGCCGTTCGGACCGGTGGTTCGCTCGAGACGACTAACTTGCCGACCGATCGGGCCTGATTGCCGTCGTGCAGGAGGATCGCAAAGCTCGTCCCGGCCGGCCCGATCGCATCGACGAAGACATCCGTGCGGCTTCCGGGAGCCAGGACCAGCGCACCGTTCCGGGCCGGGAACGGTTCGGCCGGCTGGCCGTCGATGGCCATCACCCGGACATCGAGGCTCTCAAGCCTGACCGCCAGCACGCTCCGTGGGCTGCCATTGATAAAGCGGAGTCTGAGGCGGGTGTTGGCCGGTGCCGAGATGTCGTATGAGGTTCTTCCGTTAATTGTATGAATTTGCGTTGAATCTTTCGGATCATTGCCTGCCGGGATCGCGGTTCCGTCCGACCGGAGGCGCCACTCCTCGATCAGCAAGACCTCGTCACGATCGACCGCGACCGGCGAGGTGCCGGTCACGATCAGCGGGCGCGGCCGCGTCGGCGCCGTGCCGCCGTCACCGAGCAGCGGCTCGCACAGAAAGGTGCCGGCATGCCGGAGCGGGAGCTGAAAGCTATCCTTTGCCCCCGCGGCAAGGGGCGCCCGCGACGCCAATGGCTCTGCGGCCGCGATGCCATCGAGCCCGCGGCAATCGAGCGCGGCCGCGACCGGCAGCTCGTTGCCGAACGTCACGTCCAGCACCTCGCCGCGCTTGAAGCGGAGGTCGCCGCTGCCGAACGACCAGACCGGCGTCTCCGGTCCGGAAGGACCTGAGGCGCCTGGACCAAGCAAGATGCGGTCCGCTTTGGCCTGGAGCACGACCGCCGTCCGCCCCTGCGCCGAGCCGGTGGCTGGCCACGCCGGGCAGAGCGCCACGGCGCCGAGGCCGGCTATCAGGTCGCGCCGGGTGAGGGAAAATTCGGGACTTGCTACAGGACTTGCCATCCGGCCGATGCGGACCATTTTCGAGTGTACCTGTCCAGTCGCGATCGGTCGCAGGGCGGGCTCTCCAGCGGCCATTTTTTTGCTGCGAACCGGTGGGCCCATGTTATAAGCCCGCCGCCCGCGGCACCGCGGCCGGATTGGATGCTTTTCACGCGGGCGTGGCGGAACTGGTAGACGCGCTGGATTTAGGTTCCAGTGACGAAAGTTGTGGGGGTTCGAGTCCCTCCGCCCGCACCAAGCGCTTACAGCGTTTGCATGACGATTTCTTGGAGAACCTTTGGCCCCGAAAGGGATGAGGGTTCGCCGAACCCACAGACGTCAGGCCGCAAGGCTCAACGTCGAACAGATTGAACACTGCCACGGCCGCTCGGGCCGCGGCAAAAGCGGAAGAAGATTGATACCATGCAGGTCACCGAGACCCTCAACGAGGGACTGAAGCACGAGTTCAAGATCAGCGTTCCGGCATCGGATCTCGATGCCAAGGCGGACGCCAAGCTGGTTGACCTCAAGGACAAGGTCCGTCTCAACGGCTTCCGTCCCGGCAAGGTGCCGGTGGCGCATCTGAAGAAGATCTACGGCCGTTCGGTGATGGCCGAGACCATCGACCAGACCATCAGCGACACCAACCGGCAGATCTTCGAAGATCGCGGCTTCCGTCTCGCCGGCGAGCCGAAGATCACCATGCCGACCGAGAAGGACCAGGTCGAGGAATTGCTGTCGGGCAAGACCGACCTGACCTACACGGTCGCGATCGAAGTTGTGCCGCCGATCCAGCTCGCTGATTTCAAGTCGTTCTCTGTCGAGAAGCCGGTGGTCGATGTCGCCGACGCCGACGTCGACGAGGCCATCAAGCGCATCGCCGAGGGCAGCCGTCCGTACAATGCCAAGGCCGAGGGTGCAAAGGCGGAGAAGGGCGACCGCGTCACCATCAGCTTCAAGGGCACCATCAACGGTGAAGCCTTCGAGGGTGGCACCGGCGAGGGCATCCAGGTTGTGATCGGCGCCGGCCAGTTCATCCCGGGCTTCGAGGAGCAGCTGACCGGCATCGGCTCGGGCGAGACCCGCACGCTGAAGGTCGCGTTCCCGAAGAACTACCTCAATGAAAAGCTTGCCGGTCAGCCGGCCGAGTTCGAGACCACCGCGACGCTAATCGAGGCGCCCGGCGAGGTCACCGTCGACGACGAGTTCGCCAAGACACTTGGCCTCGAGTCGCTCGACAAGCTGAAGGAGCTGATGCGCGAGCGCCTGACGGCCGAGTTCGCCGGCGCGACCCGCCAGAAGGTCAAGCGCGCGCTGCTCGATCGCCTCGATGAGAGCCACAAATTCGAGGCGCCGCCGTCGCTTGTAGCCGAAGAGTTCAACCTGATGTGGAACTCGATCAAGGCCGAGATGGAGTCGTCGGGCAAGACCTTCGCCGACGAGAACACCACCGAGGATGCGGCCAAGGAAGAGTACCAGAAGATTGCCGACCGCCGCGTCCGCCTCGGGCTCGTGCTGTCGGAGATCGGCGAGAAGAACAAGATCACCGTGACCGACGATGAGGTGTCGCGCGCGGTGATCGAGCGTGCGCGCCAGGCGCCCGGCCGCGAGAAGGAAGTCTGGGACTACTACCGCAGCAACGCCCAGGCGCTGGCCCAGCTTCGCGCCCCGATCTACGAGGACAAGGTCGTCGACTTCGTCCTGGAGCTCGCCAACGTGACCGAGAAGAAGGTCTCCAAGGATGAGCTGTTCAAGGATGAAGACGCCGAGAAAACTGCCGCTTAGTTGCGGCACCTTGCGTTAATGATGAACCGCGAAAGCACGCCTGCGACGGGCTTCCGTCGCTAGGCGCGCCGACGCGAATCGGCTTGAACTTCTGCGACCTGCCCAGTTGGCTAGTGCCGGTCTTGTCGGCCGGAAATTGGCCCATATCTGGGTTATGGCTTAACGTTCTGCATCACCCCTAACCCTTGGGTTCTTTCATGCGCGATCCCGTTGAAACCTACATGAACCTCGTGCCGATGGTCGTCGAGCAGACCAATCGCGGCGAACGCGCCTACGACATTTTCTCGCGCCTGCTGAAAGAGCGCATCATCTTCGTCACCGGTCCGGTGGAGGACGGCATGTCGACGCTGACCGTCGCGCAGCTGTTGTTCCTCGAGGCGGAGAATCCGAAGAAGGAAATCTCGATGTACATCAACTCGCCGGGTGGCGTGGTGACGTCGGGCCTTGCGATCTACGACACGATGCAGTTCATCCGTCCGCCGGTGTCGACGCTGTGCACGGGGCAGGCAGCCTCGATGGGCTCGCTGCTGCTTGCAGCCGGCGAGAAGGACATGCGCTTCACGCTGCCGAATTCCCGCATCATGGTGCACCAGCCCTCGGGCGGCTTCCAGGGCCAGGCCACGGACATCATGCTGCACGCGCAGGAGATCCTGAATCTCAAGAAGCGCCTCAACGAGATCTACGTGAAGCACACCGGCCAGACCTACAAGGCGATCGAGGACGCGCTAGAGCGCGACAAGTTCCTCACCGCCGAGGACGCCAAGGCCTTCGGTCTCGTCGACAAGGTCATCGACAAGCGCCCCGAAGACCCGTCAGCGGCGAAAGCCGCCTGATCTGGACAGAGACATGGAGGCGTCGGTGTGATCTCCACATTGACGCCTCACATACCCGGCAAGCAGGACGGCGGAGTACCCCGTAAGCGCATACGCACGGGCAGAAAGTTCCGCTTTCGTGCTCATCGGCTGGCGTGGTAATCCCGCAACGTTCCGTGGATTTCGACGTGTATTCCACGTGCGATCGTGGAAAATCACGGTATTGTCACGGTCTTGAGCCGGCCATCCGATTAGCGAATTCTTGATAGTCGGGTGCCAGCATGGTTGGCTGTAATGCATCGGCTATGATCGCGGAGATTCGAATAAGCCGTGATTGGAACGGTCAGTATTGCGTAGGGTCTTTTTTGGTACGGAATTTGCTCTATCTACCCAAGACCCCGGTTTTGTGCCGGATTGGGTCGATCTGGCAAACAAGATCGAACGGCGGACGGAGATAATGAATGAGTAAGGTCGGCACGAGCGACGCCAAGAACACGCTATACTGCTCGTTCTGCGGCAAGAGCCAGCATGAAGTTCGCAAGCTGATTGCCGGACCGACTGTCTTCATTTGCGACGAATGTGTCGAACTCTGCATGGACATCATTCGCGAGGAGAACAAATCCTCGCTGGTGAAGTCGCGCGACGGCATCCCGACGCCGAAGGAGATCTGCAAGGTCCTGGACGACTACGTGATCGGCCAGAGCCATGCCAAGAAGGTGCTGTCGGTCGCCGTCCACAATCACTACAAGCGGCTTAACCACCAGACCAAGCACAACGACGTCGAACTGGCGAAGTCGAACATCCTGCTGATCGGTCCGACCGGTTCGGGCAAGACGCTGCTCGCGCAGACGCTGGCCCGCATCCTCGACGTTCCCTTCACCATGGCTGACGCGACGACGCTGACCGAAGCCGGCTATGTCGGCGAGGACGTCGAGAACATCATTTTGAAGCTGCTGCAGTCCGCCGACTACAATGTCGAGCGCGCGCAGCGCGGCATCGTCTAT
>NZ_JACMYO010000247.1 GCF_020889685.1 Bradyrhizobium oropedii
CTTGAACCGGCGCGGGAGCGGGAACCGGGGCAGGGGGCGGCGCGGTCGATGAGGCGACATCGTCATCATCGTTGGACTTCGAGCCGAGATTCTTGCTGATGCCGCCGACCGTGCCGTTGTAGCCCGGCGCCGAGATGCGGATGCAGGACAGCGCGCTGCAATTGCGCGGCGCCTCGACATGGATGCGCTGGCCGTCGATCTCGAAGGTGATGCCGGCGCCGCCGGCATGCGCCGATGTGGTGGCCATCAGCAGCGCGGCGATCGCAACGAGCTTCTTCATCTGGGGTCTCCCTGGCATTGAGCGGGTTTGCATGCGGACGCTACGCGGCCTCAGGGCTGAGCTCTGTGATGCGGATCACGCCGACGGCGCGGCCGCGTGGCTCGCCACGGTGACGGAGGTCACTGCGCCGTGAGCACGGCGTCCCTACCGTCATCGGATGTCTTGGAGGCTTCGATGAAGCGCTTCTGCCTGCTCGTCGCGCTGATGTTGCTCACGCCGTTCGCCCATGCCGGCGAGGGCATCTCGTTTTCGATTGGCGGCCACCGCGTCCATCTCGATTCCACGCGGTGCCGCGCACTGTCCTGCGTCTCGGTGTCTGACAGGTCGAGGCGCGACGACGGCGGCGACAATGGCCGGGCGATGAAGCTGGTGCCGGCGTCCGCGACGACCGCGGCGATTCCTGCCGCGACATCTGCAAGGACACCGCTCGCACCTGCGCCGGCTCTATCTCCCGCGTCGCCGCCGATCGTCGTGGACAGGCCTGTTCCGGCCGCAGCGCCATTGGCTGCCGCACCACACTCCGCAGCGCCACCGCCGCCGCGCGTGATGACGATACAGCCAGCGCCGGTCGTCGCGGCGCCGCCTCCATTGCCCGCGGCGACGGCGCATCCTATTCCGCCGGCGGTGGTGCATGTCTCGCGCGAGACCGCTGACGAACCGGACGACGGCCCGATCGGCGACTGGCAGACCGAATCCGACAGCCTGGTGCGCGTTCGTCTGTGCGGTAACGCGTTGTGCGGCTATGCGCTCGACAAGACCACGCGCGATCTCGGTGAAGCGGTGCTGATCAACATGAGGCCGAAGCAGGGCACGCGCTGGAGCGGCAGCGTCTACAACCAGGACGGCGGCAACGTCCATTACGGCACGATCGAATTGAAGGGTGCGGACAGGCTGCGGGTCGAGGCCTGCGTGCTCGGCCGCTTCTACTGCACCGGCGCCGACTGGGTTCGCGTCTCGCACGCGCGGCAGCGGGTGATCACCGAGCGCGCGCGTCCGCCCGAGCCGCGCTCCTGAATCCACGTGTCCAATTTGTAACCGGATGCCTTCGAACCTTTTGTCCGGTCGCGCGCGACCGATAGAGGTCAACGCCGCTTTCGCAGGCGATGGAGGCAAACATGAAACGCTTGAGCCTGGTCGCGCTACTGCTCGCCGGCAGCGTCGTCGCCGCCCATGCCGATAACGACATCTACACCAACATGCTGAAGCAGCGGCGCGCCGACGACGCGCTGCATGCCGACGCCGCATTCTGCGATGCGCAGTTCGGCGCGCCGCAGAACGGCACACCGACGTCGCGGCAATACAAGAATTGCATGCGCGCCCGCGGCTGGCGCTTCAGCCACACCATTCGCGAGCCGCGCCGTCGCGACGACTTCTATCCCGATCCCGACAATCCCGGCCTCGTCTGTCACGATTTCACGATCGGCGGCATCACCGGATCGAGCTGCTCGAATTTCTGATGGCGCGTTGAATCACTCAGTCACCGTCACCCTGAGGAGGCCGCAGCGCGGCCGTCTCGAAGGGCGACGGCCCGACTGTGGCCGTGCATCCTTCGAGACGCCGCTTCGCGGCTCCTCAGGATGACGGGGTGATAGTGTCGACAAGAACAGCAAAGCGCCCGGCGGGGGCGGCCGCCGGGCGCTGAACTCAATGCCTGTCGTTTGGTCTAGAACACGCCGAGAATGATGGCGCCGACAAAGGCGAACGCGATGTACGCGGCCACAATGCTCAGCTTGCTCAGCAGAGGACTCGCGAAATCCATTGGGAAACTCCCTCGGTTCACAACGCTGCCCGCATTAACGCTAAAGCTAGCAAGCGGTTCCCGGCCGAAAAAGTCAGTCGTGCTGTCCGGCCCGATGTTCCCGCGCGATACCGCATTGCGATGCGCGGCTCAAACAGACGCCGAATCAAGGCGTTGAAGCGCTGCAAATATATTCCGGGGCGCTGCCGGCCGCAGTCACCGCATCGTAGCGCCAACCAATATTTCCGTCAGGTTGCTCGTGGCGCGTGCCGCACGCATTGCGTGGCTGCGGCGTTGCGCCGCATGCTGGATTCTTCGAAGTCAGGTCGTCGTCACGGGGCAACGGCGTCATTCGCGCCGCGTGGTGATGGAGACGAGTCACGGCAGCGCGTGCGTTGCCGTGCCGGGTTCCAAACCATGGTTAAAAACACCTGAAATCAATCTGTCGAAATGCATTGAAGAGTCTTTAATCAAATTCGCAGAACCTCCGCGGCATGACGCGTGGAGTTCGTTTGTATCTCGTCGGCTCCCTTGTCCTTGTATCGCTGGCTGGTTGCGGTCGCGGTCTGTTTCAGACCGCCGAGCGTGAACCGTGGCGGGCCGAGGCTGAGGCCGCATGCCTGAAATCCGGCGCGGTCAAGGAAAGCGCCGACCTCGTCCGGATCGATCCGATCTCCGGCCCCGGTGTCTGCGGCGCCGAATTCCCGCTCAAGGTCGCCGCACTCGGTGAAGCCAGTTCGACTTATGGATTTGCCGACGACAGCCTGCGCCCGCCGGCGTCGGTCGGCAGCCAGCCGCGCTGGCCGATCAACCGGCAGCCGAGCCCGCCGCCTGCGCAGGCGCCGTATTCCGATCGGGCCGTCGGCCAGCCGAACTATGGCGGCCAACCGAATGGCCCGGTCTCGTTGTCGGCGCCTGGCATTCCGCCGCAGCAGGATCAGATCGACCTGCCGCCGGAAGGCTCTCCCGACGCGAGAGGCGAGCGACCTTATTACCCGGGCCTGCCGCGCAATCCGCAGCGCGACAGCGCGGCCGCGCCTTATTCACCCGCGCCTTATTCGCAGCAGCCACAGGACGCGCCGCCGCCGCGGCTCGGTCCGTCGAGCGGCAACCCGGTGGGGACGGTCGGTCCGGTCGCCGTGAAGCCGGCGGCAACGCTGGCGTGCCCGATCGTCTCGGTGCTCGAGCGCTGGCTCGCCGATTCCGTGCAGCCGGCGGCGCAGCGCTGGTTCGGCGCACGCGTCGTCGAGATCAAGCAGATCTCCGCCTATTCCTGCCGCGGCATGAACGGCAATTCGCACGCGCATATTTCGGAGCACGCCTTCGGCAACGCGCTCGATATCGCAGCCTTCACGCTCTCCGATGGCCGCCGCATCTCGGTGAAGGATGGCTGGAAGGGATTGCCGGAAGAGCAGGGCTTCCTGCGCGACGTTCAGGCCGCCGCCTGTCAGCAATTCACCACGGTGCTGGCGCCGGGTTCCAACGTCTATCACTACGACCACATCCATGTGGATCTGATGCGTCGGGCCAGCCGGCGCCTCATCTGCCAGCCGGCCGCGGTCTCCGGCGAAGAGGTCGCGGCGCGTGCCGGCGGCCGTAGCCCCTATGCAACGCGCGAACCTTATGTCACAGGATCGCTCGGCGGCAGAAAGCCGACTCCGCGGGGTAAAGCGGGGGTCAACGAAGAAGACGAATTCGCCGACGAATAGGGGCGCGTCTGATACCCGTATTATTACTGGGTGACACCGTGCAAACGGTAGCCACTTTTGCTGCATATGCTTCGGAGCCGGGAGCGCGCCGGCTGATTTCTGGGGGATAGGTTTTGCAAGACGTTCCGATCATTCTCGTCATCGAAGACGATCGTGATCTTCAGATGATGGTGGAAGACGCCCTGAGGGACGGCGGCTACGAGCCGGCGATCGCAGGCTCGGGCGAGGAAGCACTGACGCTGCTCAAGGCGTTTCGCACCAAATACAGCGCGCTGGTCACCGACATTCGCCTGCTCGGCCGGCTCGACGGCTGGCGCGTTGCACGCGGCGCCCGCGAGATCGATCCGTCGTTCCCGGTGCTCTACATCACCGGCGGTGGCGGCGACGAGTGGCCGACCAGAGGCGTCTCGGACAGCGTGCTCCTGAACAAGCCGTTCTCGCCCGACGAACTGGTTGCGGCGGTGGCGAAGCTGCTCAAGAACGGCGCGCCGGCCTGAGCGATTGATCGCTCCCGCAAGATGAATGACTTCGCACAGTCGATCGCGGCGGCAGTATCACTGATCGCCAGTGGTGATCCGGTGCTGCTCGGGATCGTCGCGCTGTCCTTGCGCGTCAGCCTGTTGGCCAGTCTGCTCGCGCTTCTGATCGGTGCGCCGATCGGCGGTTGGCTTGCGATATCGAGATTTCGCGGTCGGCAGGTGGTGATCGTGCTGGCCAACGCCTGTCTCGGTCTGCCGCCGGTCGTGGTCGGGCTCGGGCTTTATCTCTTGCTGTCGCGATCGGGACCGCTCGGCTTCGCCGGCCTGTTGTTCACGCCGACGGCGATGGTCGTGGCGCAGGTCATCCTGGCCACGCCGGTGGTCGCGCTGGTGCATCGTCCGGTCGCGCTGCTGTGGACGGAATATGCCGATCTGATCCGCACCGACGGCCTGTCCCGCCTGCGCAGCCTTGCGCTGGTGTTCTCGCTCGGTCGCGCCTCGCTCCTCACCGCGTTCCTCGCCGCCTTCGGCCGCGCCATCGCCGAGGTCGGCGCCATCATCATCGTGGGCGGCAACATCAGCGGCTACACGCGAACGATGACGACCGCGATCGCGCTCGAGACCAGCAAGGGCGAACTGGCGCTTGGTCTCGGCCTCGGTGTGATCCTGCTGGCGCTGAGCGTCAGCGTCAGCACGATCGCATTTGTGCTAGTGCGCGGCGTTGGGGAAAAATAGCTGCTCGCCGCCGACCTTGTAGCCGGCGATGACGGACTGCCCGGCCTGCGAGATCAGCCAGTCGATAAAGGCCTGTCCGTCGGTGGCTTTCACCGTCGGATGCTTCGCCGGATTGACCAGCATGACACCGTACTGATTGAACAGTCGCCGGTCACCTTCGGTCAGCACGGCGAGTTCGCCGCGATTCCTGAACGACAGCCAGGTGCCGCGGTCGGAGAGCACATAAGCATTCGACGCCGCTGCCATGTTGAGCCCCGGACCCATGCCCTGGCCGATCTCGCGATACCATTGGCCTTTCGCGGAACCGAGATCGACGCCGGCATCTTTCCAGAGCCGCAACTCGGCTTCGTGCGTTCCGGAGTGGTCGCCGCGCGAGATGAAGGCCGATTTCGTCGCGGCGATCCTGCGCAAGGCGTCCGCGACATCATGGTCGCCGGCGATATGCGCCGGATCGGTCTTCGGGCCGACGATGACGAAGTCATTGTACATGACGTCGTAACGCCTGGTCGCAAAGCCTTCGGCCAGGAACTTCTCTTCGGCCACGCGATCGTGCACGAATACGACATCGGCATCGCCACGCCGTCCGATATCGAGCGCCTGTCCGGTCCCAACCGCAACCACCTTCACATCAACGCCCGAGGTCTGCGAGAAGCGCGGCAGCAGATAGCCGAACAGGCCGGACTGCTCGGTCGATGTCGTCGAGGCAACGATGATGGACCGGGTCTGCGCCAGGGTGGGGCCGGCGAACAGCAGTACGGGCGCGATGACAAGGTGTCGAAGGAGGGAGGTCATGTGGTCCGGATATGATGGAAGGTCCATGGTCACCATGCCTCAGTTGATCCGGTGAGGCAAAGCGCACGATTTCTCCGCGACAGGGCGGCGCTTATTCTGCGTTTACATCACGCTGCGTCATCCCCCCTCGAATTCATATGCCCTCCTGTTCATTTTGCGTGCGAGCAAGTTCGCCGGCAAACCTCCCTGGAGACGGTGATGACAGCATATCGCGCATATATCGTCGGACCGCACAGCCGACCAATCGGCGTGGTCAATGTGGATTGTGCCGACGACGATCAGGCCATCACGTCGGCCAGCCGTCTCGTCGACCACCATGATATCGAGCTGTGGCAGATGGACCGGCCCGTCGCCAGGTTCGACGCCGGGTCGAAGCAGGTATTTCGCAAGTAGTGGGACACAGCGCGGCAGACCGGGTGTCGCGCTGTCTGATCCTTGATGATAGACCTTGCATCAGCTTCGTCATCAAATGGGATCAACGATCATGGCTTTGGAGAAGGTCGCACTCGTCACCGCGGGCGGCAGCGGCATGGGAGCGGCGGCGGCGCGCAAGCTTGCCGCCGATGGATTTCGCGTTGCGATCCTGTCGTCGTCGGGCAAGGGCGAGGCGCTCGCCGGCGAACTGGGCGGCCTCGGCTTCACCGGCTCGAACCGTTCGAACGATGACCTGAAGCGTGCCGTCGACGGCGTGATGGCGCGCTGGGGTCGCATCGATGCCTTGGTCAACAGCGCCGGCCACGGCCCGCGCGCTGGCGTGCTCGAATTGACCGACGAGCAGTGGCACACCGGCCTCGATGTCTACCTCATGAACGTGATCCGCCCGACGCGTCTGGTCGCACCTCACATGCAGGCGCAGAAGTCGGGCGCGATCGTCAACATCTCCACCGCCTGGGCGTTCGAGCCGAGTGCGATGTTTCCGACATCGGCTGTGTTTCGCGCCGGGCTCGCCGCGTTCACCAAGCTGTTCACCGACAGCTACGCCGCCAGCAATGTTCGTATGAACAATGTGCTGCCGGGCTGGATCGACAGTCTTCCGGCAACCGACGAGCGCCGCGACAGCGTGCCGATGAAGCGTTACGGCAAGGCCGAGGAGATCGCCGCGACCATCGCCTTCCTCGTCTCCGATGGCGCCGGCTACATCACCGGCCAGAACATCCGCGTCGATGGCGGCCTGATGCGCTCGATCTGAAGCCTTCACACTCGACCGGGGCGTATGCTCACAGACGATAGATTCCGGGGCCAAAGCAGTACCGCCGCTCTCGGATATCGAGCGGTACCCTCACGTTTGTGTTCCCGAACAGGAGTTTGCGTTAACGACGCTTGACGATTTCCCGCCTGAGCGAAATCGCTTCGAAGTTTGTTAAAATCTGCTGGGTACCTCCTCCGGCATGGCAATCCGGGGAAAGATATGGGTAAGCGGGCAAAACGTGGAAAGACTGAAGCGCTCGCACTACCGGTGGCCGGAAGAGTAGCAGTTGGCGTCGTCGCCGCTGCCGCTTTGGGGTACGGCTTGCTGTCTCGCCCGGCGAGCGTTCAACCGATACGCAAGCCGTCCGCGCAGCAAGCCCTGGCACCGTCGACGCCAGCTCACGCATCGACTCCCGTTCGTGTCGCGGCGTCAGCTCCGGCTCCAATCTCAGCCCCGGCTCCGGCTCCAGCTCCAGTTTCGGCCCCGGCACCTCTGGTAGAACCACCCAAAGCTGCTGATGGTCCCGGAAAACTTGTTCGGCAGGTGGTTGATTACGCCAGTCACCAGACGCCAGGCACGGTCGTCATCGATACCGGTAACACGTTCCTTTATCTCGTTCTGAACGAGCGACAGGCGATGCGCTACGGCATCGGTGTTGGCCGCGAAGGTTTCACGTGGTCCGGTGAACAGACCGTGGCCCGCAAGACGGAATGGCCGGATTGGCGCCCGCCTGCCGACATGCTTTTGCGTCAGCCTTATCTGCCGCGGTTCATGGCAGGCGGTCCCACCAATCCGCTCGGCGCACGGGCGATGTATCTGGGCGAGACCGAATATCGAATTCACGGCACCAACAAACCCGATACGATCGGGAAGCGAGTGTCGTCCGGCTGCATCCGCCTGACCAATGACGACGTCGCGGACCTCTATGAGCGGGTGAAAATCGGAGCGAAAGTGATCGTGCTTCCGGCAACCTCAGCCCGTCGACCATCCCAGGGAGCGCCGTCCGACGCCGCCTCCCGAGCGCCGGACCCGACATCGCCGTCGATCCGGCCCTCGGCAACCAACGCGCAGATGCTGTCATCTGAACCGAAGGTAGCCGAGGCCCAGTAACTCGATTCCTCTGTCCTCGTCTGCAACTGCGAACAAGCAGACGTCGCGCGCACCTTGGCTCGCGACAAGCCACTTGCGTCTACGCGCTGCGGGTCGCGCTCCAGACTGCGCGCGTCACAATTGCGGCGACCTCAGATTGCGTTTGTCGTGATGACAAACTGAAAGGGCAGGGCTAGCCTTCCGTCAGATCAAAACATACGGGAGGATTGGCATGCCGGACGCAGCAGTTGCAGCACGTGCTTCGGACTCCACGCGCAGCGGAACCACGCAGCAAGTCGACGTCGCGGTCGTCGGCGCGGGTTTCGCTGGTCTCTATCTGCTGCATCGGCTGCGCAAGGCGGGCTTCTCGGCAGTCGCGCTCGAAGAGGGCGCCGATGTCGGCGGCACCTGGTACTGGAACAGATATCCGGGCGCGCGTTGCGACATCCAGACCATCGATTACAGCTACACCTTCGATCCCGAGCTCGATCAGGCGTGGACCTGGTCGGAGAAATACGCGACCCAGCCGGAAATCCTGCGCTATCTCGGCTTCGTCGCCGACCGCTACGATCTGCGTCGCGATATCAGGTTCAGCACCAAGGTCACGCAAGCGACCTGGGATGACGCGACTTCGCGCTGGCTGATCTCGACCAACAACGGCGCCAATGTCTCGTGTCGCTACTACATCATGGCGACCGGCTGCCTGTCGTCGCCGAAGCCGCCGGAGATCGATGGCGTCAAGGACTTCAAGGGCGAGATTTATTTCACCGGCCGCTGGCCGCATCAGGGCGTCGATCTCAAGGGCAAGCGCGTCGCCGTGATCGGCACCGGTTCGTCGGGCATTCAGTCGATCCCGTTGATCGCCGAGCAGGCCGCGCAACTCACCGTGTTCCAGCGCACGCCGAACTTCGCATTGCCAGCGGGCAATGGTCCGGCGCCGGAGGACCGCAAGACCTTCTTCGAGAGCGATCGCGCGGCCTATCGCGAGCAGGCGCGCTGGTCGATGGCGGGCGTGCCGTATCCGCAGCAGACCGTGGTGAGCTGGCAGTTGAGCGACGCCGAACGCCGCGAGCGTTTCGAGAAGGCGTGGGCGGCCGGCGACCTCGTCCACATCCTGAGCCAGCTCTGGGCCGACCAGGCGGTCGATGTCGACGGCAACAAGGTGGTCGCCGATCTGATCCGCGAGAAGATCGGTGCCGTGGTCAAGGACCCGGAGATCGCCGCGGCGCTGGCGCCGCACGATCATCCATTCGGCGCCAAGCGTCCCTGCCTCGATACCAATTACTACGCGACCTACAACCGGCCCAACGTGACACTGGTCAATCTGCGGCAGGAGCCGATCAAGGCGATCACCGCCGGCGGCATCAGCACCAATGGACGCAGCTTCGATGTCGACGTCATCGTGTTCGCCACCGGCTTCGACGCGATGACCGGCGCGATCATGGCGGTGCATCCGATCTCCGGCCGCGGCGGCAAGTCGCTGTCGGATGTCTGGGCGCATGGACCGCAGACCTATCTCGGCGTCACCGTCGCGGGCTTCCCCAATCTGTTCATGATCACCGGTCCCGGCAGCCCGTCGGTGCTGTCGAACATGGCCGTCTCGATCGAGCAGCATGTCGACTGGGTGGTCGACCGGATCGCCGCGCTACGCGAGGCCGGCTTCACCACGATGGAAGCCACCGAGACCGCGCAGGCCGGCTGGGAGCGCCACATGGCCGATTGCGCCACGCTGACGCTGCACAGGCTCGCCAACACTTGGTACACGGGCGCCAACGTGCCGGGCAAGCCGCAGGGCGTGATGCCTTATACCGGCGGTGTCGGTCCGTATCGCAGCATCTGCAATGAGGTGGTCGGGCGCGGCATGCTCGGCTTCAAGCTCTCTGGGCCCAGCGTTGCCGAGCAGTGCAATGACGGCGAGGTGGTGCGGCTTCAGCCGGATGTCCGGCTGGTGCTGAACATGCTTGGCGAGATGAACCTGCCGCCGCTCGAGACGATGGGCGCGCAGGGCGCGCGCGATTTCCTCACCGAGTTCAACAAGGGCCGTCCTGCCGGCCGCCCGGTCGGCGAGGTCGGCACCGGCATGCTGCAAGGCGCGGAGGGGCCGCTGCCGTACAAGCTCTACCGGCCGGCGACGCCGGGGCCGCATCCGATCGTGGTGTATTTTCACGGCGGCGGCTGGGTGCTCGGCGACGAGCTATCGGACGATCCGTTCTGCCGCGATCTGTGCCGGCGCACCGGCATGATCATCGTCAGTGTCGGTTATCGCCACGCGCCCGAGCATCGCTTCCCGGCGGCGGCCGAGGACGGCTATGCGGCGACGCGCTGGATCGCCGCTCACACCGCCGAGCTCGGCGGCAAAGCGGGGCCGGTGCTGGTCGCGGGCTGGAGCGCCGGC
>NZ_JACMYO010000248.1 GCF_020889685.1 Bradyrhizobium oropedii
GGTCGGAAACGCCACCAGGCCGCCCTCGGCCAGGACTCCGGCGGCGGTGGCCGTGGCGGCGGCGCCGGCGGGCAGAACGTGCGTTTTCAGGCCTGTATCCACTGTGACTAGATTCCTCAATTCGGTGCCTTGTCGTCCCTTGCGGTCCCCGAAACCCGACGCTATAAGCCGGCCTCTTAGTCGGAGTGTGGCTCAGCCCGGTAGAGCACTGCGTTCGGGACGCAGGGGTCGCAGGTTCGAATCCTGCCACTCCGACCATTCATTCAAGCACTTATAGTTTCTGTGTTTTTTGTGCGCAACGAATTGCGCATCGATTTCCGGCGCGGCAGCCATGTCCGTCGATTCCGGTCCGCATGCCCCCGATATCGGCGAGTCGCAGGAATGCGACGCCTCGCTCTTGCGCCGCTCGGAACCAGAGGCTGGACGATCGGGAAGCCTTCTTCCGGTCGATGAGCCGATCCTGCCCGCCATCAAAGCACGAATACCCCGTGGCGAGTAGTGCTCCCTGTGTCGCCGCAAGTGCCGACATCGCGCCTGTCAGGGATTACCGACCTCGAAGGCCAGCAGGACGTTGCCGGGCAATCCACTCCATTGCGCGTAGCCGGAATTAACGTACAGCATGCCATCGACGACGATCGGGCCGGGTCCGTCCATGGCACCGCCACGGGCCGCAACGCCATTCACCGTGGTGTAGTCGCGGGCGGTGTCGATCTCCCAAAGCAGTCGTGCATCATCGGTCGCGTAGGCGCGCAGGAAGCCGCTGACGCCGCCCGAGAAGACGACACCGGGAATCAGCGTGATCGCTGCGGAGAGGGCGGGACTGCATTGCGGGCGATCGCCGCAGGCAACCGGCGCCACCTGCATCGCGATTTTCCCGGTCGCAAGATCGAGGCCGAACAGGCCGCCGCCTTCGCTCGAGTTGAGACGCCTCGAGCCGTCCCTCAGGAACCGCACGTCCGAATTGGCGACATAGATTCGATCCTGGTCCGCGGCGGAGCCCCACTCGGTCCCTCCCAACGGGCCACCCTGGCCGATCCGCGTCTGCCAGAGGATCTTGCCCTCATGGTCGGGGTCCAGCGCGTGCACCACGCCGGATTTCTGGCCGATGACGAGCATGCGCTGTCCGTCGCGCAGGTTCACCAGGATGGGCGATTGTCCGAAATCATGGTCGGGGCCGCGATCTTGCGGACAGTTGCTCTGGTCGATGCCGAAACACGCAACGACGAAGCTGTCCTTCGGCGTGGCCTGCTGGTGCCAAAGCATTCGGCCGCTCGCGAGATCGAGTGCGAGGATGGCGTCGCTGGTGTCGGTTGCCGGGTCGGCATAGCTGTTCGATGTCGCGACATAGAGCGCCTGGCGCTGCACATCGATCGTCGGTGCGGACCACACCGACGCGCCGGCCGGACCGAACAGTTGGGTCCCGATGGCGTTCGTCCGTGTCGGCTGCGGCGCTTCGGGAATGGTATAGGTCTTCCAGATCTGCGCGCCGATGTCGGCCTTCAGCGCAACGACACTGCCGCGAAACGTGCAGCATTGGTAGGTGGGGCGCGACCCGATCGCCTCCTCGATCGATGAGACGCCGACATAGACGACGCCGGCATGGAAGACCGGTGCACCGGTGATCCGGGCGGCCACATGATCGTCGATCTTGCTCTTCCAGATCAGCGCGCCGGTGGTCGCGTTCACGGCATAGACGTTGGCGCGCACATCGCCAAAGAAAATGACAGACTGGCCGCTGTCCAGCGTGGCGACACTGATCGCCGCACGGACCGGCGCGTCGGTGGGAAACAGCCAGCGCGTGCATCCGGTCTTGGCGTCGAGTGCGTGGACCTTGTTGTTGCCGCCACCGACGAACAGCAAGCCGCCGACCACAGTCGGCTGAGCGAACGCAACGGACGTGTCAGGAAACCCGAACGCCCATTTCAGGCGCAACCGCGGGACCTGGTCTTGCGTGAGGCCGGCCATCGCCGCCGGCTGAAACCGGCTGTTGTTGAGATCCGCGCCCCAACCGTTCCACCGCGGTCCGTCGATCGCCTGCGGAAAGCCGGCCGCGCTCTGCGCACATTGGCCTGCATTCTCGGCCGCCGCATGCGATGCGGCCTTTCCGGTGATGAGGGAGGCGATCGCGGTCCGCTCGTCGTTGCTCAGTCCCTGTGCGAAGGATGCCATCGGGCCCGCGGTGATCGCGTTCAGGACTTCGTCGAACGATCTTGATTGCAGCGCGGCGCGGTTCGGCGCGCGGACATCCTTGTCGCCGCTGTCGTGACACTGCGCGCAGCGTTGCGCGTAGAGGGCGGCTCCGCCTTGCTGCGCAGTCGCAGGCAGGCAAGACCAAACCAGGGCGACGGCAATCGCAGCACTCAGTTTCATCGCGGTTCACCGGCGTTGGCTTTGATGAGATGAGCGATTGAAGCGTAGCACAACCCCGGTGGTTGTCGTCGCGCCTGGCGGAGGCCGGCGGCGTGTATGAGTCGGTGCCGAAGCTGATCGCGGCTCGCGGCGGGACGCCAATGACCGCGACCTGGCGGCCCCCAAAATTCAGATGCCTGCCGGCGTGATCTCCCATTGACAGGCCGTCGATATGATAGAATTATAACACAATAAGTTGCAAAAATAACAACATGTCAGCATCGTACCAGCGCCGCGTGCCGGTGACGGGAGGAAAGTTTGGAATTGTCCGGTTCGATCGCGGCAGAGCCTCGGCCGTCGACGGCGCTTTTGTTGGTCGGTGGCATCAACAAACGCTTTGGCGGTGTGCGGGCATTGCGCGACGTCAACCTCGAGGTCCGCGCCGGCGAGGTGCACGCGTTGCTGGGCGAGAACGGGGCCGGAAAATCCACGCTGATCAAGATCCTCAGTGGCGTTCATGCGGCGGACAGCGGCACCATCGAGATCGCCGGCAAGCCGGCGACCTTCGACAGCCCGGCACGATCGCGCGAAGCGGGAATCGCTGTCGTCTATCAGGACCTCAGTCTCGTTGAATCGCTCAGCGTCGCCGACAATCTGTTGCTCGGCCGCGAGCCGCGCGCGCGGTTCGGCTTTGTCCGCAAGCGCGAGCTGATGGCGAAAGCCGAGGCGTTCCTGAGCGAGCTCGGCATTCCCCTCGATACGAAAGCGACTGTCGGCTCGCTGCCGTTCGCCTATCGCCAGATGACAGAGATCGCCAAGGCGTTGATGGGCGAAGTGCGGCTGCTGATCCTCGATGAGCCGACATCCTCGTTGACGTCGGACGAAGTCCGCATCCTGTTCGACGCGATCGGCAAGGCGACGCGCCGGGGCGTCGGCGTGATCTACGTAACGCATCGGCTCAACGAGGTCTTCGAGATCTCGCAGCGTGTCACCGTGCTGCGCGACGGCGCCAATGCCGGCACGTTCGTCACCGCCGATACCGACATGAAGCGGCTGGTGAACGCCATCATCGGAACCGATCGACTGGCACCCGCGGCGTCGCGCGCTGCGCCTGCTGCAACACGTTCGCTCGATCCGTCGCCGGTTCTGGCGCTGTCTGATGTGTCCAACGACCGGCTGTCCGCTGTCGAATTGTCCGTGATGAAAGGTGAGATCCACGGCCTCGCTGGATTGATCGGGAGCGGACGCACCGAGATCCTGGAGACGATCTTCGGCCTTCGGCCGGTCGAGCGCGGCACGCTCGAGATCGAGGGCCGGCCATGGCTGCCGAACAGTGCGGCCGATGCGATCGACCAGGGCGTCGCGCTGGTGCCGGAAGATCGGCACGTGCAGGGCCTGGTGCTGGATCATTCGATCGAACGCAACATCACTTTGCCGCGGATTCCGCATTTCTCGCGCTGGGGCTTCATGCAGCAACGCGCTGCCGCCAGGCGTGCGGAAACGGCGGTCGCAAGGCTTTCGGTGAAGGCGCAGGGCGCCTCCAGCCTGGTCAGGACATTGTCCGGCGGCAACCAGCAGAAGGTCGTGTTCGGAAAATGGAATGATCCGCGGCCGCGCGTGCTGCTGCTGGACGAGCCGACGGTCGGCGTCGACGTCGGCGCGCGCGAGGAGATCTACGGCGTGATCCGAAATGCCGCCCGCGACGGCACCGGCGTCCTGGTCGTCTCATCGGATCTCGTCGAATTGATCGAGCTCTGCGACCGCATCTCCGTAATCGTCGATGGACGGGTCGCGCGAACGCTGGTGCGCGGCGAGATCGATGATGCCGAAGAGCTGCATCATCTGCTGCAGATCTACCAGGCTTCCGGACAAGGCGTATTGCAAGAGCTGCCCGCATGACCGAACTGACCGCGCCCAATGTCGTCGCCGCGTCGACCCGATCCGATCGACGCCGCAAGCTGCTGCAGAATCTGCTGCGGGGCGAGCGACCCTACATGCTCTACATCGCCTTCGTGGTGCTGCTGGTGGTGTTCAGCCTCTCGTCGCCCTGGTTTCTGTCGGTCGACAATTTCCTGAACATCGGCCGCCAGACGACGCTGGTGTCGATCATCGCGGTCGGCATGACCTTCGTGATCATCGCGCGCCAGATCGATCTATCGGTCGCATCGACATTGGCGCTGTCAGGCATGGCCGCGGCGCTGGCGATGAGTCAGATCAACAACAGCTGGATCGTCGGCGCCGTCGCAGGCCTCGGCACCGGCGCGCTGGTCGGGCTGCTCAATGGCATCCTCACAACGCAGCTCTCGATCCCATCCTTCCTGGTGACGCTGGGATCGCTGAGCATGGCACGGGGTCTGGCAATGATGGTGACCAACACCAAGCCGGTCATCATCACCAACGAGACTTATTTCGCGATCTTCGGCGAAGGCACGTTTCTGGGTATCCCGGTTCCGATCGCGTGGACGCTGGTGGCGATGATCGTCGGCATCCTGCTGCTGCACTACAACGTGTTCGGCCGTCGCATCTATGCGGTCGGCGGCAATCCGACCGCGGCGCTCTATTCCGGCATCAACACCAAATGGGTGACGACCGCGGCGTTCGTGTTGACCGGCACGTTGGCCGGACTCGCGGCGCTGGTGCTGTCCGCGCGCTCGCATGCCGCACGGCCCGACGTCGTGCAGGGCATGGAGCTCGACGTCATCGCCGCGGTGATCCTCGGCGGTTGCAGCCTGTTCGGCGGCCGCGGCTACATCCTGGGCACGCTGTTCGGCAGCCTCATCATCGGCACGCTCAACAACGGCCTCGTGCTGCTCGGCGTCAGCTCGCCGATGCAGCTCGTCATCAAGGGGGCGATCATCGTGGCCGCGGTCGCGTTCACGAAGCGCTAGAGCGCTGCGTTGCAAGGGTAGGGGCAAGGTCGCCGGCCTCCGGTCAATCGGCGACCAAAAAGGGAGGAAACAATGAAGCCAATCTTGCGACAAACCCTGCCGCTGACCGCGCTGATCGCGGCGACGGCCATTTCGATCGCCCCTGCGGCTCGCGCCGAAGTGCCGGCGACCTGCGTCAAGGGCGTCGATCTTGCGACGCTTGGACCGAAATCGATCGTCGGCCAGGGGCCGCATGGCGAGAAGGCGGCTTCGCCGGAAGTGCTTGCGCTGTCGGACGCCGATGTCGCCAAGATCAAGGAGAAGAACTTCAAGGTCGGCATCTCCATGCAGACCGTCAATCTCGACTGGGCGCAGTTGCAGATCCAGGGCATCACCGACACGCTGAAGAAGTACGGCGTGACGGTGACAGGCGTCGCGTCCGCCGAATATCAGGTCGACAAGCAGATCGCCGATATCGAGAACACCATCCAGCAGCATCCGGACGGCATCATCTCGATCCCGGTCGATTTCACGGCGACCGCGCCGACCTACAAGAAGATCGCCAAGGCCGGCATCAAGCTGGTGCTGATGGACAGCATTCCGACCGGCCTGAAGCATCCGGAGGAATATGCCTCGATGATCTCGGCGGACAGCCAGGGCAATGGCCAGATCGCGGCCCAGATCCTGGCGTCCTGCATGGCGCAGGGCTCAACCATCGGCCTCGTCAATTTCGGCGTCGACTATTTCAGCACCAACGAGCGCACCAAGGGGGTTCGCGAGTGGATGCAGAAGAACCGTCCCGACATCAAGATGAAGCAGGTCGACTTCACCGATCCGCCGAAAGTCTCGCAGATCGCCGGCGACTTCCTCACCGGCAATCCTGACGTCAAGGGCGTGTTCGCGGTCTGGGATCAGCCGGCGCTGGATACGCTGAGCTCGATGCGCGCGCAGGGCATCAATATTCCCGTCACGACCGTCGACCTCGGCCTGCAATCGGCGATCGAGATCGCCAAGGGCGGACCGCTGAAGGCGACCGGATCGCAGCGTCCATATGATCAGGGCGTCGCGGAAGCGATGGCCATGATGAACGCGCTGCTTGGCAAGGAAACGCCAGGCTGGATCGGCGTGCAGTCGCTGCCGGTGACGCAGTCGAACGTGCTGGAATCCTACAAGACGGTGTTCAAGAAGGAGCCGCCGCCGGAACTGACCGACGCCTGCAACAAGGCAAAGCCTGCCTGCAATTGATCTTTGGCGCGATGCGCGATGCGCGGTTCGCGAGGCCGCGCATCGTGGACGAGGCTGACCCGGGCGAGCCAGCTCCCGCCCGGGTCAGAGCTCTTTCGAGCGAAGCGGGCACCGGTTCGCGCGAAGAAAACGCGTCAGAACACGAATTGAGAACCCGCTCCGATCGGAACGGAAAAGGTTCTAGATTGCGCTGGTCACATATTCGACGGGAAGGCTGCGGAAGTGCTTGCGCATGTCCGATGATGCCGCGCCGCCGACGATGATCCGCGAGAACGCGCCGATATCGGAGAAGAATGCCGATTTGAGACTGCCGAGCTTGCTGGCGTCGATCACCAGGATGCTCTCCATCGCGGTCTCGATGACGGCCTGCTTGACGGCGACTTCGTGAAAGTTCGAGCAACTCGCGCCGCGGGTCCAGTGCACGCCGCCGGCGGAGATGAAGGCCTTGTTGATCCCGAGCCGCCGCAGATAGGACAGGCCGTCCTCCGACGCAAAGGACTGCGACGACGGATGATAGAGCCCGCCCATCAACATCACCTGCGTCGCCGGTCGGTGCGTGACGATCGACGCCACGTTCATCGAATAGCAGATCACCGAGAGCGGCAGATCCTCGGGCAGGCAGTCCGCCAGCGACTGCATCGTCGTGCCGCAGTCGATGAAGATCGTATCGCCCTCCTTGATGGAGGCCGCGGCAGCCCGGCAAGCCAGGCGCTTGTCCTGGGTGTGCTGGTCGATCTCCTGCTCGAATGCGTACTTGATCCCGGTCGGTGATGCCGCGTTGACGACGTAGCCGCCGAGCAAAGCGAGTGCGGCGTCCGGCCCGGCGAGGTCGCGCCGCACCGTCATTTCAGAAACTTTCAGGAGCTCGGCGGCGTCCTTCAGATGCAGCGTGCCGCCCGACTCGACGGCACGGCGCAGCCTCTGCAGGCGCTGGACGCGTGTCTCGCTTGGTCGTGCGTTGGGGGTTTCAGCCATTTTGATCGCCGAGCTTGCTTATCCGATTGACAATGATCTTACAATGTTGTGAGTTTATCAACGTCGATTTGTTACAATAATAACATCCAGTCCAGCGGGCTGATCGAGCGGTGGGGACGTGTCGTTCCTCAGGCGATCGGCAAGCCCAACGGCAAGGTCAGGGAGGATCACATGTTGCGATCGACACATTCAATCTATCTGGCCATCTCCTCGATTCGCTAGGACCGCACGGCGCCTCCATGACGCAGAGCGTCCTCATACAGAATCCGTCCCCATTCGCCGCGCAGCCACCTGCTCCGGGCGGCGAGCATCCGCATCCGATCCCGCGCAACAGCGGCCGCGCGCTCGAGATGGATTGGGTCGACGAAATCAGGATCAATCTGTCGGCCGCCGAACGGCGCGTTGCGAGCCTGCCGGGCCGGCGAACCGTCAAGAAGGACGCGCAGGCGGCGTGGCTTCTCAAGGCGCTCACCTGCATCGACCTGACGACACTCAACGGCGACGATACGACCGAACGGGTGAAGCGCCTCTGCGCCAAAGCCAAGGCGCCGGTGCGCGGCGACGTTCTGGAGAAGCTCGGCTTTGCCGGGCGTGAGCTGCATACCGGTGCGGTCTGCGTCTACCATCGGTTCGTCGGCACGGCCGTCGAAGCGCTCGATGGATCCGGCATCCCGGTTGCTGCGGTCTCGACCGGGTTTCCCACAGGCCTCGTGCCGCATGAGCTCAAGCTGAAGGAGATCGAGGCGTCGGTCCGCGACGGCGCGCAGGAGATCGATGTCGTCATCACGCGTGAGCATGTGCTGACCGGCGACTGGCGGGCGCTTTACGCCGAAGTCCAGGATTTCCGCGCTGTCTGCGACAACGCGCATCTGAAAACGATCCTGGCGACCGGCGACCTCAAGACGCTGCGCAATGTCGCCAAGGCCTCGATGGTCTGCATGATGGCCGGCGCCGATTTCATCAAGACCTCTACCGGCAAGGAAGGCGTCAACGCGACGCTGCCGGTGACGCTGGCGATGCTGCGCATGATCCGCGTCTATCAGGAGCGCACCGGCTACAAGATCGGCTTCAAGCCGGCCGGCGGAATCTCGACGGCAAAGGACGTGCTCAACTATCAGTTCCTGATGAAGGAGGAGCTTGGACGCGACTGGCTCGAGCCGGATCTGTTCCGCATCGGCGCCTCCAGCCTGCTCGCCGACATCGAGCGGCAGCTCGAGCATCACGTGACCGGCCACTACTCGGCTTTCAACCGCCACCCCGTGGGATGAGACTCCAGCGATGAGCGTCGCAAATTATTTCGAGACCATGGAGTATGGCCCCGCGCCCGAGGCAGACGGCGAGGCTCGCGCCTGGCTGGCGCGGCATGGCGCCACGTTCGGGCATTTCATCGCCGGCAAATTCGCAGCACCGCATGCCGGCAAGCACCTCACGACGAGCGAGCCCGCCACCGGCAAGACGCTGGCGCGGATCGCGCAGGGCGCTGCTGCCGATGTCGACGCGGCGGTTAGTGCCGCGCGCACCGCGCAGGTCGCGTGGGCTAAGCTCGGTGGTCACGGCCGCGCGCGTCATCTCTATGCATTGGCGCGCATGCTGCAGCGTCACGCCCGGCTGTTCGCCGTGTTGGAGGCGATCGACAACGGCAAGCCGATCCGGGAAACCCGCGATCTCGACGTGCCGCTCGCCGCGCGTCATTTTTACTATCACGCCGGCTGGGCGCAGTTGCAGGAGCGGGAATTCGCCGATCAGGTGCCGATCGGCGTGATCGGGCAGATCATCCCTTGGAATTTCCCGCTGCTGATGCTGGCCTGGAAGATCGCGCCGGCGCTCGCCGCGGGCAACACCGTGGTGCTGAAGCCGGCGGAGTTCACCTCGCTGACAGCGCTGCTGTTCGCTGAACTGTCCGCCGAGGCCGGCCTGCCGCCGGGCGTGCTGAACGTCGTGACCGGTGACGGTGCGACCGGTGCTCTGCTGGTCGAAAGCCCCGGCGTCGACAAGATCGCCTTCACCGGATCGACCGAGGTCGGCCGGCTGATCCGCCAGACGACTGCGGGCACCGGCAAGTCGCTGACGCTCGAGCTCGGCGGCAAATCGCCGTTCATCGTGTTCGACGATGCCGATATCGACGGCGCGGTGGAAGGCGTGGTCGATGCGATCTGGTTCAACCAGGGCCAGGTCTGCTGCGCCGGCTCGCGGCTGCTGCTGCAAGAGGGCATTGCCGAGACCTTCCGCAGGCGCCTGATCCGGCGCATGGAGACGCTTCGCGTCGGCATGCCGCTCGACAAGGCGATCGACATGGGTGCGGTGGTCGCGCCGGTGCAACTCGAGCGGATCAAGGCGCTGGTCGAGACCGGGGTGAAGGAGGGCGCCGAGAAATATCAGGCGTCCGGCGCGATCCCGGCGGAAGGATGCTTCTATCCGCCGACCTTGCTCTGGAACGTGCACCCATCCTCGACGGTTGCGACCGAAGAGATCTTCGGCCCGGTCCTGGTGGCGATGACGTTCCGCACGCCGGACGAGGCCGTGATGCTCGCCAACAACACGCGCTACGGCCTTGCCGCCAGCGTGTGGAGCGAGACGATCGGACTGGCGCTCGACATCGCGCCGAAGCTGCTCGCCGGTGTGGTCTGGGTCAACGCCACCAATCTGTTCGACGCCAGCGTCGGCTTCGGCGGCTATCGCGAGTCCGGCTTTGGTCGCGAGGGCGGCCGCGAAGGCATGTATGAGTACCTCAAGCCGAAGGCCTGGAGTGGGCGCAAGGCGCGGGCCAAGGCGTTGCCGCTGCCGACGGCGGCCGGTGCCGGCACCGGATTCGA
>NZ_JACMYO010000249.1 GCF_020889685.1 Bradyrhizobium oropedii
TTGCGGGGGAGGGCTGGGGAGAGCGGTAAGCCACACACTCCGACCGATGACGTAACGGCCCCACACCAACACCGCCCGAGCACGCCCAGCACAAACCCGCTATTCTGCGGCCGCCGATTCTTCCCTCCAGGTGATGTCATGCTGCGGGTGTCCCGCGACCTTACGATCGACGAGAACGACATTGAGATCGTCTTTGTCCGTGCCTCCGGTCCGGGCGGGCAGAACGTCAACAAGGTCTCGACCGCAGCGCAGCTCCGCTTCGACACCAACAAGATCGCGCTGCCGGCGGACGCGGTGCCGCGGCTGGCGCGCCTCGCCGGCAGCCGCATGACCAAGGACGGCGTGATCGTGATCCAGGCGTTTCGTTTCCGCACCCAGGAACGCAATCGCGCCGACGCGATCGAACGGCTGCTCGAGATGCTGAAGGAAGCGATGGTGCGGCCGACACCGCGGCGGCCGACCAAGCCGACGTTCGGCTCCAAGCAGCGCCGGCTCGAAGGCAAGAAGCGCCGCAGCGACGTCAAGGCGGGCCGCGGCACGCGCCGTTTCGACGACTAGAAACTTCGGATGCAGCGCACGCGCGGCGCTGCATCCGGTCGTCGCGGAACTAGTACTTCTTGGTTGCGGGCGCCATCTCGGAACCACCGGCCTTCGGTGACGTTGCGTGGCCGCTGCTGCTGCCGACCGTTCCCTTGCTGCCTGACTTGGCGCTGGTGCCGCTCTTCTGCGTCGGTGAAGTCGGCTGCGCGGCCATTTCCTCATCGCCGCTGCCGGACATGCCGCCGCCCTGTTGCACGGTCCCGGCGCCCGCTGCACCGCCGCGAAGCTGGGTATTCGGTGTGGCCGCGCCCTGTGCCAGGACGGGGCCGGCCATCGCGGCCGCGATGGCAAGGGCGAGCACGCTGGTTTTTGCAAACGTCATCCATTTCTCCTGGACTTTAATTGACGATGGAAGGAGCGGCGCAGGTCGTGCGCCGTTTGCAGCGCCGACCCTAAACCCCATCGTGCGAGACTGAATTTCCGCAAACGGCGCACACGCAATGCAAGCTGCGTCGTGTGGTGATCGTGCAGGGATTTCGCGGTCATTTTGCGAAATTGTCGTCCGCATATGCGGCAACCACCGGTTCCGCGCCAGACCACCGCCCATCTTTGTTCTGCTGTGAAACAGCCCGCTACTACCAACGGCTGATTTCAGGCTCCTACAGTCACTGCACAGAGGCGGTGGTGTATATGACAAAGCTGCGCGCAGGGTGGACGGCAAGGCGGACGTTGGCGCTGGGATTTTGCAGCGCGATGTTTGCAGTGCAAATGGCCAGCGCGCAGATGCCCTTGCCTGCCGCCAAGCCGCCCGATGGGGCGACGCTGTTCAAGCAGCAATGCGCAACCTGCCACACGTCAAATACGTCGGACCCCGTGCGGCAGGGACCATCGCTCTACAAGATCGTCGGCCGCCATGCCGGCAAGGCTGACGGCTTCAAATATTCCGCGGGCTTCGCCAAGACCGATTTCGTCTGGGACGACGCCAGGCTCGATGCCTGGCTGACCAATCCGCAAGAGGTGATCCCCGGCGCCGTGATGGCTTATCGGCAGGCCAAGCCGGAAACCCGCGCCATGATCATCGCCTATCTGAAGGAGCTGAACTGAATGGCAAAACCCGTGCATTCGATGATCCGCGTGTTCGACGAGACCAAGGCGCTCGATTTCTATCGTCGCGCGTTCGGCCTCGAGATCGCGGACAATCTGCGCTTTGCCGATTTCGCGCTGATCTATCTGCGCCATCCCTCCTCGCCCTTCGAGGTCGAGCTCACGGTCAATTTCGATCGCAAGGAGCCCTACACGCTCGGCGACGGCTACGGCCATCTCGCCGTCGTGGTCGATGACGTCGATGCCGAGCATACGCGCTTCGAGAAGGAGAAACTGTCGCCCGGGCCGCTGCGCGATTTCAAGCATGACGGCCGGACGCTGGCGCGCTTCTTCTTCGTCTCCGATCCCGACGGCTACAAGATCGAGGTGATCCAGCGCGGCGGGCGGTTCGGTTAATCCAATTACAAAAATGTCTATGGAGGAAACCAATGAGAGAAATCGATCGACGCAGCAAATATGACCGGCGTGTCTTTCTCAAGGGCGCGGCCGTCACCGCACCAGCAGTCGCGATCGCAACATCCACCGGGCTCGGCATCACCGATGCGTGGGCTGACGAGGCCGGCACGCTGACGCCGGCGACGATGAAGACGCTGTTGAAGGTGGCGCGCGACATCTATCCGCACGATTTCCTCGGCGACAGTTACTACATCACCGCGGTCAAGCCGTGGGATGACAAGGCGGCCAAGGATCCGGCCGTCAAATCGCTGATCAATGACGGCGTCGCGCGGCTCGATCAGGAAGCCAACGAGCGCCACAAGATGCCCTATGCCCAGGTCGCCTGGGAAAACGATCGCGTCGCGCTGCTGCAACGGATCGAGGAGAGCGCGTTCTTCCAGAAGATCCGCGGCGATCTGATCGCCTCGCTCTACAACAACAAGGAGGTGTGGCCGAGGTTCGGTTACGAGGGCTCCTCCGCCGAGCATGGCGGCTACATCAAGCGCGGCTTCGCCGACATCGACTGGCTGCCCAAGGCTTGAAGCGGACAACGTCGGGAGGACACAATGGCAAAATTCGATCTGAATGACAGCGGCGTTGTCGTGATCGTCGGCTCCGGTGCCGGCGGCGGGACGCTCGGCAATGAACTGGCGCAGAAGGGCATCAAGGTCGTGATCCTGGAAGCCGGACCGCGCATCGAGAACCAGGACTTCATCAACGATGAATGGGACAGCTTCGGCCAGCTCGCCTGGTCGGACATGCGCACGACGTCCGGCAGCTGGCGCGTCCACAAGGACTTCCCCAATATTCCAGCCTGGATCGTCAAGGCGGTAGGCGGATCCACCGTGCACTGGGCCGGCGCCTCGCTCCGCTTCGATGAGCACGAGTTCAAGATCAAGTCGGCTTACGGCAACATCCCCGGCGCCAATCTGCTGGACTGGCCGATCACGCTCGCCGAGATGGAGCCCTATTACGCCAAGGCCGAGAACAAGATGGGCGTCACCCGCACCAACGGCATCCCCGGACTTCCCGGCAACAACAATTTCAAGGTGCTGGAAGCCGGCGCCAAGAAGCTCGGCTACAAGGAGGTGCACACCGGGCGGATGGCGATCAACAGCGAGCCGCGCGACGGCCGCGGTTCCTGCCAGCAGATCGGCTTCTGCTTCCAGGGCTGCAAGTCCGGCGCCAAATGGTCGACGCTCTACACCGAGATCCCGAAGGGCGAAGCCACCGGCAATCTCGAGGTGCGCCCCGGCAGCATGGTGATCAAGATCGAGCACGACCAATCCGGCAAGGTGACCGGCGTGGTCTATGCGGATGAGACCGGCGCCATGCAGCGCCAGAAGGCGCGCGTGGTCGCGGTCGCCGGCAACTCGATCGAGAGCCCGCGGCTGCTGCTCAACAGCGCCTCGAGCATGTTTCCGGACGGCCTTGCCAACTCGTCCGGCCAGGTCGGTCGCAACTATTTGCGGCACATGACCGGCAGCGTGTATGCGACCTTCGAGAAATCGGTGCACATGTATCGCGGCACCACGATGGCCGGCATCATCCGCGACGAAGCGAAGAACGATCCGAAGCGCGGCTTCGTCGGCGGCTACGAGATGGAGACGCTGTCGCTCGGCCTGCCCTTCATGGCCGCGTTCCTCAATCCCGGCGCCTGGGGCCGCAGCTTCACCAGCGCGATGGAAGGCTATCCGCGGATGGCCGGCATGTGGCTGGTCGGCGAGGACCTGCCGCAGGAGACCAACCGCGTCACGCTGGATCCGAACATCAAGGACAAGTTCGGGATGCCGGTCGCGAGCGTGCATTTCGACGACCATCCGAACGACGTCGCGATGCGCGATCACGCCTACAAGCAGGGTGCCGCGGTCTACGAGGCGGTCGGCGCCACCGTGACCTATCCGACGCCGCCCTATCCCTCGACCCACAACATGGGCACCAACCGGATGAGCGAGAAGCCGCGCGATGGCGTGGTCAACAAGTTCGGCCAGAGCCACGACATCAAGAACCTGTTCGTCTCCGACGGCAGCCAGTTCACGAGCGGTGCCGCCTGCAATCCGACCCTGACCATCGTCTCACTGGCGATCCGGCAGGCCGACACGATCGCGGGCGCGATGCAGCGCAAGGAGATCTAGCACTGAGAGCGGCGAGCTTCGGCCCTGATCTCGATCAGAACCGAAGCCAGAGCTCCCTCGCGACTCAAACGGCCTTGTCCTGCCCAGGACAAGGCCGCTGTTTTCTGCACGATGAATCCGAAAGCCTATTCCGCTGCGTCGAGGATCCGCTGGCCCTGGAATGCGGGCACCGCAGCTACGCCCTGCGAGCGATAGATCAGGCAGCAGCACCGCAACAGCGATGCGAAATTATTGACCTCGCCATGATGGTCGAGGACTTCGCCATACAGCGTGGTGACGAACTTGGCGACGCTCATCCCCTCTTTCGCCGCGATCTCCTCCAGCGTGTCCCAGAACGACATTTCCAGCCGGATCGAGGTGCAATGACCTCCGATCCGCAGTGACCGGGTCTGCGACTCATAATTGCGCTGCGGCTGGTGCGAGAACAAATGGCACATGGCTATCCTCCCGATCGGATTATAATTTTTCTAAACGATATACCCCCGCATGCGGCGTCACAATCGCCACGTAGGGCGTAGCGGGCGCACACGCGAAGGTGAGTGTCTTCAAGGCGATAGGCCGGCTCCATCCCCAGCTAAAGGCAGCTATTGGCGGACCGCCCCCATGCATTTGGCCGGCGAGCCGACTAGAATGGCGCCCACCCTCGAATCTCCGTCCGATCGCGCACGCCATGCCTGTCCGCCAGCTTCCCGAACAGCTCGTCAACCGCATCGCCGCCGGCGAAGTGGTCGAACGCCCTGCGAGCGTCGTCAAGGAACTGGTCGAGAACGCGATCGACGCCGGCGCGAGCCGGATCGACGTTTTCACCGACGGCGGCGGGCGGCGCCGGATCGGCATCACCGACGACGGCGGCGGCATGACGCGATCAGACCTTGCGCTCGCGGTCGACCGCCACGCCACCTCCAAGCTCGACGATGAAGACCTGCTGCGCATCCGCACGCTCGGGTTCCGCGGCGAGGCGCTGCCGTCGATCGGCGCGGTCGCCAAGCTCGGCATCACCACGCGCCATGCCAGCGAGCCGCATGCCTGGTCGCTGTCGGTCGAGGGCGGCGAGAAGTCGGAGGTCATGCCGGCCGCGCTCGGCCAGGGCACCCGCGTCGAGGTCAACGAACTGTTCTATGCAACGCCGGCGCGGCTGAAATTCCTCAAGACCGACCGCACCGAGGCGGAAGCGATCCGCGAAGTGGTGCGGCGCCTCGGCATGGCGCGCCCCGATATCGCCTTCACGCTGGCGGGCGAGGAGCGCGCGCCGGTCACCTGGGCCGCAGCACTTCCCGGCGCGGCAGGCCGGCTGACGCGGCTCGGCGACATACTTGGCGCGGACTTTCGCGCCAGCGCGATCGAGGTGCGCGCCGAGCGCGAAGGCGTCGTGGTCGAGGGTTTTGCCGCCGCGCCGTCGCTGACCCGCGCCAATGCGCTCGGACAATATCTGTTCGTCAACGGCCGTCCGGTGCGCGACAAGCTGATCCTCGGCGCCGTACGCGCGGCCTATTCCGATTATCTGCCGGGCGACCGCCACCCCGTGGTGGCGCTGTTCGTGACCTGCGACCCGCAAGAGGTCGATGCCAATGTGCATCCGGCCAAGACCGAGGTGCGCTTCCGCAATGCCGGCCTGGTGCGCGCGCTGATCGTGCACGCCCTGAAGGAGGGCCTTGCGCGCGAAGGCAGGCGCACCGCGGCCAACACCGCCGACGGCGCCGCGCTCTCGGCATTCCGCCCGGCCTTCACGCCGCCGCGCCCGAGCAATTGGGACTGGCGCGGCTCGCCGTCATATCCGGTCAATCCGACGCGTTCGTTCGATGGCGCGGCGGCGCCCGCCTTCGCCGAGCCCGGACAGGCCGCCTTCGACGTCGCGCGCCGACCGCCGATGTGCGCTTCGAGACCGCACCCGCGCCCGACATGCTCGACCGGCCGCTGGGTGCCGCGCGCACCCAGATCCACGAGACCTACATCGTCTCGCAGACCCGCGACGGCCTCATCGTGGTCGACCAGCACGCGGCGCATGAGCGCATCGTCTATGAGAAGCTGAAGGCCTCGCTGGCGAAGAACGGCGTGCAGCGGCAGATCCTGTTGATCCCCGAGATCGTCGAGCTCGATGAAGCGACCGTCGAAAAGCTGCTCGATCGCGCCGAGGAGTTGGCCTCGTTCGGGCTCGCGATCGAATCCTTCGGTCCCGGCGCGGTCGCCGTGCGCGAGACGCCCTCGCTGCTCGGCAAGGCCAATGCGGCCGGTCTGTTACGCGACCTCGCCGAGCACATGGCCGAATGGGACGAGGCGCTGCCGCTGGAGCGCCGGCTGATGCATGTCGCCGCCACTATGGCCTGCCACGGCTCGGTCCGCGCCGGGAGACGCCTCAAGCCGGAAGAGATGAACGCGCTGCTGCGCGAGATGGAAGACACGCCGAACTCCGGCCAGTGCAACCACGGCCGGCCGACTTATGTCGAGTTGAAGCTGAGCGATATCGAGAAGCTGTTCGGGCGGAGATAGGGCTTACGGGATTCCGTAGCAACCATTAGCTCATCCGATTTTGTGCAAATGGATTGTCCGATCGCCGTTGAGACTGACGGCGCGCACAGCGGCCGTCAAGGATGGCCGTCGCTCAAATGCCACCACATGCTCGCACTCGACAGGCCAGGCCTTGACGGCCGTGAGCACGCCGTCAGTCTCAACGGCGATCGGACAATCCATTTGCACAAAATCGGATGAGCTAATGGTTGCTACTGGTTACTGTTCGGGCGAGGGTAGTCTCTATCCCCGTCGTCCCGGGCAAGCGAAGCGCGACCCGGGACCCATAACCACTAATGTTGCGGTTGAGAAAAGCTGGGCCACAGCGCGCTTCTACAATGCGCATTTGTGGTTATGGGTCCCTGCTCCCGTGCGCAATTGCGCACCAGGCAGGGACGACAGATTAGAGCCCTACGAACTCTTCCCGGTGAACACCTCAAGCGCCATGCGCAACTGCGCAATCCATTCGTCGCCGTCCTCGAAACCGCCGGCCGCGATCGACTTGCAGACTTGATCGAGCTCTTCACCACTGGCCTGATCCCCGGCCAATTGCCGCGCGATCGCGACATAGCCGTCCGTCAGCAGCACCAGGCCGGGGGCACTCGCGTCGACATAGTTCTGACGCGCACCACGAAAGATATCGATCGCCTCGAGATGTCGACCAAGCGCCAGATCGAAGGCACCCACCAGCCAGGCGCCCGTTCCCAGCCGCAACGGTCCGACCCCCAGCTCCTGCACGAGATCGAGCGAACGCTCCGCAAGGTCGCGCGCCGCCAGCAGGATATCTGGCCTGATCGGCTTGTCCGAAACGCTCCAGCCCGGCCAGCAATCGGCCGCGGCATTGAACGTCATCCGCTGAACCATCTGGAGCGCTTCGTGCGTGTCGCCATCCAGCACGCCGCGACGGCGCTCGATCTGATCGGCAGCATCACGCGCAGCTGCAAGCAGCGCCGCGTCATCGCGCCCGCCGCGCAGATCCTTGACACGCTTCTCCAGCTGATCCGCGAGCTCGGCAAGAGTATCAGCCATGGTTCGCCCCCGAACGCGACGTGTAGTGGATTAGCCCAACGGGTCTGCGAGTCGCGCACCCCGATCACAGGCTCCGTCCGGACCCCAGCATAAGGTGCACGAACGCCGGTCCGCCCTACACTTTTCCGCGAAGGAAGACGAATTCCGTGTCGTCATACGCCCGCCGCTCCAGCTCCTCGAAGCCTTCGGGCGCCACGAACGAAGCGGCCTTTGCCTCTTCCACCACGAGCAACGCGCCCGGCGTCAGCCAGCCGCCGTCGCGCAGCGAGGCGAGTGCCTTCTCGGCAAGTCCCTTGCCATAGGGCGGATCGAGAAGCACCAGCGAGAACGGCTCGACCGGGTGCGCCGGTCCGAGATCGGTGGCATCGCGGCGATAGACCTTGGTGGTCCCGCCGAGGCCGAGCGATTCGACATTGTTGCGCAGCAGCGCCCTCGCCTCGGCGCCATTGTCGACGAACAGAGTGAACCTTGCGCCGCGCGAGGCGGCCTCGATACCGAGCGCGCCGGTACCGGCAAACAGATCGAGCACGCGGGCGTCCTCGATCGGATTGTCGTAGGCGTGGATCAGGATGTTGAACACGGACTCGCGCAGGCGGTCCGCGGTCGGACGGATCTCGCGGCCCGAGGGCGAAGCGAGATTGCGGCCCTTCAGCCTGCCCCCGACGACACGCATTGACCGTTACTCGTCCTGCGGCTTGAGATCGCGCTTGCCGTGATAGCCGCGCTTGGGCCGGCGCGGCGGGCCGTAGCCATTGGCCTCGTCCTCGTTGCGGGCGCGGGCTTCCTCGCTGCCGGTGCGCTGCACCAGCACGCGGCGGCCCTTGCGATCGTTGATCACCGCCCGCTTCGCGGCCGGCTTTCTGGGCTGCGCGTCGCCATCGTCACGCTGCTCAGGCCGTGTGAAGTCCGCGCCTGCGATCTTGGCGACCTTCTCGCCGAGCTGCTCGCGCAGCACCCGCGTCTTGACCTCCTCGACCTTGCCCTCCTCGAGCTCGCCGAGTTGGAACGGGCCGTAGGAGATCCGGATCAGCCGGTTCACCTCGAGCCCGAGATGCGCCATCACGTTGCGCACCTCGCGGTTCTTGCCCTCGCGGATCGCGAACACCACCCAAACGTTGGAGCTCTGGTCGCGCTCCAGCGTCGCCTCGATCGGCCCATATTTGACGCCGTCGACCTCGACGCCGTCCTTGAGCTGATCGAGCTGGGCCTGCGTCAACTCGCCATGCGCGCGCACGCGGTAGCGACGCAGCCATCCGGTGTCGGGATGCTCCAGCGTCCGCGCCAGCCCGCCGTCATTGGTCAGCAGCAGCAGGCCTTCGGTGTTGAAATCGAGCCGGCCGATCGAGATCAGCCGCGGCAGGCCCTCCGGCAGATTGTCGAACACGGTCGGCCGCCCCTCGGGATCGGCATGCGTCGTCATCAGCCCGCGCGGCTTGTGGTACATGAACAGCCGGGTCCGCTCGCGCGGCGGCAACGGCTTGCCGTCGACCGCCACGACATCATTGTCGGTGATATCGAGCGCCGGCGAGTTGATCACGCGTCCGTTGACCGTGACGCGGCCCTGCGTGACGATCTCCTCGGCATCGCGGCGCGAGGCGAGGCCGGCGCGCGCCAGCACCTTGGCGATCCGCTCGCCTGACTTCTTCGGCTTCGGCTCGGGACGCTCGCGGCGATCGTCGTAAGAGCGCTCGCGATAGGCGCCGCGGCCGCCAAAGGCCGGGCGCTTCGCAAACACCTTGCTGTCGTCCTCATTGTCGCGGCGCGGCCGATCGCCGAAACGGCCCTCGCTGCGCGGATGCTCCTGCCAGTCGGTGCGCCCTTCGGGCCGCTCGCGGCGGCGATTGTCGCGGCGATCGCCACCGTCTTCGTTGCGATCCCCGGAGTCGCCCTTGCGATCCCCGGAGTCGCCCTTGCGATCCCAGCGCGGTCGGCTGAACTTCGGACGATCGCCCTGCTCACGATCGTCGCGGGACCAGGAGAACCGCGGACGCTCGTCGCCGCCGCGGTCATCGCGCGACCTGTCGTAGCGCGGCTTGTCGAAATTGCGCGGACCGTCGCGGAACGGGCGCGAACCGCGCTCCGGACGATCCGAGCCGCCCTCGCGCTTCTGCCACGGCTTGGATTCGCCGCGCGGCGGCCGGTCACCGAAATCCTTGCGCGGCCCGCGGTCGCCATCGCGCTTGAACTTGCTGTCGCCGCCGAATTTCCGCGCGGGCCGGTCGCCGTCGCGCGAAGGGCGGTCGCCGAACGATCGCTCACCACGCGGCGTATAGGGACGCTTCTCGCCATCACGCTCGCGCGGCGCGTAAGGTTTGCGGTCGCCGAACTTGCGGTCGGACGACCGGCCCGCCGGGCGGGCATCGTCGCGATCGCGGCGCGGCCCGCGGTCATCGCGATTGTAGTTCGGGCGGTCACCGCGCGGCTTGAACGAACGCTTTTCGCCATCGCCGTC
>NZ_JACMYO010000250.1 GCF_020889685.1 Bradyrhizobium oropedii
CCGCGCGCGGCGCCGGGCTGCCGGATGCCACCGGCGCCACCACCGTAAACAAGGTCTGCGGGTCCGGCATGAAGGCGACCATGCTGGCGCACGACATCATCAAGGCCGGCTCGGCCGAGATCGTGCTGTCCGGCGGCATGGAGAGCATGAGCAACGCGCCCTATCTGCTGCAGAAGGCGCGCGGCGGCTATCGCGCCGGCCACGACCGCATCATCGACCACATGATGATGGACGGGCTCGAGGACGCCTATGAAACCGGCCGCTCGATGGGCGATTTCGGCGAGGCGACCGCGGAGGCCTATCAGTTCACCCGCGCCGACCAGGACGCTTTCGCGATGGAGACGCTGAGCCGCGCTCGCAAGGCCGTCGAGAGCGGCGCCTTCAAGGCCGAGATCGAGCCGATCACGCTCGCCGAGAAAGCTGGTCCCCGCATCATCGCCAACGACGAGCATCCGCTGAAGGTCGATCCGGCCAAGATCCCCGGCCTGAAGCCCGCGTTCCGCGCCAACGGCACCATCACGCCGGCCGCCTCGTCGGCCAATGCCGACGGCGCCGCGGCGCTGATTCTGGCGAAGCGTTCGCTTGCCGACCGCGACGGCCTGCCGGTGCTGGCGGAGATCAAGGGCCACGCCACCCACAGCCAGGAGCCGCAATGGTTCACCACCGCGCCGATCCCGGCGATCAGAAAATTGCTCGACAAGGTCGGCTGGAGCGTCGGCGATGTCGATCTGTTCGAGATCAATGAAGCGTTTGCGGTGGTCGCAATGGCGGCGCAACGCGACCTCGGCATCCCGCGCGATCGGCTGAACATCAATGGCGGCGCCTGTGCGCTCGGCCACCCGATCGGCGCCACCGGGGCGCGGCTGATCGTGACGCTGCTGCATGCGCTGGAGGCGCAGAACCTGAAGCGTGGCGTCGCGGCGCTGTGCATCGGCGGCGGCGAAGCCACCGCGATCGCCGTGGAGCGGGTGACGCACTAACGGGTGTCCGCGTCATTGCGAGGAGCGATAGCGACGAAGCAATCCATGCATCCGCAAATGTGGGCCGATGGATTGCTTCGCTTCGCTCGCAATGACGCGGGGAGATGCCGGCCTCTCCGAACGGCCCGCCAAGAGGCGATGGGACCGTTCATTCTCGTGTCTGAAAACGAGGGAACTATGCCATTTTAGACATAGCGCCCTCGTGCCATATTGGGCATCACGCAAAGCTTTCAACGCAATTGATCTGGAACCCAATGATCTCGAACTGGCTTGCTCCCGCTCTCGCCCGCCGCAACATCCATTACGGCTGGGTGATGGTCGCCGTGACCTTCCTTGCCGCGCTGATCTCGGCCGGCACCGTCGGCGCACCCGGCGTCTTCATCGTTCCCTTGCAGAAGGAATTCGGCTGGTCCACCGCCGAAATCTCCTCCGCGTTGTCGATCCGCTTCATCCTGTTCGGGCTGATGGCGCCGTTCGCCGCCGCGCTGATGAACCGCTACGGCCTGCGTAACGTGACGCTGGCGGCGCAACTGATCGTGGTCTCCGGCCTGCTGGCCTCGCTCGCCATGACGCAGGTCTGGCAGCTGATCGCGCTGTGGGGCGTCGCGATCGGGATCGGCACCGGCATGACCGCGCTGGTGCTCGGCGCGACCATTGCCACGCGCTGGTTCGTGGCGCGGCGCGGCCTCGTGATCGGCGTGCTCACCGCGAGCGTCGCGACCGGGCAGCTCGCCTTCTTGCCGCTGCTCGCCACGATCACGGAGCGCTATGGCTGGCGCGTCGCGCTTGGATTCGTCTGCGTCATGCTCGGCGTCGCCGCCTTTGCGGTGCTCATGCTGCTGCGCGACCGGCCGAGCGATGTCGGCCTACGCCCGTTCGGCGACGAGGGTACCGCGCCCCTTCCCGCGCCGCTGCCGGCCACCGCGCCGATCATGGCGGCCGCGCTCGGTACGCTGCGCGACTCCTCGAAATCGTCGGTGTTCTGGATCCTGTTTGCGACCTTCTTCGTCTGTGGCGCCTCGACCAACGGCCTCGTCCAGGTCCATTTGATCCCGATGTGCCTCGATTACGGCATCCCGCAGGTGCAGGCCGCGAGCCTGCTTGCCGCGATGGGCATCTTCGACTTCTTCGGCACCATCATCTCGGGCTGGCTGTCGGACCGTTACGACAACCGCTATCTCTTGTTCTGGTATTACGGCCTGCGTGGCCTGTCGCTGCTGTATCTGCCGTTCTCCGACTTCACGTTCTACGGGCTGTCGTTGTTTGCCATGTTCTACGGCCTCGACTGGATCGCGACCGTGCCGCCGACGGTGCGGCTCACCGCGCAGCGCTTCGGTGCCGAGCGCGCCAATCTGGTGTTCGGCTGGATCTTTGCCGGCCATCAGCTCGGCGCCGGCGCGGCCGCGTTCGGTGCCGGCGTGTCGCGCACGGTCTATGCCAGCTATCTGCCGGCGTTCTTCATCGCGGGCGCGCTCTGCGTCTGCGCGGCGGTGATCACGCTCGCGATTGCGCGGCCGCAGCCGAAGCCGGTGGCAGAGCCGAAGCCGGCGGCGGCCTGAGGCCGCTGCCCGCTTCAGTCTGTGCTACTCCGCCGCAAGGCCGGTCGGCGCTGCCGCCTCGGCGGCTTCCTTGTTGTAGTCGTGCACCACGCGGCCGAACGGCAGCGTCAGATCGGCGATGTAGTGATGCGCGCCGACGACGCGCTTGACCGGGAAATCCGCAACCGGTGCGTTGACGTGCGGCACGAGATGCAGCCGGCCCGGCCCGATCCACGAGCCCTTGACGACGATGTCGGTCAGGTTGATCGCAACCAGCTGGCAGATATCGAGGTGACCGTCGACGCCCGGGATCATCTTCAGATTGACTTGCGTCTTCGACAGCGTGGCGCGGGTGATGTCGCCATTGCCCGCCATGCTCTCGTGCTTGTAGCCCATCGTGCCCATCGCGACGAGCTGGCCGGCATATTCCAGCGTCCCGGTCAGCGTATCCTTGACGATCTCGAGCTTGGGATGGGCGTACTTCTTCGGAAAGCCCCAGATCTCGCGGCCGGCCGCGATCGGCGGATCATCGTCGAGATACATCTGGCAGACGAAATTGATCTCTTCGCCGTGCAGGCGCGCGGGGATCACGAGGCCGGACTCGGTGTAGCTGCCGAAGCCGGAGCTGTCAGGCATCTTGATCCATTCGTAATGCACGATCGCCTGCTCGATCGGCTCCAGCGGTTCAGGCAGGCCGGCGCGGATCAGCTCCGGATCGGTCTCATAGGTGATGACGAGGAATTCGCGATCGATGAAGCGGTAAGGACCCGCGGGATAGCTCGGACCAGCAGCCGGCATCGACGGAAGCTTGAGCAGATCTTCCCTGCGCATCGCAATATCCTTTTGTTTGCAAAGTTTGCGCGAAAGCTAGCGGCCGAGATTGACAGCGATGTGAGGGATTTCCGTCAGGTGCGTGACCTCGGTTACGCTTGCGTGACCTCAGTTGCGCTTGCTTGACCTCGGTTACGCTGGCGCGACCCGCGTTTCGTCGATGAGGCCAATGCTAACCATGCAGGCGGGCATGGCGGATGCGCCGTACGCGTGCGCGGCGCCTGTCATCACGGCGTCATCGGCGGACTGAATTGTCGCCGCGAAATTCTGGAGTGTCTGATATGGACGCGCGAACTCCCCATTTGGACGATATCGAACACGCGACGCCCGGCTGGCGTCCCGAAGGATGCGATCGCGTGGCGCTGGTCCTGCAGGGCGGCGGCGCGCTCGGCGCCTATCAGGCCGGCGTCTATCAGGCGCTGCATGAATCCAATATCGAGCCCGACTGGGTCTGCGGCGTCTCGATCGGCGCGATCAACTCGGCGATCATCGCCGGCAATCCGCCGTCGAAGCGGCTGGAGCGGCTGCACACGTTCTGGGATCGCATCACCAGCCGCAAAATCTGGCACTACACGCCGGACGGCGACATCTTCCGCAAGGCGCGCAACTTCACCAGCTCATGGTTGACGACGACGTTGGGGCAACCCGGCTTCTTCACCCCGCATCAAGCCAATCCGTGGTTCAGCCCGGCCGGCGCGCGCACCGCCACCAGCTACTACGACACCACGCCGCTGCGTGACTCGCTGCTCGAGCTGGTCGATTTCGACCGCATCAATTCCAAGACAATGCGCTTCGCGGTCGGCGCGGTGAACGTGCTGTCCGGCAACTTCATCTATTTCGACAATGCCCATGACGAGATCATCCCCGAGCACATCATGGCGAGCGGCGCATTGCCGCCGGCGCTGCCGATGGTGAAGGTCGGCACCGATCATTTCTGGGATGGCGGGATCGTCTCCAACACGCCGCTGCAGCATTTGCTCGACCAGGAAGACAACGCGAACTCGCTGGTGTTCCAGGTCGACCTGTTCTCGGCGCGCGGGATGCTGCCGCGCGACATCCAGGACGTGATGGCCCGGCACAAGGACATCATGTATTCGTCGCGCACCCGCTACAACACCGACGTCTACCGCAAGACCTACAATCTGCGCACCGCCCTGCACAACGCGCTGGGAAAAATCCCGGACGACCAATTGTCGGAAGAGGAACGCCAGCTCAAGAAGGCGAACAGCCGGCTGCCCGGGATCACGCTGCTGCAGCTGATCTATCAGCAGAAGGCCTATGAGGGCGACGCCAAGGACCACGAATTCTCCGGCACCTCGATGCGCGAGCACTGGGCGAGCGGACACGAGGACACCAAGCGTTCGCTGAAGCGGCGCGAATGGATCAAGATGCCCGAGAACGGCATGGGGATCGTGATCCACGACGTGCATCGGGAAGCAGAGTAGTAAGCGGACGCTCCTTCACCGTCATTGCGAGCGAAGCGAAGCAATCCACGCCTCCCCTCAGGGATAGATGGATTGCTTCGTCGCTGCGCTCCTCGCAATGACGGCGGAGGAAGAGCCCTTACGGCCGCGTCGACATGTTGCTCGGCGGCCCCGCCTTGCGGATCGGCTCGGCAAGGCGGGCGAACTCGCAGAGCAGCGAGCGCGTCTTGCGCGGGTCGATCACCTCCTCGACCCAGAACTTCTCGGCCGAGCGGAACGGCGAGCGCAGCTTGTTGAGCCGATCCTCGATCTCGCGCAGCTTGGCGGCGGGATCGGCGGCGGCATCGATCTCGGCGCGATAGGCGGCCTCGATGCCGCCTTCGAGCGGCAGCGACCCCCAATAGGCCGACGGCCAGGCGTAGCGCATCGAGAAGCGATTGGCCGGCTGATGCACCACCCCGGCGACGCCGAAAGCGTTGCGGATGATGATCGTGCACCACGGCACCGTGCTCTGGTTCACCGCGGCCATTGCCCGCACGCCGTGGCGGATGGTCGCCGACTTCTCCGCTTCGAGCCCGATCATGAAGCCGGGGCAGTCCATCAGATAGACCACCGGCAGATGGAAGGTCTCGGCGAAGTCGACCCAGCGCACCACCTTCTGGCACGCGTCCGAAGTCCATGAGCCGCCGTAGTGGAAGGGATCGCTGGCGAGCAGCAGCACCGCCCTGCCCTCGATCCGCGCCAGCCCCGTGATGACCGGCCGGCCGAAGTTGCCGGCGACCTCGAAGAACGAGCCCTTGTCGACGACGGCCTCGATGATCGGCCGCATCTTGTAGACCTGCCGCCGGTTGCGCGGCACGGCCTTCAGCAGTGACTCCTCAGCCCGTTCCGGATCGTCGGTGCAGGGAATGGTCGGCGGCAGGTCGTAGACCGACGCCGGCAGATAGGACAGGAAGCGCCGCGCGTAGTCGAACGCCTCCTCTTCCGTCTCGACGGCCTGATCGATCGCGCCGGCGCGGGTCTGGATATCGGCGCCGCCAAGCTCCTGCTTGGTCAGATCCTGGCCGAGCCGCTTCACCACCGGCGGGCCGGCGACGAACATCGCGGAGCTCTTGGTCATGACCGAATAATGCGTGGCCGCCAGTCGCGCGGCGCCGAGGCCCGCGACCGAGCCGAGCCCGAGACCGACCACCGGCACGCGCGCAAGATTGGCGGTCGTGTACCAGTACCAGCGCGTGCCGCCGACGCCGCCGGGCAGATTGGCGGCGCCCCTGGTCTCGATCGTCTTCACCGAGCCGCCGCCGCCGGAGCCTTCGATCACGCGAACGATCGGCAGGCGGAAATCATGCGCCATCTCCTCCGCCATCAATGGCTTGGCGGAAATCGATGCATCCGCCGAGCCGCCGCGCACGGTGAAATCGTCGCCGACCACGACCACGGTGCGGCCGTCGACCCTCGCGCGGCCGAACACACAGTTCGCCGGCGTCAGATTCTTGAGTTCGTTGCTCTCGTCGTATTCGGCGATGCCGGAGATGGCACCGACTTCGTGAAAGCTGTTCTGGTCGACGAGCTTGTCGATGCGCTCACGAACCGTGAGCCGGCCCTGGTCGCGTTGCCGCTTGACCTTGTCAACGCCTCCCATCTCCCGCGCGAACGCTTCGCGCCGGGCGAGGTCGTCGAGTTCCGGCTTCCAGTTCATTCACTGCTCCCGTCTTGATGATTTTGTTGTTGTTATGGGTGGTCACCGGAAGCGACTTGCGTTCGATCCGATTGCTGAAGATGTCGCCGTCGGCGCCTTCGAGCAGGCTGCCGAGTGCAGCGGCGAGTTCGACCATTTGCGGCGCGACCTCGCGATGCAGCCGCTGCTCGTCATACATTGCCGACAGCAGGCCGATCGTGGTGACGACATAGGTCTGATATTGCGGCGACCATAGCGGCACCGCGACGCCGTTGATGTGCGGGCTCCACAGGCCGCAGGCGACGACGTAGCCGTGCTCCTGCAAATGTCGGCGATTGGCCTCGATGCGCGGCGTCAGCATCTTGGCGCCGTCGGGCAACTCGCCCTCCATCTCTGCGATCAGCGCGTCGCCGATCGCGGGATCGAGCGCTGCGGTGTAGGCGTGGCCGGCGGCGGTGGTCGCCATCGAGATGCGGCTGCCGGTGGCCTCATGCAGCCCGAGCGCGTTCGCCGCGCGGGCGAACTCCAGATAGACCAGATGAAAGCGGTCGGGGATGACGAAGCCCACGGTGCCGGGCAATTGATCGGCGACATCCTGCAAACGCAGCCGGATCAGATTGCGAAGCTGCAACCCCTTCATCATCGTGGTGCTCATCGCGACCGCACTCGGGCCGATGCGATATTTCTGATCGCGCGGCAGATAAACGAGCTGTCCCATCCGCGTCAGCGTGTGCGTCAACCGCGACACCGTCGAACGCGGCAAGCCGCAGCGGTTCGAGATTTCGAGATTACCGAGCCGCGCCTCGTGTCCCTCGAAGCACCTCAACACATCGAAGGCGCGCGACACCACCTGGATCACATCGTCATCGCCAGTCTCGCTGGCGAGCATTCCCTGCCTGCTAAGCCGTTCCGAGCGCCGTCCCATTTTGTTTGGCTCCATTCCGTCATGCGGAATAAAATTCCACTTGCAGATGAAGCTACCTCAGGCAATCTGCCGCCACAACAAAAAGCCGTTCGCCGGATGAAATTTCCGCAAGACGGTATCGGAGAGTGGAATGCCAGAGATCAAGGTTGTGACCGAAGTTGCCGGGCGCGTTTGCGCGCTTCCTGTTGAAGCTGGCAACAGCATCGGCAGCGGCGACGAGATTGCGTTCGTCGAAGCGATGAAAATGGAGATCCCGGTCACATCGACGACAGCAGGCAAAATCAAGTCGATTCTGGTCAAGATCGACGATGTCATCGCTGAAGGCCAGGCCATCGCGATCGTCGAGACCTGACGGCGGACCGTCAGGCCGCCCCGCGCGAATCAAATTCCCAGATGCCATGTCCCGGTCCGCGGCTCCTCAGGAGCCGCACAGGATCGCATGCTGTTTCGCTTTCGAAACATTCCCGGCTCAAATGTTTCGTATGACGAGACAATTGCCGAGCAATCGCTCGTTTTGTGAACATCTGTTCGAAAACAGGCAGCCCCCCCCGGCTCGCGCCTGCACGGGCGCCGCACAGCCGACGTCGCTGCGCGCTCGGTTGCGTGCGCCCTGATTGCGTTGCACAACAGGAGGCGATGAAACGATCGCCTCCTCCCGTCACCGCCACCACCACGGCCTGGTCCAGCTCGAAGCCGCCCCTGCTGCGGTTTCTGCACACGTGTTACGCAGACTTCCTTCCGGAGGCGGCGGGCACGGTCGCCGACTACATCCCGGAGCTCGGCAAGGCCGACCCTGCCCATTTTGGCATCAGCCTTGCGACGCTCGACGGCCATGTCTACGAGGTCGGCGACACCAGGGTGCCCTTCACCATCCAGTCGATGTCGAAGCCGTTCGTGTTCGCGCTGGCGCTGGACACGCTGGGCGCCGAGCGGGTGGAAAGCGTGATCGGCGTCGAGCCGTCCGGCGACCCCTTCAATTCGATCCGGCTCAATGCCGACAACCACCCGTTCAATGCGATGGTGAACGCAGGCGCGATCGCCTGCTCCGGCTTGCTCCATGCCGACAAGGGTGACGGTGCATTCGACTACATCCGCCAGGCACTCGGCCGCTTCGCCGGCCGCGAGCTCGACGTCGACGAGGCGGTCTACACTTCCGAGAGCGCCACCGGCGACCGCAACCGGGCGATCGGCTATCTCCTGCGCACCAACAGCGTGATCACCGACAACGTGCCCGCGGTGCTCGACGTCTATTTCCGGCAATGCGCCATCCTCGTCACCGCGCGCGACACCGCCGTGATGGCGGCTACGCTGGCCAATCGCGGCATCAATCCGTTGACCGGTGAACAGGTGGTGACGCCCTACGCGATCGCACGCACGCTGTCGGTGATGACGTCGTCCGGGATGTACGATTACGCCGGCGAATGGATCTACCGCGTCGGCATCCCCGCCAAGAGCGGCGTCGGCGGCGGCATCCTGGCGGCGCTGCCGGCGCGGCTCGGGCTCGGCAGCTACTCGCCGAAGCTCGACAAGCACGGCAACAGCGTGCGCGGCATCAAGGTCTGCGAGGCGCTGTCGGCGCATTACGACCTCCACATGCTGAACCGCAGCGACGACGCCCGCCACAGCATCATCGCCGATTACAACATCGGAAAGAATCCGTCGCGGCGGGTGCGCCGGCCGCAGGAACAGGAGATCCTGGCCAAGCACTTCCAGGAGGTGCGCGTGATCGAGCTGGTCGGCACGCTGTCGCTGTCCAATGTCGACTATGTTTCGCGCCGTCTTGCCGGCAGCCCGCGACCGGAGTTCGTGATCTTCGACCTGCGCCGCGTCACCGCGACGACCCGCGCGGGCGCAAGGCTGGTCGCGGAGGCCTTCCAGGAGCTGGCCGAACTCGGCGTCACCGTGATCCTCTCCGGCATCAAGCGAACCTCGCGCGAATGGACCACGATCAGCGAGTGGACCAACCGGCTCGGCAATATCAGGGATTTCTATCTGCTCGATACCGCGATCGAGTGGGCGGAAGACCAGATCGTCTACCGCTATGGCGGCTCGATCGACTTCCTCGAAACCACAGAGCTTTCCGAGCAGCCGCTGCTCGCCGGATTGAGCGAGGCGGAGATCGCCGAGCTCAAGCCGCTCTGCACGGTCAGGACCTATCAGCCGAATGAAAAGATCATCGCCGCGGGCAGCGAGGCGACCTCGCTGTTCTTCCTGCGCAGCGGCGTGGTCCACGTCACCCTGCCCGATGGCATCCGGCTCGCGACGCTCACTGCCGGCATGGCGTTCGGCGAGATGGCGCTGTTGGAGCCGAAGCGCTCGGCCGACGTCGTCGCCGATATGTCGGCCACCGCCTATGAGGTGGCAAGCAGGGATTTCGAGCGCTTCCGCGAGCAACACCCGCGCGCCGGCGAACGGATCATGCGCAACCTCGCACAGATCCTCGCCGAGCGGCTGATCGTGGCGAATGCGAAGGTCGACTTGCTGACGTCGGGGTAGATTTCCGTCCCGCCGCGCGAGGATTTGTGCAACTCGTCATGCCCGGGCTTGACCCGGGCATCCACGTCTTGGTGCTGACCATGAAGAAAGACGTGGATGGCCGGGTCAAGCCCGGCCATGACGTCGGAGGGCGCATGCGATCCGGCCTCTCCCCGCGCGCGGGGAGAGGCAAGGAGATTTCGCGTGCCGGCAGCCCTCAG